>DASWHX010000180.1:0-5171 GCA_036397995.1 Cyclobacteriaceae bacterium
CATTTATTCAATTAACCGCTTACGGAATTGGGTTTATTATCGAAGGTCTCCGCTATCTTTTTGGCAGAAGAAAATAATTTCATTTCTCTGCAAAGCATATCGCTTAATATCCTCATCAGACAGATAGGATGCATATTTATCGGCTTTCACACTAAAACCAACTTCCTTTAAACGATCCATATAATCCATTCCATATTTGCGTACATGATCACCTTGGCCAAAAAGCCTTTCCCGGGCTATTGGATCCGTAATGGCCAGGTCTTCAATCGTTTCTTCAGGTAAGGGAAAATATAACGGTATCAGAAAAATGCCCCAGCCTCCCGGCTTCATTACGCGAAACAATTCACGCATCACGACCCTGTCATTCTCAACATGCTCCATCACATGATTGCAGATGATTGCATCAAAAGAATTATTATCCAATGGAATATTGTGCAAATCAAATTTTAGATCTGCCAGATGCGACTCAAGATCTGCCGTTACATATTCCAGGTTTTTCATCTTACGGAATTTCTCCATAAGACATTGCTCCGGAGCTATATGCAGTAATTTTTTCCGGGCAGTAAAAAAATCGGTCATATCCTTCATATATAACCATAACAGACGATGTCTTTCAAGACTCAGACAATCGGGACATAATGCGTTTGCTCTCGGATTTTCACGTCCATAGGGCAAAAACTTTCGGTAACTCTTTCCTGAAATAGGACAAGTAACCTTGTTGCCCATGTAAAATATCGCAACTAGCCGAATCCCAGTAGGCGCCACCCGCTGGAGAAATGGTCTGGGAAAAACCCTTAGCATTAAGCTTATTAGCCTTTTCAATGCAGAAAACTCTTATTTTTAACCTGATATTGGTTCAAAAATGCCTCAAAATAAGGGATAATTGAATTATTTGTAAATAAAATGGCACACATAGAACTTTTTGTTCTCAGATACCATCCAAGAAGTGTAAAACAGTAGATTATGTATGCAGAAACTTTGCTGGATATTGCAATGACACATGCTGATAACCTGATTCTCAAAGCTGCTAAAGGGGATATAGGTGCCTTTAACCAGCTGGTGAATCTTTGGTACAAGCGAATCTACAATTATGCATTAAAGTATTTCTGCGATCATGATATGGCTATGGAAATATCGCAAAAGACATTTATTACAGTGAATTTAAAACTTGAGACTTTAAGAGAACCGTCGAAATTCAAGCCCTGGATTTACAGGGTGGCTTCGAATCTTTGTCATGAGGAGGAGCGAAGAAGAAAACGGACTCACCTCAAAGTAACTTTTGATACCGAAAGCGATGAAGTACAAAATGTAGAAGGGACAGAATACAACCCGGACAGGACATTTCAGCAAAATGAATTAGCTGAAATTCTGTTAGATGCCTTGAGTTTAATTAATGAGGAACAAAGAGAGATTGTAATAATGAAAGAATATGAAGGATTGAAATTTATTGAAATTGCGGAAATCCTTGAGATATCGGAGAACACAGCCAAATCGAGATTGTATTACGGCATTAGTGCCCTCCGGAAAATACTTGTAAAGAAAAATGTAACTAAAGACACAGTTTATTATGGCTAGGAAATGGGAAAAAAGTGATTTGATTTCTTACCTGTATGGGGAAATTGATCCGGAAAGTAAAGCAGAGTTGGAAGTGGCACTGAATGAAGATTCCGGTCTGCAAAAAGATTTCAATGAAATAAAAGAAACCCGGGATATTATGGGAAGGCTTGGTGACAAGGAAGTGATTCCACCCCAAATATTATTTGAGGGAAAAGAATCCGCAATTTCAAAATTGAAACCATATCGCACCTGGATGGCTGTTGCCGCCTCCATACTTTTTGTATTTCTCGTCGGTTATCTTACGGATGCTTCTATCAAAGTTTCCGGTAATGAGTTAACCTTAGCTTGGGGCAATGAAGATTCTTCCGAACGATTATTGACCAGGGAAGAAATGGATCAGATGATCAATGAAAAAGTAAAGGAACTGCAAGCCGGGACTAATCAGGATCTGGAGCGCCGATTCGAGAATTTTAGAGATGAAGTGGATGTAAGACTCGTAGATCTCCGAAATCAAAACAACAAGGAAATTATCAGAATGGTAAATAATGAAACCAGTTCTCAAAGAGAGGAGCTTAATCTGCTGGTTCAGAATTTAAAGGATCAAAACCTGAAATCAATCGCGGAATTCATTGAGGTTAATAATAAGGCACAAGAGCAAAATGTGCAGCGATTGCTGGCTGACTTTAGTTCGTTTATTAACCGGCAGCGCGTTGAGGATTTAACTATTATTGATCAAAATCTGAGGACACTCCGGGATAATTCAGAATCAAAATTTGAAGAGGCCGGTGTGCTTCTGGCCAGTATAATTAATTCAGTGAATTCAACAAGAAATGAATAAGACTTTAATAATTACTAAAATGAAAAATGTAAAAACAAGTATTTGGGCGTTTTCCTTAATGCTGCTGACGGTAACCGCGTGGGCCCAAAGCTACGATGCTGCCAGAATGAAAACAGATCTGGAAATTGCGGAGGATATTCTTTCCAGGCTTGCTAATCAGGATGGAGAAAGAAGCTTCTGGGGCAGTAATGTAAATGGCACTTACATTGAAGGATATGGTGTAATACTCTCCTTGCCCAGCAACTTCTCTTCAAGACAAAGTGTCCATTGGGGAATAGGTTCATCCGGATCAGCTACGTACACAATAGTAGGAGGCAAGAGGATAAGCATTGATCAAAGTAAATTGGATAGCCTGCAAGAAGCGACCAGGAACATGATCACTCAGGTAATGAAAACGTTTCTTGTAGATTATGCCGACCTGATTAATCAATTGAAAGCCGAAGATAAAATTATGGTGGTTCAAAAGAAATCAGATTTTAGCTATGCAGTTATCTCTGGGGAACGAGCAGTTATCTCTGAGGAACGAGACGGGGGTTTTTATTCCATCGACGAGGCGAAGCGGAATATGGGAGTTTCTGCTGAAATCCGTAAATCAGACCTGATCGATTACAAGCAAGGAAAAATATCCAGGGATCAGGCTATGGGTAAAGTGGTAATGAATTATGATCTTGATGCATCAAGCAAAAAGGAGCCAGACCTGGAATTATTCTCCAGCATAATTGGCCGGGCATTCAGATCAGATTTAACAGAAACTTACTGGACATCTTCTTCTCCATCATATGAAAGACTGGAAGGATTTGGAGTAATTTATAACATGCGCGTATATTCCAGAAACAATCTGGGAAATGATTACTTCAGTATGCCAACTCTTGGTGAAGAAAAAATTTCCAGGGAAGAAGGTCTTAAGAAAGTAGAAGAAGCGTATCCCAAATTTGAAAAGGCAATACTGAATGCAATGGTTGAATACGGCAGGACAATCCGAAGTTTGAAAGAAGAGGAGAATCTGATGATAAAAGTACAACTAACCGAATGCAAGGGTTGTAATATGCCGGAGTCGATCGATCTTGCAGTAAAAAAATCTGTACTTACTCAGTTTGATCGGGGTCAACTGAGTTTAGAAAATGCGGTAAAGGGTGTCAAGATCACAAAATATCCATATAAGTAAAACAGTGCAAGTTCATTCGAAAAAGTGCCTTTAGAAATACTGAAGGCACTTTTTCGTTTTCATCCGGATATATATTTTATAAATGGTACTTGCATTATTTACATGGTACAACACTTTATGAATTTAACCGTAACTTTGTAAATAAATTAAGGTTACAACAATAACAACCTGATCAAAATGAAGAAAAGTATTTTAATCGCCGCGGGTATAGTCGTAACAGTACTCATAGGCTATTTCGTAGTTAAAGGAAATAAGAATAAGGAGGCCGCTGAAATACTTGCAACTGTGAAGCAGGGTAAGTTCCTGGTTGAAATAGAAACAACCGGAGAACTGGAGGCAAAGAATTCGGTACAGATTTTGGGTCCGGCCGGCATTCGTAATTACCGGATATTTAATCTTTCCATTGAAAAAATTATTGAAGAAGGCACTGTAGTGAAGAAAGGGGATTGGGTGGCAGATCTGGATAAGTCGGAGTTGACAAATAAAATCAAGGATGCCCAGTCTGACCTCGATCAGAAAGAATCTCAGTATATTCAAACTCAGCTGGATACAGCACTACAGATGCGGCAGGCCAGGAATGAGCTGGTAAATCTTGAATATGGAGTTGAGGAAGCGGAAATTACCCTGGCGCAATCCCAATTCGAACCCCCTGCAACAGTGAAACAGGCGGAGATCAATCTGGATAAAGCAAAAAGAGCATTTCAACAAGCCAGGGACAATTACAAAATTAAGCTCCAACAAAATAAGGCAAAGATGCAGGAAGTTGCCGCCTCATTGTCCAAAACCCGTAGAGAATATGACGGGATGCTGGATGTAATGAAATCATTCACCATCACCGCACCGGAAGATGGAATGGTAATTTTCAGAAAGGGATGGGATGGAAAACCTATTAGAGAAGGCTCTCAGGTAAACGGATGGGATCCTGTGGTTGCCACACTTCCGGATTTGAACGTAATGATGTCAAAAACTTATGTCAACGAAGTGGATGTTAGAAAAATTAAGCCCGGACAACCGGTTGAGATTGGCCTTGATGCGTTCCCGGAAAAAAAATTGCGCGGTATGGTTATAAATGTGGCAAATGTGGGTGAGCAACGACCAAACAGCGATGCAAAGGTTTTCCAGGTGAACATTCAGGTGAGAGGTTCAGATCCGCTGCTCCGGCCTTCAATGACAACCAGTAATAATATTCTCACCATGGAGCTGGACAGCGTTTTATTTATTCCATTAGAGGCTTTATTTAACCACAATGATTCAATCACATTTGTCTATAAGAAAGAAGGTCTGCGAACAACAAAGCAGGAGGTTGAAGTGGGCGAAACTAACGCGAATGAAGCAGTAATTCTGGCTGGATTAAGTAGTGCAGACAAAGTTTTTGTTTCCACACCCTTAGGTCTGGAGAATGTTCCAGTGAATCTAATTCCCGAGATGGATGGCAAAAGACTTAGAAAGGAAACGGAATTTGAGCCAATTGAATTGGAGCCCATGATAACTTTACCCAACGGTCAGGTAGTTCCTGCAAGCAGATTTAGGCGGCCTGGTCAAACCCCAGGAAGTACATCAGGTGCGCGTCCGCAAGGAGATAGATAATTAAAGCAAAGTGTCGGAAAGGTT
>DASWHX010000181.1:0-12170 GCA_036397995.1 Cyclobacteriaceae bacterium
ATGGAAATTCAAATGGGAGCAGAATTTCAGAATTTCTTTGTGAAAGCAGTTCTCAGTGATATTCCTGCCAATTCAAGTTTGCAATTTGATTATCTAATTTCAGACCTGCATTATAAAACGCTATATAATCCAAGAACTGTAGATAGCTGGACAAATGTAATCTGTGAAACATATATATTGCTTGATGAGAATAATCACGCTGAGGCACTTGCAGATAAATTTCCCAATCTGATAAATGAGATTCTTCCTGATTTTGATCAAGGAACTTACTCTATCGGACTGCAGCCTATTACGGATATACATCTGAATCCTGACATGCCGGTTGGATACGCGCCGGTTTCTGACCCGAAATATTCATATATCCTGTCGGCAATAGCCGTACTTATATTAGTTGTTGCGGCAGTTAACTTTATGACGCTTTCATTAGGCCAATCTATGGTCCGTGCTAAAGAAGTTGGAGTGCGCAAAGTTGCAGGCGCTCAAAGACGTCAACTGATATTTCAATTTCTGGCAGAGGCGAGCCTTGTAACTCTCATCAGCCTTGGGATGGGGGTTTTGCTTTCTATATTAGGTTTACCTCTTTTCAATGATTTGGCCGGGAAGACCCTGGCCTTGAATATTTCCGGTACCACTATTTTGTTTCTTGGAGTGCTGGCAGGTCTAATTACCTTTTTTGCAGGAGGCTATCCGGCCTTTATTTTATCCGGATTCAGACCTATCATGGTTTTAAAGAATGATGTAAAAGTTGGCGGAGGAAAGCAAACGCTGAGGAAATTGCTGGTGATTGTGCAATTTGTGTTCTCCATATTTTTAATCTCCAGTACACTTATTATGCGTTCGCAAATAAATTTTCTTCGAAATAAAGATTTAGGGTTTAAAAAAGAACAAGTACTAGTTGTACCTCTAAACATAAGTGCGGGCCGCTATTCGGCAGTGGTTGAGTCCGGGATGCAGGCATCGAAACCATTTAGAAATGAATTGATGAAATTACCTGAAGTCGTCAAGGTTGGAGTTGCCAGTCATATTATGGGCACCGGTGGTTGGACAGGTGTGGGATATACGGATTCTGAGGGGAATTTCAGAAATTTCGATATGAATAGTATTGATGAAGATTATATCCCGGCTCTGCAAATTGAAGTTAAACATGGTAGAAATTTTGATGTCAATATCCCTTCCGATATAAGACGTGGAATAATTATCAATGAGGCATTTGCCAAGGAATATGCCTGGGAAGATCCATTAATTGAAAAAATTCCCGGCAATGATTTCCCGGATCATGAAATAATTGGAGTGGTAAAGGATTTTAACTATGCTTCCCTTCATGGTCAGGTGACCCCACTTGTCATGGTGATGGATCCTGGAATAATCTTAAAAGGTATCTCGGATATAGGAATTGGAACCTCAATCGCACCGAAATTAATGATTTCTATGAGCAGTGATAATCTGAGTGAATCCGTAGAAAAAATAAAAGCCGTTTGGAACAAGCTCAGTCCAGGCGAAGAATTTAACTTTTCTTTCGTTGATCAAACCCTGGATGCTCAATACGAAAATGATCGGCACCTGGAACAGGTGGTTACTTCTGCATCCATTCTGGCAATCCTGATTGGCAGTTTAGGTTTGCTTGGACTTGCTTCGCTAAATATGACAGCAAGGGTGAAAGAAATCAGCATGCGTAAAATCCTTGGTGCATCTAATCAGACATTGCTCACTCTGCTTGCCTGGGATTTCCTGATCATGATTGCAATTGCATTGGTATTGGCAGTTCCGGTAACCTATTTTGCTATGAGTAATTGGTTGAATGGATTTTCATACCGGGTATCCATTACACCGGTATTTTTTCTGGCTGCCGGAGGTATTTCTTTATTGGTAGCCATGCTAACAATCTCTTACCATGCGGTGAAGACAACTATGACGAATCCTGCGAATAATTTAAGGCACGAATAATAATTTAATCATTATCGATAATCCCGGCCCAGGAGAATAAGAGATATTTTATTTTTGAATATGGCCTATCTTAGTTGCAAAAAAGAAGACTGGCCTTTATGGGCAATTCAGTTGAAACACTAAAAAAATATTGGGGGTTTGATGCCTTCCGTCCTTTGCAGCAGGATATTGTAGAATCCGTTGCTGATGGAAAGGATGTCCTGGCTTTGCTTCCCACGGGAGGTGGTAAATCTATCTGTTTCCAGGTTCCGGGAATGATGCGGGAAGGATTGGTGATTGTTATCTCACCCTTGATTGCCTTAATGAAGGACCAGGTGGAAAACCTGAAGAAAAGAGGAATCAAAGCGGAAGCGATCGTTTCGGGAATGAAAATGCGGGAGATAGATATCCTCCTTGACAATTGTATCTATGGAAAAATCAAATTTCTTTATGTTTCACCCGAAAGACTTAAAACAGAAATTTTTCTTGAACGATTGCAAAAGATGAATATTTCATTTTTTGCCGTAGATGAAGCTCACTGTATCTCTCAATGGGGTTATGATTTTCGCCCTCCTTATTTGCAGATAGCAGAAATACGATCATTGAAGCCGGACGCGAATATAATCGCGCTAACCGCTACGGCCACTCCGCAGGTAAGGGAAGACATAACCAGGTACCTTGAGCTAAAAGATCCGAAAGTATTTGTTAAGAGTTTTAGCAGGGCAAATCTTTCTTATTCAGTTCGAAAAACAGAAAATAAGAATGAAAAAATGTTGGAAATATTGGGAAAGGTTGCCGGCACTGCTATCGTGTATGCCAATACAAGACGAAGAACAAAAGAATTGGCTGAATATCTTTCACAAAAAGGGATGAATGCGGAATACTACAATGCCGGATTAACCATGGAGCAAAGAATTTCCCGACAGGAGTCCTGGCTGAAAAATAAGAAAAGGATTATGGTGGCTACGAATGCTTTTGGAATGGGGATAGATAAACCTGACGTGCGCCTGGTGGTTCACATGGATATTCCGGCAAATCCTGAAGCTTACTATCAGGAGGCGGGAAGAGGAGGTCGTGACGAAAAAAAGGCCTACGCGGTAATTGTTTATCACGAAAATGATTTGGAGGATCTTATTGAAAAAGTAAAGCAGGGAAGACCAGATCTAAAATCCATCCAAAAAGTTTACCAGGCGCTTGCCAATTATTTCCGGGTAGCTGTCGGTTCAGAATCCGAAGAATTATTCCCATTCAACATTAAAGAATTTTGCAAAAATTTTAATTTTAATCCTATTGAGACGGCAGCAGCAGTTCGGGTACTTGAAAGTGAAGGAATAATAGCAACTTCTGAAGGATATAAAAATCCTTCACGACTTAGAATTATCATTGATCAGCAAACATTGTATAAAAAACAAGTGAGTGATAAAACCGCGGATAAGATTGTAAAAGGTTTGCTTCGACTCTATGGCGGGGAGGTATTTAACAATTATGTAAATATTAATGAACAGGATGTAAGCCGACTTGCTGAAATTGAAATCATAGAAATCACAAATAAATTTACTCATTTAAAAGAACACGGGTTTATCGATTATATTCCCGGTAGTGATAAACCTTCGCTGGGCTTTGTAAACCGAAGATATGAAGCTACGAAACTTCCAATGGCTGCTAAACAGTATGAAATCCGGTCTAAGCTGGAAATCAGTAAGGCTGAAAGTATGGTGGCTTATGTTTCCAATGATCGCCGTTGCCGGACTCAGCAGTTGCTGGATTATTTTGGAGAAATATCTTATATACCCTGCGGAATCTGTGATGTATGTGTGGCCAGAAAAGAAAACCCGGTTCCTATTGATACAAAACTGCTCAAGGAAAAACTAGGTGATAAAAAAATTTCCATCCCGGAATTCCTTGATTACTGGCCAAAATCGAAACACGAA
Organism: Cyclobacteriaceae bacterium; assembly: GCA_036397995.1. Taxonomy (GTDB): domain Bacteria; phylum Bacteroidota; class Bacteroidia; order Cytophagales; family Cyclobacteriaceae; genus DASWHX01. The sequence goes on from DASWHX010000181.1 coordinate 3,855, forward strand.
GAAATTATAAACCAGGTAAGAATGCTAATAGATGGAGGAGAGATAGAGTTGTCTGGTGCAAATGATATTGAATTAGTGAAAAAGTATTGAATTTATATAAAGTACTTCCTGAGGTTGAGGTATGGATAGAAAAAATCCTGAAAGGATTTAATATAAATAACCCCGGATGAAATCCGGGGATAAAAAAAGATGAGATACCTGAACCGCGAAGCGGTTCAATAGAGAAGAATCAGAATCCTGAAAGGGAGAAGTATCAAAATCCTGAAAGGATTTAATATAAATAACCCCGGATGAAAATCCGGGGAGGACCGGATGAAATCCGGATGGGAAACAAAACTATGAGCACCTACACCCGGATACTATATCAGATTGTGTTTAGCACAAAAAACAGAGCGCCCGTATTGACCGCCACATACCGCAAAGAACTTTTTAAATACATCTGGGGAATCCTGGACAACAAAAAGTGTCACCTTTATCAAATCAATGGCGTAGAAGATCACCTCCACATCCTTACTCATTTACATCCTTCCATCGCCCTTTCCGATCTGGTGAAGGACATCAAATTGGCAAGCACCAAGTTAATTAAAGAGAAAGGAATATTTGATGGGTTTACCGGTTGGCAAGTTGGCTACGGCGCTTTTACTTATGCTGTAGACCGGAAAGATGCATTGATCAATTACATAAAGAACCAGGAAGCGCATCACCGGACAACAACCTTTCGTGAGGAGTACATTGACTTACTGACGGAACATGGTATTCCATATGAAGAAAAGTATTTGTTATAGTTCAACCCCTGCGGGGTTGTTATCAGGGATTTTGGTTTGCACGGCATTTCATGCCGCGTTATTAAAAATTAAATCCCTTCGGGATTAATCCGGATTGCAATGGGAAAAAGAAAACATCAGAAAAAGGACAGAAAGACCTCTTCAACATTCAGCAGTTGAACATGGCCGCTTACGTTCCCCATATGAAGAAAAGTATTTGTTATAGTTCAACCCCTGCGGGGTTGTTATCTGGGATTTTGGTTTGCACGGCATTTCATGCCGTGTTATTAAAAATTAAATCCCTTCGGGATTAATCCGGATTGCTATGGGAAAAAGAAATGACTAGCCCTTTTATTTCTACGTTTTCCCTTGTCGTTCAATTCACTTTTCCATAACTTATCCAGTTATCCAAATGTAATCAAACCAACCAATGAAAACCATCCAATTTATTTCGGCAGTTGCACTGGCATGTGCACTTGCCTCTTGCAGTAACCAGCCTGGAGAACCAGTTTCAACTTTTGATCTGGAAGAAGTAAAGGCAATGATTGGGGAAGCCAATCAAAAGTTTATGGAAGCCGTTGATAATGGAGATTCAGCTGCGGCTGCTACTCTCTATCATAGCAATGCCATCATCATGCCAGACAACGCTGAACCTGTTTCAGGAAGTGATGCAATCCTGGCATTTTTAGGAATGATAGACAATATCGGTCTGAAGCTTGAGTCTACTTCGGTATGGGGCAATGAGGATGTGCTGGTTGGAGAAGGTGTTTATGAAGTTACCGATACAAGCGGCAACAGCCTGGATCATGGAAAGTATATCGTTCTATGGAAAGAGGAAGATGGGCAGTGGAAGAAGTATCGCGATATCTGGTGTTCGAATGTGCCGATGCCTATGCCTGAGCCGGCCACTGAAGAAGGAGCGGAAGATTAAGCCTGCTCTTCGTTATAATCTTAACTCTGGCTTAACTCTGGTGCGGAAGATACTTGGCTTCAGCCACCGGTTAGGTGAGAGAAAAAAAATTTTCTGATCTGAACATTGAAGTCTCCGCGGGGTTTCCTCGCCGGGATAAGAACTGTTTCAAAGCGAAAAACCCCGCAGGGACTATTGTTAGTTCATATGTGAGGTTTTGGAAATGCTTAAATTTCCAACTTCATTTTATTAATTTTGGGCTTTACTAAAATTATTTTTCCGATAGTTTAGCTAAACTAAAAGAAGCAATTGCCATAACTAAATCTCTTACAGCAACATCTACATAACTCCAGCTAAAAATTAATGTTAATGCAATAGCTACTAACCAAGCAGAAACCACATAAGCACCAATTTTTGTTTTTGTCAACACCAAAATACCTGCTGCAATTTCGATAACACCAACTATCATCATAAAGGTAGAAGGCTCAAAAGGGAGCACTCCAGCAAAACCTTCCGAAATATATTGGCTCCAATCGGTTAAAATATTGGTGAATTTGTCTAATCCTGCAACGATTGGCACTAAACCAAAGGTGTATTTTAATACATTTTTTACCAGTTGTACGTTCGAATCCATAATTTTACTTTTTAGTTGCTTATAAATTTGTTACACCCTTTTGATGACGGATTTTAAAAAAGGATACAAAATTTTGTAACTTTTTCTATGCCCCCTTATCTAAAGGAAAAGACATAATAAAATGGAAGCTATAAACATTTATGATTCTAATAATCATAAAATAAAAGAATCGGAAGTTATAAAGCGTATTCTCGGTGGCGAAAAAGAACTCTACGAAATTTTAGTGAGACGGAATAACCAAAAATTGTATCGAATAATTCGCAGTTATTTAAAAGACGATGTAGAAATTGAAGATATAATGCAGAACAGTTACCTGAAAGCATTTACAAAGTTGTATCAATTTAAATTAGAATCATCATTTTCTACCTGGCTAATTCGTATTGCAATAAATGAATCTCTGGCTCAATTAAAAGAAAAAGGGAAATTGTATTATTTAAACGACTCATCTGGTAATTTAAAGAGCAACACTATTTTAGAAATTCCAGATAATAAACAATTAAATCCGCAAGATAAAATGATACGGAATGAAGCAAAGCAATTATTGGAGAACGCTATTGACCTTTTAGAAACAAAATACAGAACCGTTTATATAATGAAAGAAGTAGAAGAAATGAGTTTGAAAGAAGTTAGTATCGCTTTAGACATTACCGTTGCAAATGTAAAAATGCGTTTACATCGTTCTAAAGAAATGCTTAAAGACAAACTTTACAACTTATCAAATAATAAAAATATTTTTGAATTTGGGTTTAGCAGATGTGACAGAGTTACTGAAAATGTTATGAAACTGATAAGATAAATTTGCCTCGGCATTACATTTAAATGGAAGAGTTATATGCAAAAGAGTATGCTGAGTTTATTACTGTAACCTGCCTGGATTGGAAGCTTGTTTTATCCGACGATAGGGTTCAACAGGTTATTTCACAGTGTTTCGCTTGTTGGTGAAAAGAACACCAACCTTTAGACTTGAAATCAAAAGAATTTTTTAAGAATCTTTGAATAATCAACCAATGGACAGCAGTGAACTATAACACCAACTAAGTAACGACTTAACCTTTGATGTAGACTGCTGTTGTTTTGTATATGAGATGCTTCAAATAGAAATTTAGGCATTGAGGCCTATTATTAAGGTTTTAAAGAAACTCATAGACAGGTTGATCTAAAGCTTCATAATATGGAATACAAGTACTTTATTGGTATTGATGTGTCCAAGAATACTTTGGACATTAGTTTGCTGGTTTCCGAGTTAGGATCAGCAAAGCATTTACAGGTAAGCAATAGTGATAATGGTATATTAACTATGCTTAAATGGCTTCAAGAGCTAGAGAACTATTCAGTAAAAGAATCTCTGTTTTGTTTGGAACATACGGGCATGTATAATTACCCACTGCTACAATTTTTCTCCAAACAATCCGCCAATGTATGGGTAGAAAATCCGATACAGATTAAAAAGTCTCTGGGTCTTCAACGGGGAAAAAATGATAAAGTTGACGCTTTGCGAATTGCTCAATATGCTCAAAGAGCAAAGGATCGCGTAAAGTTATGGCATCCATCCAGAGAGGTGGTGGATAAGCTAAGACACCTCTCAGCGCTCCGTGAGAGGCTAGTTCAAACCAAGCTGAAATTATATACTCCAGTTGATGAACTCAAGAAAGTGGGCAATACGCCAATGGCTAAAGTTTTAGAGAAGTCCATGAGTAAGACAATGAAAGGTTTAGAAAAGGATCTTAAAGCTATCGAAGCTCAGATGAAAGATGTAATTGACCGGGATGATAATCTTAGAAATCTGTACGCACTGGTAACCTCGGTAATTGGAATTGGGTTTGTTACTGCAGTAAACATGATTGTGTACACGAACGAATTTAAACTATTCAGTAACCACAGGCAATTTGCATGCTATAGCGGTATAGCACCATTTGAATATCGGTCTGGTACTAGCATTCGTGGTCGAACCAGGGTAAGCCACATGGCCAACAAGAAAATGAAAAGGCAGCTGCATATGGCTAGCTTAACTGGTATTAAATTCGATGAAGCATTAAAGCAATATTATGAACGAAAAGTATCCAGCGGCAAAAACAAAATGAGTGTATTAAATGCTGTTAGAAATAAGCTTGTGGCTAGGGTTTTTGCAGTAGTTAACCGAGGTATACCTTATAAGAAAACAAACTACCAAAATCAGTTGGTTTTATCATAGAAATCAAGGGCAGCCAGGGTCTCGAACTTCCTAGAAAGGAAATAGCTAAATTCGAAGTTCGACACTTAGCGAAACGTATGATGGTACATACTCCCTGCCTGCGTCTATTTGCAAAACGCTATGAAACATTTCCCGCTGAAAAATTATAGACAGCCAACAGAGTTCTCAATCAATGCATTGCCTGGCCCACTCAAGATCTTCAATAGTATTTATGCTTTTTACCCAATTCGGATCCTTAACCATTAAAAGATTTGCTCCATTGGCCTTTAAAAACCCGGATGCACTTTCTCCTCCATCCGCGATGTAAGTCTGAAGTAGCGGATATGATTCCGACTCCCAAATTGATGCCATAGGTTCAGGATTAATATTATCAATTGTTAGGCAACTGGCAACGCCGGGTTTCCGGTATTTCAGAAAATACTCCATCACTTCTGAATTAATAAACGGCATATCCACGGCAAAAACCATCCAGGGTCCGGAATGAAAATCAAATGCCGCCACAATTCCCGCCAACGGTCCGTTAATGTCAGACTTATCAAAAATCAAATCATATTCCTGAAACTGATCACGCTTTTTCTCTGGAACAGAAACAAAAGGTTCAATATTGGATTTCCGGAATTGATTGCAGAGATAGGAAACCTGAATTTCACCATGAAGATTAAGAAACGCTTTTTCCATTCCTAACCTGGAGCCATCGCCACCTGCCAGAATCAATCCCTTCATGGTAATTAATTATCGATGAAAATTCCGCTTGCCGCCGGTTTTTTCAACCAGCCCGATCCGGGAAATGATTATGTTATGAGAAAGTCCTTTGCACATATCATAAAGCGTTAACGCGGTCATAGATGCCCCCATCAAAGCTTCCATTTCAACACCGGTTTTGGCTTCTACTTTTACGGTACAACTTACCCTGACTTCTTCCTCCGAAACAGGTTCTATTTCAATTTGGATTCCTGTAACCGGCAGCGGGTGACAAAAAGGGATAAGTTCATGAGTGCGCTTAACCGCTTGTGTGCCGGCAATAATTCCTGTTTGAAATACAGGTCCTTTTGGAGAAACAATCTCACCATTATCCAGGAGTTTCATTATTTCTTTTCCAAAGTGAACTATACTTTCCGCTTTAGCTGTTCTCAAGGTCACTATCTTGTCACTAACATCCACCATGGCCGGTTTGCCCTGTTTATTGATATGGGTCAGCTTTTTTTCCATTTGATGTATATTTACCTTTATAGGCTAAAGTTAATCATTGTAATTCATGATACCAGTTGAAGAGGCGTATTCTGTGATTCTGGATACTGTCAAAATTACTAAATCTGTAGCGGTAGACATTAAGAGTTGTGCAGGCAGAATTATTCGGGAGGATATAAAAGCTGACAGAAACTTTCCGCCGTATCACAGGGTGATGATGGATGGAATTGCTATTCAATTTGAGAACTGGAAGCAGGGCAAAAAACAATTTAAAATTATGGGAACTCAGGCGGCAGGTACGCCAATGATGGAAAGCGATTCAAAGGAGTGTATTGAAATAATGACCGGGGCGATGATGCCTGCACAATATGATACGGTGATTCGATATGAAGACTTCGTAGTTTCTGAAAATGGGAGTGACAAAATTGCAACTATAAATACCGAAGATATTATTCAAAATCAAAATGTGCATGCAGAAGGTTTAGATAGAAGAGCAGGGGAGGTATTAATTAAGAAAGACACTCGAATTAGCCCGGCCGAAGTGGGAGTAATAGCTTCAGTGGGGGAAACTATTATCCAGGTAGCTGATTTTCCGAAAGCGGCCTTAATCTCTACAGGTGATGAACTTGTAGAAATCAATGAAAATCCGGAAGCGTATCAAATTCGGCGGTCAAACGTTTATTCCATTCACGCGGTTCTAAAAGAAATGGGAATGGAAGCAAGCCTGTTTCATTTCAAAGATGATTCACAACAAATTCGTAAGGAGCTCAACCAAATTCTGAATGAACATGATCTGCTGATTATAAGTGGCGGCGTTTCTAAAGGTAAGTTTGATTTCCTGCCGGAAGCATTACGGGATTCAGGTGTTGAACAACTTTTTCATAAAGTGAATCAAAGACCCGGGAAACCCTTTTGGTTCGGAAAGAAGCCGGAGGGTGTAGTTGTTTTTGGTTTACCAGGAAATCCGGTTTCGACATTCCTGTGTTTTTATAAATACATAAAACCCTTTCTCATGGCTTCCATGAAAGGGAGTACAGCACAGCAATCAGCGATCCTTGCTGAAGATTTTGAAATCAATATTCCGCTTACCTATTTCCTGCAGGTGAAGCTTACTTATGAAAACGGAAACTGCATTGGCCGGCCCGTCCCCGGCCAGGGCTCCGGAGATTTTGCCAATCTGTTGGATGTAGATGGTTTCCTTGAATTAAAACCTAATGCAGGAGCGGTAAAAAAGGGTACGATACTGCCATTATTGCCCTTCCGTTAGATCTTGATTTCTTCTTCAATCTGGAATGCCTTATTTTTGTATACTAAATAAACCATTATGTTCGAGAATTTAAGTCTGAAGCTGGACCTGGCATTCAAAACCCTGAAAGGTCAGGGGAAAATCACCGAGATAAATATTGCTTCGACAGTTAAAGAAATCCGGCGCGCCCTCATTGATGCGGACGTAAACTACAAAGTTGCAAAGGAAGTTACTGATTCTATTAAAGAGAAAGCTTTAGGAAGAGACGTACTGATAGCGGTTTCTCCCGGACAATTAATGACTAAAATTGTTTACGAGGAACTAACAGAATTGATGGGTGGCTCTAATGCTGGCATTAACCTTACCGGAGATCCTGCGGTAATATTGATTGCAGGTTTACAAGGCTCCGGTAAAACTACGTTCTCCGCAAAGCTTGCGAATTATTTGAGTAAGCAAGGCCGGCAGGTTTTATTGGCGGCCTGTGATATTTACCGGCCTGCGGCCATAGATCAAATAAAAGTCTTAGGTGAAAGCATTGGCATAGAGGTTTACGCGGAGCCTGAAAATAAAAATGCTCTGGAAATTGCAAGGAACGCGATAAAGCATGGTAAAAGTACGGGGAAGAAAACGATTATTGTAGACACTGCCGGACGGCTTGCTGTCGATGAAGCAATGATGAAGGAGATTTCATCTTTAAAAGAAATCTTAAAGCCTTCCGAGACATTGTTTGTAGTGGATTCTATGACCGGTCAGGATGCGGTGAATACGGCAAAGACTTTTAATGAACAAATTAATTTTGATGGTGTCGTCCTGACTAAACTTGACGGAGATGCACGGGGAGGTGCCGCGCTTTCCATTCGCAGCGTGGTAGAGAAGCCCATCAAGTTTATTTCTACCGGTGAAAAGATTGAAGCACTGGATCTGTTTCATCCTGACAGGATGGCCAACAGAATTCTGGGAATGGGTGATGTGGTTTCCCTGGTAGAGAAAGCCCAGCAGACCTTTGATGAAGAGGAGACCCGCAGGCTGAACAAGAAATTCAGAAAGAACCAATTTGATTTTGATGACTTCCTTTCTCAACTTCAGCAAATAAAGAAGATGGGTAATATAAAAGATATGATGGGCATGATACCGGGAGTAGGGAAGGCGATTAAAGATATAGATGTAGATGATGAATCCTTCAAACCCATTGAAGCAATCATCCGTTCCATGACCCTGCAGGAACGCCAAAATCCTGACCTTATTGACGGTAATCGACGGAAGAGAATTGCCAATGGTAGTGGAACCAGTGTTCAACAGGTAAATAACCTGATGAAACAATTTGGTGAGATGCGCAAGATGATGAAGCAGATGAATAAGATGGGCGGTGCGAAGAAGCTTGCG
>DASWHX010000182.1:0-7026 GCA_036397995.1 Cyclobacteriaceae bacterium
CAGTGAACCTACCCTGCCCCGGGTTTGAAAGAGGCTTTCAGGTTTAGATTCGGTGTCCAACAGAGAAGCTGACCACACCTGATTGTTTCGCAAAAAAACTATCATGTCACTTTTTGGAGAAATAACCGGATAATCGGCTTCCGCAATCATCCTGGGTTCTCCACCTTCAAATGGGACAGCATAAATAGCAACTTTATCAGGGAATGGGCGGAATTCCGGGTTTACCGGATCATCATCTCCCCAATTTGATCCATGATCTCCACCTCTGACAAATACGAGCCAATTTCCGTCTGCTGAAATTGAGAGGCTGGTAATTTCCTGGCCATCATCTTTATCATAATTAGTAACTTGTCTGGGTGAAAAGTCGGGTCCTTCGGCAACAAAGACATTCCGCTTCCCCTGCATATCAAATGCCCAGGCAATTTTAGAACCTGACGATGACGAGGTTAAGCCGGTAGGAAAAGGGTATCCCTTTATGGCCGTCAGCTCAGATTCCTGGGCAATGACTGAAATAGTTACAAAAAGTAAAGCAGTGAAATACACGGAGAGTTGTAAAAAAGTTTTCATGATGCGTTGGATTAAATGATTTAAGAAAATTTAAGGATATTAATTTGAAAACAAAACTTAATTTTTACAACAGGAAAAAAATGTTCATATCACCTTATCTAAGTCTGTTCGTTGAAGATATCTCTCCTTTCATTGAATTCTTTTCAGGGAATCTTTCTATTTTATATCTTTATAACATAATACCAAATTCAAAATGATTGGATATTTTTACAGGCTTCAGAAGTAGTTCTACCATGAGAATTCTAAAAGTTTTATCAATGACAATTTTGGTAATACTGATGTCTTTCATTCCACAGGAAGATTTTACTCTATTCCTAAAGGAAAAGCTTACGAACTATTCGCTGAATTATCCGCAGGAAAAAATTTACCTTCATTTTGACAGGGAAGAATATTTTTCAGGCGAAAATATCTGGTTCAAGGTTTATTTGCTGAATGGAATTACACACAGGAAAGATTCATTGTCTCTGGTCGTTTATATAGATTTCATCGGTGACAGTTCAAAAGTAATTCAACAAAAAAGAATAAAAATAATAAAAGGCGTGGGGTACGGTAATTTTACTCTTGACAACACGAATGACTTCCAGCTGCTGACAGTGAAGGCTTATACTTCCTGGATGCGAAATTATAATCCTGAATTTTTCTTCGAGAAAAAATTACGGATTTATGGTTCTGCTCAACCAACATTTCCGGAAGTTAAATCTAACCATGACTTCCAATTATTACCTGAGGGTGGTTACCTTGTGTCAGGAGTTAATAATCACCTGGGATTCAAAGCTACCGATAAATTTGGGAATGGGATTGAATTCACTGGTCGAATAACAGAGGGGGTTAATACCATTACTGAGTTTGCTCCATCGCATGCAGGAATGGGATCAGTTTTTTTTAATCCTGAAAGAGGAAAGGAATATTATGCAGAAATAACCTTCCATGACGGAACTACTAGAAACATACAAATCGATAATATTCAGAATGATTATTTACTTCAGGTTGATAACTCTAAAATTGATTTTCTGAATTTAAAAATTCTTCTCTCCCCCGACTTTTATAAACCTTCAGAAACTGCCTGGGTGGTTATTCAGGCAAAGGGAGAAGTCTTCTTCATGGCACAAGCCAGGCTATCAAAAGAGGAGATTCAGATCCCGGTAGCAAAGTTTACTTTGCCGAAAGGGATTGTGCAATGCTCAATTTTCGATCAGGATGGAAGGCCAAAAGGGGAACGCCTGGTGTTTATTGATAAGCCGGCCGAGAATACGATTGTGGTTGAAACAAATAAAACAATATACAAACCCAGGGAAGTGACTGAAGTAAAACTCACCTTATCCGATAACTCCGGAAGACCTGTTCAAGGTGATTTTTCCTTAACTGTATTTGATTTGGTTCAGGTAGATCCTGCTGGTGAATTTCATTTTAACATTTTTGATTACCTGATGCTCAATTCAGAGCTTTCCGGATATATTGAGAGTCCAGGATATTATTTCGATGATGAAAATAAAGATGCGGCCAAAGATCTGGATGTCTTACTTATGACCCAGGGATGGCGCCGGTTTGTTTGGGAAAAAATATTGAATGAAGAAAAACCCGCCTACACACATTTTATGGAGCAAGGATTCAGTATCACCGGAATCTTATTCAATCAGAGAGGTAAAGTTTTGAGCGATGGTAGTATTTCTCTCTTTCTGGATGGTGACAAATCGGGATTTATGACTTCACTGGTAAATGAAAAAGGTGTTTTTGGCTTCTATGAACTTGACATATCAGATTCCACTGAGATTTATATCCAGGCAAAGGATGGTAAAGACCGACCTGATGTGACCATTAAATTAGATACTCTTTTTGTAGCGCCAAAATTTGAAATCACCGGCGTCTTTTTTCCGGACGATGAAAAATTAAAAACTCCTCTTGAAGACCTGGGATTTAAGCGAATGCAAATCCGCGAAGCGTTCGTACTTTCCGGCATGGATAGAGTTCTGGATGAAGTGGTTATCGAGGGGCAGCGATCCAAACCCAGGCTGGCCAGAAAGCAAAATCAACTCTATTCGGTTCCGGATAACCGGATAAACCTTGATGATTTGCCGGCACCCGGCGTATATAGAAATGTGTTTCAGATGTTGCAGGGCCGGATTGCCGGGGTTCAGATAACAGGCGATCCCCAGAATCCTGTTATTAATATCCGGGGAACGGGCCAGAATGGTACAACCTCAATTCAAAATAATGTTGACCCAATCATACTGGTTGATGGTGTTCAAACGGATGTGAGCATGGCGGCAACAATTCCAATGGCCAATGTGGAAACTGTGGACGTTATTAAAGGACTCTGGTCCTCCATGATATATGGCGGCTCCGGTGGTATGATTGCTATTTATACTAAGCAGGGTAACATTACTGAGGCCAGACCTTTACCCGGTTTAACCAACTTTACGGCCAGGGGATATTCAATTAACAAAGAATATTACAAGCCCAATTATGCTGAAGAAAATGATCTTGCTGAACCGGATTATAGAGCTACTCTTCACTGGGAGCCAATGATCAGGATTGATTCCTCCGGAACTTTTTCTCTGAAATATTTTAACAGCGATTTGGAAAACGAGATTCAAATTCAGGTAGAAGGAGTAACAGACTCCGGAGAACCGCTAATTGCTGATTATCGTTACTTTATTAAAAAATGAATTTCCCAAACCACATTCCGGAAATCAGTATATCAAAATTAGAAGAATTCTCTGGATTTACTTTTATGAGCCGTATCTAAGCTCGATTTTAGCATATTGAAAAACCATAGTGTATGAACTTAACCAAAGTAATTTTTACCGCCACTACATTTTTAGCCGCAATATCCTGCACTTCAATAACCAGGGAAGCCAACTCTGAAACTGTTCCGGTTCCGAAAAATGTTATTTTGATAATTGGAGATGGCACCGGGCTTTCACAAATTTCCTCCGCTTTTTTTTATAAGGAGTCAGCACCAAATTATGGTCGGTTCAGGCATATTGGCTTAATTAAAACTTCAAGCAGCAGGCAAAAAATTACAGATTCAGCTGCCGGCGCTACAGCGTTTGCAAGCGGAGTGAAAACCTATAATGGTGCCATCGGTGTTGCTGATGATTCAACTTCTGTTGAAACGATAGTAGAAATAGCCTCAAGAAGAAATATTCAAACCGGGGTCATTGCCACCAGTTCAATTACCCATGCTACTCCAGCTTGTTTTTACGCACACGTGCCAAATCGAGGACAAGCTGAAAATATTGCGGCGGACATGGTTAAATCAGAAATTGATTTCCTAGCGGGAGGTGGACTGAGATATTTTGTGCGTAGAAGAGATTCCAGAAACCTTTTGCGGGAATTGCAGGAAAAGGGATTTGGGATTGATACTGTCAATTTAAGTTCTTTCACGATGCTTAATTCCGGGGCAAAACTTGGATACCTCCTTGCCGATGATGCAATGTCTCCTGTATTGGAAGGTCGAGGCAATTTTTTGCCAAATGCTACCGATTTGGGGATCCAGTTCTTAAATAAAAATAACGCGAATTTCTTCTTAATGGTAGAAGGTTCCCAGGTTGACTGGGGAGGACATTCTAATAACGCTGACTATTTAATTACCGAACTCCTTGATATGGATGATGCCATTGGCAAAGCACTCGATTTTGCAGAAAAAAATGGAGAAACTCTAGTCATAGTTACCGGAGATCATGAAACTGGCGGGTATACGCTTTCATCCACTCTAAAGAAAACTGAAAGTGGCAGGGAATATTCAGATTACAATGAAATTACCGGAACCTTTTCTACGGATGGCCATTCTGGCGCGTTGATCCCTGTTTTTGCTTTTGGACCTGGATCAGAAGAATTTGCGGGAGTGTATGAAAATACAGAGATCTTTCATAAGATCATGAAGTTGACCGGTTGGAATAAATAAGACACCTTTGGCAGGAAAATACTCTATGATATAACTATATTGATTCCCGGAGAAATTTACTCGCAATCTAAATTCTTTCAGGTCTTCTGACGTTTCTTCTTTGTAGAAGGAAATAATACATTATTCAGAATTAGTCTGTATCCCGGCGAATTGGGAAACATACTCAAATCGGTAGGTTGGCCATTCCTTCCTCTTGAATTTCTTTTTTCCGGATCATGCCCACTATAGTAGCTCCAATGTCCATTGCCAAGTTCTCCGTATAAATAGCGAACATTTCCGTTTGCATTATTTTCTCCCAAAATAAGTGCGGAAGACTTTACGGTTTGTTTGCTGAATGCGGTAGTCAATCCGGAAAATTCCTGAATAATATGTTCATGATTCTGGGTAAGGATTGCCGGGACCACATCCCATTTAGCAGAGAATTCAAAAATAGAAAAATAGCTAAGTTTCCGGTTCCAGTCCCTGCTAACATTAATATCAGAAAATCTTCTGCTATACCCATCTTCAAGAGTAAAATTTGTAAAAGCCAGGGTTTTGGTATAATCGAGTTCATACCTTACAATCCCATTTGTAAATGGACTAATTTCCAATTCCTCCGCTGAAAGCGCCAAATCAAACGTCTCCGCTCCGGAACACATGGCAAATAGATACCCGCCACCCGCCAGAAATGATTTTATTTTCAAAGCAACATCTTTCTTCATATCCGTAACTGAGGCATATCCCAAGCTTTGAGCATTCATTTTTTGCATCTCCCCTTCCATAATGTTAGACCAGCGCCAGTTAAATTTATCCACTTGTCCGGTAAAATCCTCATGATGCAAATGCAACCAGTCGTAAAGAACCAGCTCATCATCCAAAACTTCATTATCATAAATAATATCATAAGGAATTTCTGCATAGTCCAGAACCAGCAATACGGCATCGGTTTCATCTTCAATCAAATCATTTCTGGGAGAATAAACGGCAATTTTTGGAGCTCTTCCCATCCGGACCAAGTTCATATTTACAGAAGGACTTGCTACTTTCGCAAGAATCGAATTGGTCTGCGGATCAGAAATTACTTCGTAGGAAACTCCCCTTACTCTGCATTCCGTTTCAATTCCTTTCGAGTATTGCATCAGAAAACTGCCATCACGGTAGTTCAGCAGCCAGTCGACCGGCACATCATTTTGCAGCGAATAATATGCGATCCCGTACGCCTTTAGGTGATTTTGCTGAAATTCATCCATGGGGATAAGGATTGAAGATGCACCAGAAAAATAAGGAAAAGCACAACAAAGAAACGTCAACCATCTTCTCATGGGCAAAGCTTTTAACACTAACTAAATTTCCTCAATTTTCAAAGGAAAAGCAATCTCCAAGCAGATTTTAACCTTGAACCCTTCGGGCGGGGATGAGTAAGTTTGATTTCTAACTCTCCCGCCCTTCGAACACACCGCTCTATATTAAGAAAGTGCCCGCGGGTGAGCAAGTTTTCTTACTCCCCACCCTTCGGGCACCCCGCTTTTTTAAGGGAGGGACCGCTCTATTAAGAAAGTAGCCGGGGGTGAGCAAGTTATTTCTAACTCTCCCAGCCTTCGAACACACCGCTCTTTTAAGAGAGGGGTCGGGGGTGAGCAAGTTTTCTAACTCTCCCGCCCTTCGGGCACACCGCTCTATTAAGAAAGTGGCCGGGGGTGAGTAAGTTTTCTAACTCTCCCGCCCTTCGGGCACCCTCTCTTTTAAGAGAGGGGCCGGGGGTGAGCAAGTTTTCTAACTCTCCCGCCCTTCGAACACACCGCTCTATTAAGAAAGTGCCCGGGGGTGAGCAAGTTTTCTAACTCTCCCGCCCTTCGGGCACACCGTTCTATTAAGAAAGTGCCCGGGGGTGAGTAAGTTGATTTCTAACTCTCCTGCCCTTCGGGCACCCTCTCTTTTAAGAGAGGGGCCGGGGGTGAGTCAAAAATACCTAACTTTAAAATGTGAAAAGAGCCATTGAATTAGCACGGGAGTTAAGAAGGAATCAAACTCAAGAAGAGAAAAAATTGTGGAATATTCTCAGAAACAGAAAATTCCTTGGGAAGAAGTTTGTGAGACAGCACCCCGTCTATTATCAATCGATTTCAGGATCCAATTTCTTTCTAGTTGATTTCTATTGTCATGAAAAAAAACTTGTAGTAGAAATTGATGGTGGATATCATGATTTTCAAAAAGATTTCGATCAAAATCGCGATCAAATACTAAAAGCAATGGGATTGATCGTATTAAGAATCAGGAATTCGGAGTTTGATGACATTGCTAATGTTCTGGAAAAAATTGGGAAATATTGCTAACTCTCCCCGCCCTTCGGGCACCCCTCTCTTTTTAGAGAGGGGCTGGGGGTGAGTACCTTGATTTCTAACTCTCCCTCCCTTCGAACGTGAGTAAGTTTGATTTCTAACTCTCCCAGCCTTCGAACACACCGCTCTTTTAAGAGAGGGGTCGGGGGTGAGCAAGTTTTCTAACTCTCCCGCCCTTCGGGCACACCGCTCTATTAAGAAAGTGGCCGGGGGTGAGTAACACCAAGGCTACAA
>DASWHX010000183.1:0-62754 GCA_036397995.1 Cyclobacteriaceae bacterium
GTTAGCTTCTGCAAAAGCGGGTCGTAATCCGCAGGTGCCCGAGGTCTGTATTTATTTCAATTACTTACTCTTTCGCGGTAACAGGGTGAAGAAAGTGGAAAGCAATCATTTTGACGCATTTCGATCAGAAAATTATCCGGCACTGGCTCAATCAGGTGTAAGAATTGAGTACAATGTTAACTTCATTAGGAAAGTTCAGCAGGGGAGGTTAAAGGCAAATGTGAAAATAGATACTAATGTTAGCCTAATCAAATTGTATCCGGGAATAAACCGGTTAATTGTTGAAGCTATGTTGCGTACAAAGAAACTCAAAGGTGTTGTTCTGGAAACATTTGGATCTGGAAATGTCCCCACGGAAAAATGGTTAATCTCCAGTTTGCAGAAAGCCATTAAGCGGGGAGTAATTGTTTTGAATGTCTCCCAGTGCCATGGAGGCAAAGTGGAACAAGGCAAGTATGCGGCATCAAAAGTTCTCAAGGAGATTGGGGTATTAAGTGGCAGCGACATTACGACCGAAGCAGCCCTGACGAAGATGATGGTTATATTCGGCAAAGGTGGCTCCCTGAATAATCAAAAAAAACAGCTACTAAAGCCAATATGCGGCGAAATGACTTAACTTGCACGGCCATTAAAAACAATTTAATATTTGCAAAAAGTTTATTTTATTGATTTATTTGTGGCTTGTAGTTTTTTAGGAGAGGTGACCGAGTGGTTGAAGGTGCTCGCCTGGAAAGTGAGTGTACTCTTACAAAGGGGTACCAAGGGTTCGAATCCCTTCCTCTCCGCGGGTTGGAAAAAGAAACATGAATTGGCATAATAATTTTACTTAATCTGGATACATAATTACTAAACTATGAAAAAATTAATTACTAAACTGGCTTTCATCGGCATACTAATGATCGGTTTCACAAACGCCGGTTTCAGCCAGGATGATACAACTTCTGTCGCGGATCAGGATACGGCTGAGGTGCAAGACCAGCCTGAAGAGCAACCGGCAGTAGAAACACAACCTGTTTATGAGGAACCTGCCGATGAATCCGGGTCAACGTTTCACCAAAAAGTTAAAGAAAAATTCATAGAAGGTGGTTGGCAATTCATGGGTATAGTTCTGCTTTGTTTAATTATCGGACTGGCTATATCGATTGAAAGAATTATCACTCTCAATCTGGCAACCACTAACACTAAAAAACTTTTGCAGAATGTGGAAGAAGCGCTGGGAAGAGGAGGTGTTGATGCTGCCAAGGAAGTAACTAAAAATACCAGGGGGCCTGTAGCTTCAATATTCACTCAGGGAATGCTGAGGATGTCAGAAGGAATAGAAATGGTTGAGAAATCAATCATTGCTTACGGATCAGTTGAGATGGGAAGATTGGAAAAAGGTTTAGTGTGGGTATCCCTGTTTATTTCGCTTGCTCCCATGCTTGGATTCATGGGTACAGTAATAGGTATGGTAGAAGCTTTTGATGCGATTGAAGCAGCCGGTGATATTTCCCCGGCAATTGTTGCAAATGGTATTAAGATTGCATTGCTAACAACCGTCGCAGGTTTGATCGTTGGAGTTATTCTTCAATTATTCTACAACTATCTGGTTTCGAAAATAGACGGGCTGGTCAATGAAATGGAAGACGCCTCTATTTCTCTGGTCGACCTTCTGGTGAAACATAATCTTAGCAAGTAACATTTGTTAAATAAATTGAAATGGAACAAATTGTTAATATTGGACTTATTGCTGCTTACATTCTTGTAATAGGCGGAGGGTTAAGTGCTATCATCCTTCCCTTGATTAATGCGTTAAACAACCCCAAGAGTTTAATGTATGCCGGTATAGGAATTGCGGGGTTGCTGTTTTTATTCCTAATTGGGTATTTGATTGCTGGAAACGAAGTAACAGCCAACTACATTAAATATGGAGTGGATGCCGGAACCTCAAAGATCGTGGGAGGGGCACTGATATGCATGTATATCCTTACTCTATTTGCAATCGTAGGAATATTGTATACGGAATTCTCTAAACTGATAAAGTAATGGCCCGTTCAAAAAGATCACAACCGGAAATCAATTCAAGCTCAATGGCAGATATTGCCTTCCTGCTGTTGATCTTCTTTCTTGTTACGACAACTATTGCAAATGATAAGGGGCTGACTATCCAGCTTCCACCTAAGCCGGAAGATATGGATATAATTGACATAAAAATTAAGGAAAGAAATTTATTCAAAGTTTATGTAAACTCCGCTGACAGGATTTTGGTGGAGGGTGAAATTTTGGAAGATATATCGGACATCAGACAAAAGGTTATTGACCATGTTTTGAATAATGGTAGGGATCCTCAAAAATCTGAGTCCCCAAAAGATGCTATTGTATCGTATAAGACCGACAGGGGAACAAGTTATGAAGTGTTTATTAAGATATTGGACGAACTACAGGGAGCCTATTATGACATGTACGCGGAACGCGCCGGGGTTACAAACAAACAATGGCGTGAAATAGCATCTGATCATAAAGAACCTGAAAAGGCAAAGCTTTATGATATTGGAAGAGGACTACTACCCAATGGTGACGTGACTTTCCCAATGAATATTTCCATCGCTGAACCATCAAAGATAGGAGGAAATTAGCATGTCAAAGTTTAGAAAGAAAGCGAAAACCAAACAAGATATCCCAACATCAGCTTTGCCTGATATCATATTCATGCTCCTTTTTTTCTTTATGGTTACCACAGTTCTAAGGGAGACAACAATAAATGTACAGCAAAGAATACCGCAGGCAATTGAGCTGAGAAAGCTGCAACGAAAATCATTGGTAAGTTACCTGTATATTGGAAAGCCCATAAAAACGGAAGTTTTCGGTGATGAACCAAAAATTCAGGCTAACGATGTTTTTATTGATACGAAAGACATTGTAATGTGGGTTACTCAGGAAAAAGACAAGTTGGATGAAGTGGAAAGAGATCAACTCACCGTTTCTCTTAAAGTAGATATGGAAGCTAAAATGGGTCTGATATCTGACGTACAATTGGAACTGAGGAATGCCAACGCCCGGAAATTAATGTATTCTGCGCCACCAAGACGCGCGGAAAACTAATAGAATGCTACATATTATCAGATGAAAGTCTTTCCTTATGGAAAGACTTCTTTATGAGAATGAAAACCGTTGTTCTGAATAACCAGAAAGTTATTAATGCCTGGTGCATGTTTGACTGGGCAAACTCGGTTTATTCCCTGGTTATTATCTCCGCGATTTTCCCCGTCTTTTATAATTCAGCAACTGAAGCCGCTTTTGGCGGTGAGACCATTAATTTCTTCGGTTATGAAATAGTGAACAGCGTATTATATTCCTACGCACTCTCTTTTTCATTTCTAATCGTGGCAGCCATACTTCCATTGCTATCTGGAATTGCTGATTACGGTGGATTAAAGAAGGGTTTCATGAAGTTCTTTACCATGATGGGGGGAATATCCTGTATTGCACTTTACTTTTTTACCGGAAAGAATGTTGAACTGGGAATTATTGCTTCCATAGTTGCCAGCGTTGGGTTTTCAGGCAGTTTGGTATTCTATAATAGTTACTTGCCAGAGATAACTACTGAAGATAAATTCGACCGCGTAAGTGCCAGGGGATTTTCTTTTGGATATATAGGTGGAGTTGTGCTGTTGGTTATCAATCTGCTAATGATTGAGTTTTATGATTCCTTCGGGCTCCCTGATAGTTCATCTGCTGCCAGATTTTCATTCCTCACCGTAGGCTTATGGTGGATCGGGTTTTCACAAATTACATTTTATTACCTTCCAAAAAATATTCATGGGAAAAAGTCGGCAGGTCATTTTCTGATCAGTGGCTACAGAGAAATAGTGACTGTCTGGAAAAGCATGGCTCATCTACCTAACCTGAAACGATTCCTGTTCTCCTTTTTCTTCTACAATATGGGAGTGCAAACGGTTATGTATCTGGCAGTTCTTTTTGGAACCAAAGAATTAAATCTTGCTGATTCGAAATTAATCATATCCGTCCTGATTATTCAACTGGTTGCAATAATGGGTTCGTATTTGTTTGCAATAGTCTCAGAGAAAAAAGGCAATAAATTCTCTCTAACTTTCATGATAATAGTTTGGGTAATGATTTGTATAGCCGCTTACTTTACAGCCACAGAATACCATTTCTATGCTTTAGCTTTCTTTGTTGGAATGGTTATGGGTGGAATTCAATCCCTTTCGCGCGCCACCTATTCAAAACTTATTCCGGAAAATACTCAGGATACAGCTTCTTATTTCAGTTTCTATGATGTTACCTACAACATTTCAATAGTATTGGGAACATTTGCCTACGGTGCAATTGAACAATTGACCGGCAGCATGAGAAACAGTACCCTGGCAATTGGTGTTTTCTTTCTGATTGGTATCGCAATTCTCAGCAAAGTGAACATGCCTCGCTCAAACCAGAACCTCACGGTATAGCACCAGAATAAGCAAGAGGCAAGAAATGAAATATACAATTGTGATGGGTAATCCAATTTTAATAAAATCTGAGATCTTATAACCGCCCGGACCAAAAATTATCAGGTTGGTTTGATATCCGAAGGGAGTCATAAATGAACCGCTTGCGGCGAAAGCAATACCCAGGTAGAAAGGACTTCCATCCATGTTAAGAGTCTGAATCAAACTATAGGTAACCGGGAATGCAATAGACACTGCTGCCGCATTATTAATAAATGAAGTCAGCATCATTGTAAATAGCATAATACCTGATAGCAAAACCAAGGGTCCAAATCCACCTAACAAACCCATCAGGCCTTCTGAAAGAAAAATACCGGTTCCGGTTTTTAGCATTCCCTCACCAAGCACAAGAGAAAATACAAGGATGCCAATTAAATCGAGGTCTAGTTCACGCTTAATCTCTCTCAGAGTAATCAATTTAAAGCCGACCATGATTGCCAGAATTACCAATAATGAGGAGAAGAGAGAGAAATTACCAACAGTCAGAAGTGTTATTATGGAAACTACAATTAAAGAAAGGGCGATAAATCTGGTACGATTTGACCCTACTGATTTTGGTATACTACTAATGACATAAAGGTCACGGTAAAGATCAACTCTTTCTGAAAAATCATGTCCCGCGTAGAGCAGCAATAAATCACCAGGTCTAAGTTTCAGATCTCCAATCCTGCCTGTTAGTCTTTCTCCGGCGCGATGAATTGCTACAACTGCAGCATCATACCGGTGGCGAAAGTCAGATTGTTTAATGGTTTTCCCGGTCAGTGTTGAATTCTCGGCAAGCACACACTCTACAATATCCTGACTCTCAACAGATTGTATATCGGTAATTTTTGGCGGCAATATTAGTCCGAGATCAGAATTTACAAGTTCAACAATTTGTTCCGTGCTACCGGCAAAAAACAGTTTGTCATTAGCTTCAATTTTATTATCCGGTGAAACAGGATAAATAACTTCTTTATTGCGAATTATCTCAACCAGGTAGACGCCTTTTAGATTCCGCAAGCCGCCTTCTTTAACTGATTTGCCTACCAGGTGTGAGTCCCCGGCAATATGAGTTTCAATAATGTATTCCCTGGTGTTCTTCTCAAATTCTTCAACCAGGTCCTTCCGATCAGGAAGGAGAAAGGGTGCAATTATGGCTATAAATAGTACACCAACCAGGGTTGAGCCTGCTCCGACGAATAGTAAATCAAAAGGGTTCAAACCGGCAATGGAGAATTCATCCAGAAATCCATTTAATAATAATGTGGTGCTGGTCCCGATAATTGTGAGCATACCCCCCATAATTGCAGCATAAGAAAGCGGAATAAGCAATTTGCTTGAAGATATCTTATTTTTTTTACCCCACTCAACTACATAAGGCGACATCAAAGCAACTACCGGTGTATTGTTAATAAAGCTTGAAAGAATGGCCACCTGGCCCATCATCCTTATCAGGAAAACTTTGTATTTTTTAGTCCCTCCAAAGAGATTATCAAACAGAAGTTCTAGACGAAAATTCTTCCTGATGGCAGAAGTTATAAGAATCAGGAGCATGATACTTGCGATCTTATCATTAGAGAAACCGGCAAGAAGGTCTTCTGGCAGAATGATGCCGAATATGAGTAAGACTACAACTGCGAGCAAAAATCCTACAGAAGGCCTTACAACTTCTTTGAATATCAAAACCAGAGTAACGGCGATTAGAATAAGAAAAAAGTAAGCCTGGACTTCGTAGGGTATCATTTCAATTAGTATCTAAGATGTTTTACGGAATCTCCTGAATTAATCAATTCTTGCAATGAATCAATTCCAATTTGTAAATGCTTGCCTACAAAGCTGGTGGTAACTGAATGGTCGCTTTTACTTGTTTTAACTCCATGGGGTACCATGGGATTGTCTGAGACAAGAAGCAAAGCGCCGGTTGGTATTTCATTTTTAAATCCGGTGATAAAAATTGTTGCAGACTCCATATCAATCCCCATCACCCTTATCTTCCTAAGGTATTTCTTGAAACTTGTGTCGTGCTCCCATATTCGGCGGTTGGTTGTATATATGGTTCCTGTCCAGTAATCCATCTGATGCTTCTTAATCATAGAGGAGACAGCACGCTGCAGACTGAATGATGGTAATGCAGGCACTTCAGGAGGAAAATAATCACTGCTGGTACCCTCACCCCTAATTGCTGCAATGGGAAGGATAAGATCTCCAATTTGAGTTTTCTTTTTTAATCCGCCACACTTGCCAAGAAATAGGACGGCTCTTGGTTTGATCGAACTTAGCAGGTCCATGACTGTAGCTGCCATAGGACTTCCCATGCCGAAGTTCAGGATTGTTATGTCATCAAATGTGGCAGTTTGCATTGGTTTTTCTTTGCCAACAATTTCAACGCTAAATTTACTTGAAAATAACTCCACGTAATTAATGAAATTTGTTAGGAGTATATATTTTCCAAACTGGTCAAGTTCCATTCCTGTATATCTGGGTAACCAATCGGTAACAATTTCTTTTTTCGTTTTCATCATAAGATTTAGGTATTTTAGAATCTATGGAGATCTTAAATTTTCCTGAATTTCGATTTGATTTTAAAAAACAAGAAGATAAAATTCTAATTTATGACATTATTCGAAAGAAACATGTAATTCTTACTCCTGAAGAATGGGTAAGACAGCACCTGGTACATTTCCTTATTTTCAAAAAATTCTTTCCCAAATCACTCATGAAAGTAGAATCGGGACTGAATTACCACAAAAAACAAAAAAGAGCGGATTTGATCATTTACAATGATTCCGGAGTCCCATTCATTATAGCTGAATGTAAATCGCCCAAATCAATTATTAATCAAAATGCTTTATTTCAAATAGGCGTTTATCAAAAATCTATTTCTCCGAAGTACTTAATTGTAACGAATGGAATTACCCATTTTATGTGGAGAAAGAACAATGACTTAAGCAGATATGATCAGATCCCGGAAATTCCGGAATGGGATTACATTTCCTAAAAGAATTTATCAACCGGAGCAAAAGGTAAATTGAAAGTTTCCCCCACCGCTTTATATACTATTTCTCCATTAATGATATTCAATCCCAATTTCAGATCATGGCGGTCTGTGCATGCTTTTTTCCAGCCTTTATTTGCCAAATCAATGGCATATGGAAGTGTTGCATTGGTAAGGGCAAGCGTGGAAGTATAGGGAACAGCACCAGGCATGTTAGCTACACAATAATGAACAACGCCATCAATAATATAAGTGGGATTTTCGTGAGTGGTTGGCTTACAGGTTTCGATGCTCCCTCCTTGATCAACAGCCACATCAACAACAACGGTTCCCGGTCTCATGGTCTTAAGCATATCTTTAGTAATAAGACTGGGTGCCTTGGCACCATGAATCAGAACAGCACCTACAATTAAATCAGCCGTTTGAATTAATTCCCTGATATTATATTCATTTGACATCATTGTGCTTACGTTGGCAGGCATTATGTCATCCAGATACCTGAGTCTTGGTAAATTAACGTCCATAATAGTAACTTCCGCCCCAAGACCTGCCGCCATTTTAGCAGCATTAGTGCCAACAACTCCACCACCTAGAATTAGAACTTTTGCCGGCTTAACGCCTGGTACACCTCCCAGCAGCACACCTCTTCCTTTTAATGGCTTCTCCAGGTATTTTGCACCTTCCTGAATGGCCATGCGGCCTGCAACTTCAGACATTGGTATAAGCAAGGGCAAACTTCCGTCAGATTTCTCAACAGTTTCATAAGCAAGGCAAACTGCCTTACTTGACATCATAGCCTTAGTTAAGGGTTCGTAGGAAGCAAAATGAAAATAAGTGAAAAGAAGGAGGTCGTTTTTAATAAGAGAATACTCCTGTTCAATGGGTTCCTTCACCTTAATAATCATATCCGCTTTCGTGTAGGTGCTTTCAATATCGTTCAAAATTTCAGCGCCGGCGTTGCGGTAATCTTCATCCGGAAAACCGCTTCCTTCTCCTGCTGAAGATTGAACATAAAGTTTGTGTCCATGCTTTGTTAATTCTTTGACACCTCCCGGGGTAACTGAGACCCTGTTTTCGTTGTTTTTAATTTCCTTTGGAACCCCTATGATCATTTTCAAGATTTGATTTTTAAGGCCACAAATATAGTAAGATGTACTTGAATAATAACTTATTAATAGCTAGTAAAACACGAGTATATTATTATAATTAAACAAATAATTAATTAATATTATCGAAGTAAAATAGTACTATAATTATCTTTATATAATAAAAAATAATACAAATATGAATATGGTTTCAAAGATAGATGAGTTTGAAATTCCTGATTATGAAGATGGGTCAAAATTGAAAATAATTGTTAATTCCTGCAGCGAGCTTGGGAACTCCGCAAAGCCTGGATTGCAAATCTTTTTCATGGGTAGTTTTGTTAATTATGAGCCAAAGATTGCTGAGAAGTGGCGATATGAATTGAACAAAGCGAGTTCAGAAGAATTATTGCTTCAAGATAAATCCTGGATACCGAACGAAGAGAATTTTATAAAGGTTTTTTTCGTCAATTCAACACCAGCTATGGCGAAAATAATGATAAAAACCAGATCTTCGGAGGTAATCTCAAAACAGTACGAGCTTCCCTTTTAAGCAAGGCAAGATGGCCATAAGCCTGTTGTTACGTTTGATTCAAGGTCGTTTTGTGCTATTTTTGCTAACCTTCATTAGAGCAATCATTGTTTCAAAACGGATATTTTGAGTTCCACGAAAGCAGCCATAGAAAAATCAAAAACGAAAAGGACATTGCCTGGTAAGGCCGAAGTGTTGGCTGATTACCGGCTGGCAGTTGCCAGCAGGGAAGCCAGCCTGATCGGCCGTAAGGAAGTTTTCATGGGCAAGGCAAAGTTTGGCATATTCGGTGACGGCAAAGAAGTTGCTCAACTTGCGATGGCAAAAGTTTTTCAAAATGGAGATATTCGCTCAGGGTATTACCGGGATCAGACTTTCATGTTCGCGATAGGAGAGCTTACCATCAAGCAATATTTTGCCCAACTTTATGCCGATCCCTCTGTGGTAGCAGACCCTTCATCAGCGGGAAGGTCGATGAATGGTCATTTTGCAACGCGCATGCTGGATGAAAATGGTAAATGGAAAAATCAAACTAATTACAAAAATAGCAGCGCGGATGTATCTCCAACCGCATCACAAATGCCCCGGCTTTTAGGTTTAGCATATGCATCCAAACTTTATCGCAACAATAAAGAACTTGGCCGTTTAAAAGATTTCTCAAAATCAGGAAACGAAGTTGCGTTTGGAACTATTGGTAATGCATCCACCTCAGAAGGAATGTTTTTTGAAACCATGAATGCTGCCGGTGTTCTGCAGGTTCCAATGCTGATTTCAATATGGGATGACGATTACGGTATTTCTGTTCCTAAAGAATTTCATACAATTCGTGGAAGTATTTCCGCGGCTTTGGAAGGATTTGGAAGGACAGATAATATGCCTGGTTTTGAAATTCTTAAAGTGAAGGGGTGGGATTACGAAGGTTTGATTGAAACATATCAAACAGCAGAAAAAGTTTGCCGTGAAGAACATATCCCGGTTATGATTCATGTAACGGAAATGACCCAGCCGCAGGGTCACTCCACGTCCGGATCACATGAAAGATATAAATCAAAAGAGCGATTGAAGTGGGAGAAGGATTTTGATTGCATAAGTAAACTGAAAGAGTTTATTCTTGAAAATAAAATTGAAAGCCCGGAGCAGCTGAATGAGATTGAAAAAGAAGCAAAGAATGAAGCGAAGGTGGCCAGAAATGAAGCTTGGACAGATTTTATGACGGGAATCAATGCCGAACAAAAGGAAGCTGTTTCGTTACTAAAAAAATCCGCAACCCAAAATCAGGAAATAAATTCACTCATTGATGAATTAGAAAAAACAATTAATCCAATCCGGGCTGATGCCATAAGGGTTGTAAAAAAAGCAATCAGAATTCTGCGCACTGAGCATAATGATGAAAGAAATAATCTTGTCAAATGGATTCTCAAGCAGGAAAAGAAAAATTATGAAAGATTTAGTTCTCATCTGTATAGTGAATCTGCCGAATCTGCCCTGACTATTGTAAAAGTTGATCCGGTGTATGATAGTGAACCCGTTCTGGTTGATGGGAGGGAAATACTCCAGGCTAATTTTGATAAAATTTTTGAAATGGACCCCCGGGTGCTGGCTATTGGTGAAGATGTTGGCAAGATAGGAGATGTGAATCAGGGAATGGCGGGGCTTCAGGAAAAATATGGTGAATTGCGGTTGACAGATACAAGTATAAGAGAGTGCACCATCATAGGGCAGGGAATTGGCTGTGCACTAAGAGGTCTTAAGCCAATAGCAGAAATTCAATATCTGGATTACTTGCTTTATGCAATCCAGATTCTTTCCGATGACCTGGCAACTCTTCAGTATAGAACAAAAGGAGGTCAAAAAGCACCAATGATAATTAGGACCCGGGGGCATCGATTGGAAGGAGTATGGCACTCCGGTTCGCCCATGGGAATGATAATCAATAGCCTCAGAGGCATATATGTGTTAGTGCCAAGAAATATGACTCAGGCGGCAGGGTTTTATAATACAATCCTGGCATCGGATGATCCGGCATTAATTGTTGAACCACTCAATGGATACAGGCTGAAAGAAAAACTGCCGGTTAATCCTGGTGAATTTAAAACACCCCTGGGGATCCCGGAAATATTAAGAGAAGGAAGTGATGTTACAGTGGTAACATACGGATCAATGTGCAGAATTGTAATGGATGCTGCGAGCCAACTCAGTGACACAGGAATTGAATGCGAAGTTATAGATGTACAATCATTGCTGCCCTTTGATATAAATCATTCGATAGTTGAATCCTTAAAGAAAACAAACCGGATAATTTTTATGGATGAAGATGTTGAGGGTGGAACCACTGCCTACATGATGCAGCAGGTGTTAGAGGTACAAGGCGGCTATCAATTTTTAGATTCACTTCCAGCTACATTAACTTCTCGCCCCCACAGACCGGCATACGCGTCTGACGGTGACTATTTCTCAAAACCGAATTCAGAAGATGTATTTGACAAAGTATATTCGATGATAGCAGAGGCAAATCCTTCGAAATTTCCAGACTTATATAATTAATTTTCTTTAATATCCTGAAGGGTATATTCAGGAGTCTCTACAACATTACTGGTATGAAACCCACGATCCTTAATTCTTATTCTAAATTTGAAAACCTTATTTCTCAATAGCACTGGAAATCCCAGTGAAAGCATCCTGTAGGTTAGATTTCCCTCAATAGGGGATTCTTTCCTCAAATCAATTCCGAGGTCTGCAGGTTCAAAGCGTCC
Source organism: Cyclobacteriaceae bacterium (assembly GCA_036397995.1). Taxonomy (GTDB): domain Bacteria; phylum Bacteroidota; class Bacteroidia; order Cytophagales; family Cyclobacteriaceae; genus DASWHX01. The sequence continues at coordinate 11,838 of DASWHX010000183.1, forward strand.
ATTAAAACTCTGACCGCAATCAGGATATCCCAGATAAGATTCCCAGGGAAACCTGGTAAATGTCCCATCAGAATTCTTAATCAGGAAGTCAATCAGGAAATTGTAATGATTTTCATTTGCTACAAAGTACACCGTATCCATTACGGTTATATTATTAATTGTTGGATTAATAATATAGTTAGTGCACTTATAAGGTTCTTCATAGGGAGGAAGGCTTTCAAAGCCCGGCCGGGTTCGATGGCCATACGTAACCAGTTCCTGGTCGCCATCCAAAAAATAACCGACTGCAGCAAAAGGTCCAATGTTCTCACTGGAGAAGATTCCCAAATCCCCTTGTTGATCCTGAAAATGGATGGTTATATTAATGGAATCCTGATTTTGCAAACCCATATCCCAATATTCAGCTTTAACAAATTCAATTTTAGGAACCGTAGGAAATTCAGTTGAACTGGTGCATCCGGCTAAAATTACTAATAAGATGAAAATCGAAATTCTTACCATCATCAATTACTATCCTGCAAATTTATAAATAAGGTTTAATTTTATTGAAATGTTCAGGATTGATTCAAAAACCTTACAATCATTATCGTCAATTACCTTTGAGAAGTTGGCATTTGACATATTCAAATATCAGTCCAAAAATAATCCGGTTTATGCCAAATACCTGAAACTGGTGGAGATTAAACCGGGTAATATCACAGGGCTAAACCAAATTCCCTTTCTCCCAATTGAACTTTTCAAAACAAATATCGTAAAGACCGGAAATTGGAAAGAAGAAACTATCTTTCAAAGTACCGGTACTTCTGGTCAGCCCAGTATCCATTACGTAAGGGATCTTTCCTTTTATCAGGAATTAGCCGCTTTCAATTTCCAGCGATTTTATGGTAAACTGAATGATTATGATATTTATGCATTATTGCCTGGCTATGTGGGGTCAACGAACAATTCTTTAATTGCCATGATTTCTCATTTCATTGAGAAATCAGGTTCACTCAAATCAGGATTTTTTCTTACGAGCCATGGAAAACTGGTCAGATTACTGAGCTCAAATTCAGAGGGTAAAAAGAGGTTACTGATAGGTGTTTCCCATGCCCTCCTTGACTTTGCTTTAAGGAATCCTGTGAAATTGAAGAATACCATTATTATGGAAACAGGAGGGATGAAAGGACGAAAAAAAGAAATCACAAGGAAGGAATTGCATGACATTCTGAAAAGTAAACTGGACGTTGGAAAAATCCATTCTGAGTATGGCATGGCAGAATTAACTTCACAAGGATATTCTATTGGGGATGGTTACTTTGAATTTCCAAACTGGATGAGAATTATCATTCGCGACATAACAAACCCATTCCAAAGGGTTACAAATGGGAAAGCCGGAGGTATAAATGTCATTGATCTTTCAAATTATCAAACGTGTTCATTTATTGAAACAAAGGACCTGGGACGAATGAAAAATGAAAAAAAAGTAGAAATTTTGGGAAGATTTGACAATTCGGATGTCCGTGGATGTAATTTATTAGTGAGATAACCGTTACTATTTTGTTTGCGGGTTTTTTATAATTTGAGTATGTTTGGTCAAATTAGGCTAGTTTCACATAACCTCGAACCATGAAGAGTAGATTAATTATTGTTGCAATATTGATTATGGGGGCCGTAGCGTGTACGCAAAAGATTTGCCCCACATATGCTAAAACTGACGTAAAAGCGTCTGAAAAGCACCAAAATCTATAATCAGGCATATTTCTTAATGTCAGGTTCATCAATTGTGTCTCCACACATGATGATGAGTCTTTCCGTCACATTTCTCAATTCACGAATATTACCAGTCCATTTCATTGATTTCAGAGCCTTGAGCGCATTATCAGTAATTTTCTTTGGCTTGATACCATATTCCGCAGTGATTTCTACCAGAAAGTGCTGAACCAGCAGGGGGATATCTTCAATTCTTTCCGTAAGACCCGGCACCGGAATAATTATTACACATAATCTGTGATAAAGATCTTCCCTGAATTTCTTCTCTTCAATTAATTGTTTAAGATCCTGATTGGTTGCGGCAATTACCCTGACATCCACTTTGATGTCCTTATCACCTCCAACCCGGGTTATTCTGTTTTCCTGGAGGGCCCGTAACACTTTAGCCTGAGCAGAAAGGCTCATATCTCCGATTTCATCAAGGAATAAAGAACCACCGTGAGCTTGTTCAAACTTTCCAATCCTTTGTTTTACTGCCGAGGTAAAAGATCCTTTTTCGTGACCAAATAATTCACTCTCTATTAATTCGGATGGAATTGCAGCACAATTCACTTCGATCAGAGGTCCTTCACTCCTTTGACTTTTTTCATGAAGCCATCGGGCAACGAGTTCTTTTCCGGAACCATTTGGGCCTGTAATCAGAACGCGGGCGTCGGTGGGAGCAACTTTTTCAATAGTTTCCTTTACTTCCTGAATTGATTCGGATTCGCCAACAATATCATAGGCTTTATTGATCTTCCGCTTTAAGACTTTGGTTTGCGAAACCAGAGTTGATTTATCAAGGGCATTTCTAATGGTTAATAAAAGCCTGTTTAGATCGGGAGGTTTTTGAACAAAGTCAAATGCCCCAAGCTTCGTTGCTTCAACAGCTGTTTCAATGGTCCCATGAGCTGATACCATAATAAATTGAGTATCCAGGTTGAATTCTTTTGCTTTTTGAAGTACTTCCATTCCATCAAGATGAGGCATTTTTATGTCACAAAGCACAGCGTCGTAACCATTGCGGATTAGCTTGTCCAACCCTTCCTGCCCGTCTTTGGCTTCATCAACCTCGAATTTTTCATATTCAAGAATTTCTCTGAGAGTATCCCGGATACTTTTCTCATCATCTAGAATCAGAATTTTAGCCATAATACCAAATTAAAAAAAGATGCAAGTCTATAAGCCGGGTTCTGTATCCATCAAAATGGACTCCTATCATTTATCTTGACTTGATGTCACCATCAAGTTCCAGCGACCCACCCGTTTCGAGATCAACTGATCTGAGGAGGTACTCATATTCTCGCGAATATCGAAACTGCTTGGTCTTTCAGCTCACAAGGGTTACCAAGCCCCGCAAGTTACCTTTTGGGCGGTGAGCTCTTACCTCACCTTTTCACCCTTACCCCATTAGGGGCGGTTTGTTTTCTGTGGCCCTGTCTGTCATCGACAATGTCGATGCCTTCCTGTTAGGAAGTGTGATTACCTCTGCTGCCCGGACTTTCCTCTTTACTAAAAAATAAAGCGATAGGACAACTTGCATCAATACAAAAATAGCGAATTCCGGGCAGAATAGAATTCAAAATTTTCAGAGTAGTTTCAAAACGTCAAATATCTCACCTTAACTCCATTTTTGTTAAACTCAAGGCCAGGGGATGGCAAATGAATCATGTTAATAAAGTAAAGGATAGAATTAAGAAAGGCTGACCGGGTATGAATGTGGGAAAGGTCAATGTCAAGGGACAGGTAATATTGCCGATAGGAATTGTACCCGGCATTGTAATTCTCAGATTTCCTGGCGTAAATCATGTTTGTTGAGCCATATCCGGTGGCGATATTCAGCCATTTCGGAAATCTGAATTTATTTTCAAAAAATTTATTCAGGTCGAATGATAGCCAATACGTTTGACCATTATAATCTTTGAAAAGCTGTTCCATAAAATTACCTCCTAAGACCTGAGGCCTCGTGTCGGCAAAACCGGTTGGAGAAAATGAAAACTTAGGATGAATTCTTATCTCATCCCAAACCAATTTTTGGCCAAGATATAATCCAATTCCTCCGGCATTTGCCAAAACATCCCAACCGGAAGCACCAAATTCTGAAGAATACCCATCAAGTATTTCAATAGTAGACATAAAAGCAAAACTAGTTGCAGATCCATAGAGATCAGATTTCATATCATTAAACCCACACCACTGGTATAGTCTGGAAGCTATTGCATTGAAATGGAAACCGGAATAAAGATGTCCTGCTTTGTCAACCTGATTCCACTCTTTTCCGTCATCAAAAAAGTGAAAATTTTCCCGGGGTTGATTTTGATACCATAATTCATTAAAGAGGACTATCGAACTTCCGTGCAAAACAGGAAGGCCGACCAGTAATGCAGTAGTTCTTTTTTTGTTTAATGAATCACCATGTCCTGATCCCGAACCTGGAAATGGAATTATCAAGATAAGTAAAAATGCCCCACAAAGAATTCTAGTTAAGCGGGTCATCTTCATTTTTTCGTGCGGATGTATCCGCAGGATCCCGCGATTCAATTTCTTTGAGTCTTCTTTTGCGGCTTGCATTGAAAATGTCTCTCACCTCATTGAAACTTTGCGTATGAATTAAACTCACTCCAGCGGTAAAGTTTGAGGTTTGGTTAAACGTGGTCAGTGCCTGGTTTGTATTTGTCCGGTTAAACATCTTTACTCTGAATTTCCCCTCGGGAGTAAGTGAATACTCCACAGTCCAGTCGCCGGCGATGCTGGCAAAATCAGCCTTATTTTCAGCATCTGTAAAACCACCATCGCGGGTAACTCTAAGGCGGCCCTCAAGAAACGTGTAGGATAATCTTAATTGAAAAGCATTGAAGCCCTCCTGGTCTAATTGACCAAGGTCAACATCTATATCGAGGTTTTCATCTAACTGAGTGATCCAATAACTTAATTGGTTTGATAAAAACTCACTAACTGAGTTAACTATGTAATTGCTGCCCGAAAGCAATCCCTCCTGTTCTGAAAACCTCCGGAGGATAAGGAGACTGAAAACCTGTCTTTTCATCTCTTGTTCATCGGAAGCAATTCTGTTTTCAAATGAAGAAACCATGGAGGCCAGGGAAAATGACTGCCCATTGTCTAAGGTGATGATATCAGGATAGCTGGTCACCTTAATATCGAACGCGATATTCGGTGACAGCAGGGGTCCTGCAAGGTTAAGCAGCACCTCAGTGGGATACCTGCGATTTGATTCCGGGCTATGATTATAAACCGTTGTATCCATCAAAGGCCCAAGGGAGGTCTGTTGCATATAAGATGCCTGAAGATCAAGAATTCCCCGATATGGATCTCCTGCCCATGATATTGAACTGCCCGGTAGAATTGAAAATTCCTTGTTGATTATATTATATAGGGTGAAATTATAGCCCCCGGAAATAAACTCATAATCGCCAATCATGGCAAAATCACCCTGAGTATCGATTTGAAGCTTAATTTTCCCGTTTCCTCGTCCGCGAATTATATCTCCCGATTGAATATCAAAAATCATTTCTGCATAGGCATCAGGGGTGATTTCCAGATCGAAATCAAGTAATAATCCTTTGAGATTAACTGTTTTTTCTTCTCCCTGAATAGAATCGATTTCACCCGAAGAAAAATTCACAAAAGTTATATAATCCCTGGCTTCAATACTTTCAGTATCGCCAAGTGGGATAAATAACCGTGTTCCTCTGTTTGTACGGGCATTGGCCGAAATTTTCAATTTACTTAGCGGCCCATTGAAACTAACCTTTCCGGTAACTTTCGCATTTCCGTAAAAAAGATCGTTATCCTTTGAGGTAGTATTCAAAACCTGAAAGTTGTCCAGATTGCCGCTCAAATTCAGGGAAAAATTTCTGAACCGGTTGTGGGTAAATTCTCCTGACAGAAAAGAATTGTTATTATCGATGTCTGTTACCTGTATATTCTGAAATCTAATTTTTGATTCTGTGAAAGCTATGTCTCCGGCCAGGTTATAATTGGTGTTTAGATAATTTACCATAAGCGACCCATCGTTTACGATTCCGGCTCCATTAATATAAGGGAACAGAGGAGTTCCGGTAATAGAAAATTCGCCCGAAATAGTTCCTGAAATATTTGAGAAGATGGTTTCAATGAAGGGCTCAATAATTTTGAGATTTGCTTCAGAAAACTTAGCCTTGAGATTAAGAGAATTTTCACTTTCAAAGGGTTCAAATAATCCCGTTACATCAATTATATCCTTTTCCTCCCGGTCGACTTTAAAATCAATTTCAAATAACTCAGATTGTGGAATCCATTCACTTCTTCCCTGAATATTGCCAACCAGAAAATCATTTATTCTCATTGAAAGTATTTCTACCCTGGAATCAATCAAGGGATGATGGTACAAATCGCTTAATCTGACCCCACCATTAATTATCCCTGTAAGATTCCGGTTAATTAATGGATTAATATTCTCCATTCTGACGCTGTCAATTATAACTGTCAGCATTTTGTCTGCCTTTTCAGAAATATCCCCATTTAATTCGATTGATTGATTTTTATTGAAAAACCTAAGATCTTTAACTGATATTTCTCTACCGCTGCTGGCAATCAGGTTATCATTGTCTATTCTCCAATTTTCATTTAACGCTAAAATATCAGAAGGTTTAATATGAATGGTTGTGCTATCTTTTAAGAAATTCACTGTTCCGAATATGTCGGCATAGTTCAGGTTATTTTCATGAGCAATTGTGGCATTAAAATCCATTTCATTATTGCTCCAGACACAGTCTAATGTCATATCTTTTGTTCGCGTCAATTCGTTTATTAATTGGTTTTTTGAATAGACGTAAAGCATTGCCAGGATTTGAGTACTGTCACTTATTTTGGATGCTGAGAGATCAATTTCATTATCAAAGAATGATGACTTCTGATAATTTACGGTATCAATTGATGTTGAAAGACTGAATATGGAAGTAAACCCTGAACTAAATCGACCCTGGATTTGGGAATTTTTTGAAACCGAAATCTCTGGAACCAGGAATTGTAACAAGGGGTTGATATCTTTTAGATTAATGAAATAATCAACGTAATAATCATTTTTAGAAATCTGCTCTGATTTAAACCTATAGTATTGACTCAAGCTATCACTCTGGTTTTTAAAACTTAACTGAAACTCCTTAACCAGAGCCGTAATGTCTCTAAGTGCAGAGGTATAGTTAAAATCACCCTGAAGGTCAACAGAAAAATCTGATGCATTTACCTTTAGCAATCTGAATGCTGAATTTCGTTGTGAGAACAAATTTAACGAGTCCAGGTTAAGCTGTCCTTCCGGATTTATCAACATTGTGTTCTTCGTAATTATACGTCCCTGTAAGCTATCAACCTGAAGTCCTGTCACATTCACATCAAATTCTGTTCGCAAAAATAAGTCAGACGGAAGTAAACCAACAGGTTCAAAAAACAAAGTATCAATTCTACCATGAATCTTAATTTCATTTTTCTTTTCCCTTAAATCAATTGAGCCTGTAGCATTAAATCTTAGGTTTGGATCAGAAATTCGAATATTTCCATCAAAGAATTCTTTAGCAAAATTAGCATTGGTTACGATATCCGAATAATTGTAACCGTTTATTCCAATCTCGGAAATCACTCCATCAAGTTTAAATGCAGCAGTGGACAATGTTACCCCGCGACCGTCAATGGAACCCTTCAGAGAGACTTTCTGCAAAATATTATCCTGGAAAAATTCACCGATATCAAAATCAGTCAACTCAAGATTACCTTTGTAAGAAATTATTTCTTTGGAATCTTTCCTGGGTATTTTTAAATTAAGGTCGCAGTCTATCTGCCCGAGGTCACTTTCAAAATTCCCGCGCGCCAGAAAATCGTGAATATTTCCATTAAGACTTCCAAAAAAGAAAAGGTCATTTAATTTACTAATCCTTTGGTAGACATTTTCCGGCACATAATCTTTTAAATCTGAAATCAAAATTCTTGATTTCGAAATGGTCGCATCAAAGTAAAAATCATTAAGTTCAGGTAATCCATTTAAGATGAAGTCTCCTTTTATGAGACTTTGATTGCCCAATGCTAAATCCAAGTCCTTTATTTTCAAATCTCCAATCTTACCATTCACAGATCCTGATAATGTGAAAACTTCGCTATAACCGGAAAAAGCCGGAACAAATAATGAAAGTTCTTCAGAAGCAATAACACAACTTTTAAGGGTAGTTTTTATGTTAACATTTGGGACGAAATCACTCAGGCTTTGATATCCGTCAAAATTAAAAATGATTTCATCAGAAATATAACTTTTCCCAATTGCAGCCTGCAATTCTGTCAACTTTAACCGCGACGGATGAATGCTAAGAAGACCAGTGATTGAATGAATCTCAGTTTTGTTTTGAATGTTGAAGCCTGATAAACTTTTGATATCCATCGTAATGGTATCTTTAAGGATGGTAAGATTATCAACCTGGGATTTAACGTTATTTATAGTAAAATGATTTATATCGAAATAATTTTCATTTACAGGTTTTGACGCATCCCATAATGTATAAGTGGTGGAGAAAAGCTTTACAGTTCTAATAACAAAAGACCTGGTACTTGCACCTTCTTTTTTGTAATGGGCAACTATAGTCTGAATATATTCCTGGATATTGAATCTGGCTGATTCAGGATTTCGAAACATTTTGAAGTCTGCATTGAACAATACGATCTCATCAATTACAATTTCATATGTAGAAGTTATATTGGAAATAGTGAAATCAATTACTGCTTCATCAGCCTTGAACATTGAGCTGTCCTGAAGGTCTTTAACTGATATCCCTTCTACCGCAATCTTATCAAACCAGTTTATACTAACGTAATCTACTGTGGTAATAAATCCTGTAGTTTTTGTAAGCATTTCGCCAAGTCTTTGCACTACTTTGGTTTGTACATAAGGTATCTGTAAAGCAGAAGCAACTCCCACCAGAAGGATCAAAGGGGTTCCAAGAACCCAAAACACTATTTTAGCAATTCGTTTTTTAATAACTTGCGACCGGTTAAATCAGAAATTATGCATCCCGCGATACTTGCCATTGAATCCTCTTGCGATGAAACCGCGGCATCCATAATAGTTGACGGCAAAGTTCTTAATAATATAGTTGCAACGCAATTTGTCCACAAAAATTATGGAGGAGTGGTTCCTGAACTTGCATCCCGGGAACATCAAAAGAATATCGTGCCAGTAGTGGATGAAGCATTGAAAAAAGCAGCAATTAATATTTCTGATTTGGATGCAGTGGCATTCACCCAGGGCCCCGGATTATTAGGTTCCCTCCTGGTAGGCGCCAGCTTTGCCAAGTCAATTGCAATGGTGAATTCCATTCCCTTGATCTCTGTCCACCACATGCAGGCTCATATTCTGTCACATTTTATTGATAAGCCTCACCCCGCGTTTCCATTTCTTTGCTTAACTATCAGTGGTGGCCACACTCAAATAATACTTGTAATTGATTACCTGATAATGAAAGTTTTGGGAGAAACCCGGGATGATGCTGTGGGAGAAGCTTTTGACAAAGGAGCCAAAATTCTGGGACTTCCGTATCCGGGAGGTCCCTTGATTGATAAATATTCGAAAAAAGGTGATGAGAACTTCGTGGATTTCCCTGTTACCGAATTGGCAGGACTTGATTTTTCATTCAGCGGAATAAAGACTTCTCTTTTATATTATTTGAGAGATCAGCAGAAGAAAAATAGGAATTTTATTAATGATCATCTTAATGATATTTGTGCAAGTTACCAGAAAGCATTGGTAAAAATGTTATTGATAAAATTAGAACAAGCCAGTAAAGAAACCGGAATAAAAGAACTAGCCATAGCCGGTGGGGTATCTGTTAACTCTTTCCTCAGAAATTCTCTTGATGAAAAGTCAAAAGAAATGAACTGGAATGTTCATTACCCTAAATTTGAATACTGTACTGATAACGCGGCTATGGTTGCTATGACTGCTCATTATAAATATATCAACAATCAATTTGAAAAGGCTGATGTGAAAGTTGATCCACGATTAAAATTTCCTGAAAATGAAATCAATTTTTAAACCAGGAGACTCCAGGAAGCTTGAAATAAAAGTTAGCCGGGATGATCTTGCAAAATTCAATGGAATTGTAGTGCATGAAGTTTGTTCTACTTTTGCACTTGCAAGAAATATTGAATGGGCAACACGGCAATATGTGTTGGAGATCACTGATGATGATGAAGAAGGAATAGGAACTTCTATTTCCATTGACCATGTTGGTCCTGCGTTTGAGGGGGAAGTTCTGGAGATTGAGAGTGAGGTAAAAGATTTTAACGGGCATGAATTGATTTGCGCATACCAGGTAAAGGTAAAGAACAGGATTATTGCAACTGGAACTACCGGCCAAAAGATTCTAAAAAAGGAAAGAATTGAAAAAATCTTTAGTAGTTTACCGGGATAATGGCTAAGGAAAAAAGATTTTCCGGTACTGTAAATGTTAAGAATAAAAGGGCTTCATTTGAATATGAATTCCTTGAAAAATTTATTGCAGGCATTGCTTTAACAGGAACAGAAATTAAATCGATAAGAGAAGGGAAAGTTTACCTGCAGGATGGATTTTGCGTTTTCCATAATCATGAATTGTATTTGCATCAGGTTACTATCTCCCCTTACAAACAGGGCGGACACTACAATCATATTGGGGATCGGGAGAGAAAATTACTTTTGAAAAAGAAAGAACTTAAAAAATTAAAAAGTAAACTGGAAGAAAAAGGTCTTTCTATAATCCCAACCCGGTTGTTCATAAATGAAAGGGGGCTGGCAAAAATTGAGATTGCTCTTGGTCGTGGAAAAAAATTATATGATAAGCGGGAAAGTATAAAGGAAAAAGATCTTAAAAGAGATATGGAAAGACTTAAACTGTAATTATGGAATTTCTTGAAAGAGGAATTTGCAGATTAGGAATTGTGCCTGTCAGATCTGCTCCCGGGGATACCTGCGAAATGGTTAACCAATTATTGTTTGGTGAACACTACACTGTTCTGGAACTTTCAGACAGTAAAGAGTGGATTAGGATTAAAGCTTATTTTGATGAGCATGAAGGTTGGATTAATAGCAGACAACATCATCGGATAACGGAAGATTACTTCAACCAAATTAATAATTCAGATTATAAAATAAGTCTCGACATAAGCTCAAGTATATTATACCGGAAGAATACTATCCACATAGTCATGGGCAGCATCCTTCCCATCTCTACCAACGAGTTATTTAAGATGGAAGAAAAGCTGGCTTTTAACGGGGAATCCAAAAGTCTTGGTCAGAAAAGAGAGTTTGAATTTCTTAAACAGGTTGCCGGAAAATATCTGAACTCACCTTATTTGTGGGGAGGTAAATCGCCCTTTGGCATAGACTGCAGCGGATTCGTTCAGCAGGTTTTCAAGGTTTGCGGTTACAAATTGCCCAGGGATTCCCACCGGCAAGCAGAAATTGGGACGAAAATTGATGAATTACCGGATGTTTTACCGGGAGATATCGCTTTTTTTAAGAATAGTAAAGGGAAAATTGCTCATGTAGGTATAATTTTAGAAGATGGAAACATCATTCATGCATCAGGACAAGTTAGAATTGACAAATTGACGGAGCATGGAATTGTGGATGAAAAATTGAAACAATTAACACACAAGCTGTTTTCTATTAAAAGAATTTTGAAGACTTTATGAATAAAAGAGTACTTGTATTGAATCTTGATCACAGCCCGATATCGGTTTGTACCGTGCAAAGGGCGTTCCTGCTGGTATATTTGAATAAAGCACAGTCGCTTATGCATACCAAAGGCTTTTATTTACGATCGGTAAGCATGAGCTATCCAATGCCAGCTGTCATCAAACTAAACAACTATGTTCAAATCCCTTATATGGGGGTCGAATTAACCCGTCAGAATATCTTCAAGAGGGATAGTTTTACCTGTCAATATTGCGGTCATCAAAAAGGTTTAACCCTTGACCATGTCGTACCCAGATCCAAAGGGGGAAAAACCAGCTGGACAAATTTGGTTACCGCTTGTAAGAGATGCAATACGCAAAAAGGAGATTACACCCCGGAAGAGGCGGGTTTGAATTTAATCAACAGACCTTTCAGGCCATCCTACATTATGTTTTTAAGAGACTTCTCAGGTTTTGTGCAAGAAGAGTGGGAACCATACCTGGCCACTCACATGGCTAGTTAAATCGTAGGGTGAAGGTAGTTCTGCTACCGGGAGTTGATTCGACTGAAATGGTTCCATTATGCAACTGCATGATTTGTCGCGATAATGCAAGTCCGATGCCCGAGCCGGCTTTCTTAGTCGTATAGAACGGCACGAAAATCCGTTCCAATGCTTCCGGAATAATGCCTTCACCATTGTCGGTAATTTCAATGGTTGCTTTCAGCTCAAAATCAACAGAACCTTTCAGGCTAATCCTTGGGTTCTTCACTTTACCAGCCGCCTCAATGGAATTCTTCACAAGATTGATCAATACCATCTGGATAAGTTCTTCATCGGCAAAAATAAACAAGTCCTCCGGCTTCACCTCCATGGTAAGTTCTATATTCCCCTTCCTGATTTCAGCTCTATGCAAGCTGGCAATTTGTTCCAATAATTCATGAAGCAAAATTTTCTTGAGTTTGGGAGTTGGTATCGTGGTATAATCTCTATAAGCTTCCACAAAGCGAATCAACCCCGTGCTTCTGCTCTTAATTGTATTTAATCCCTCTTCAAGATCATCTATAGTTTCTTCAAGAATTTCTATTTTATTGTTCCGTCGAACCAGATCTTCAACCAGAATCTCATTCAAAGTGGAGGTTAGTGATGAAATAGGAGTGATGGAATTCATAATTTCATGCCTTAAAACCCTGGTTAGATTTTGCCAGGCTTCAACTTCTTTTTGCTGCAATTCAGATTGAATGTTTTGCAAGGAAACAAGTTTGTAGATTTTTCCTCGCAGTTTTAGCTCGGTTGCATGGACAGCAAGATGCACGTTACTATTCAGCCGCAGCATCCGGTTAATTCCCGGTTTCAGGTTTACCAGCATCCGGTGAAGTTCCGGTTGTTTGTCTTTTAATTCTTCAATATTTCTTAACTGCGGTGAACCGAAAAAATGCTTTGTCCTGGCATTTATAAGTTCTACATTTCCTTCTTCATCAAATGAAAGCAATCCTGTAGTTACATGCTGAACTACTGTATTCAGGTACTGCCAGTGTTCTTCCTTTTCACCTCTGGCTACACGGAAGGCTTCCAGGACGGCATTAAATGCCTGGTTCAAGTCTGCAAAGCTCTGCCCCAGTTTATTATCAGAGGTAAAGCCTGAAATAAAATCAGAATACCTCACCGATTCAAGAAACCTGGTTAATTTTCTGTTAGTCTTTTCCACATACCTGAAAATTTCAACCAGAATCAGAATTGAAATCCCTATCAATATTATTGCACTGACAATTTTTGAAGGGTCGTTAATCAGTAACGCGACTCCCGAAACACATAATCCCAGTAAAATTACCCGAATGAAAACACCAATTCGAAACCGGTTAAAGCCCATACTTTTCTAGCCTTCTATAAAGAGAGGATCTTGTTAAGCCCAATTCAGTAGCTGCCTGAGTAATATTACCATTATATTTTTTCAATACTTTTCTAATCAAAACTTTTTCAACTTCTTCAAGGTGAAAGTTTTCAATCAGAAATGCATCTTCATCCTTTTCCTGACCTTTGGAGTTAAATATAAAGTCTTCAGGCTGCAGTACCGAAGTAACGCTCATAATAATGGCACGCTCAAGGGAGTGTTGCAATTCCCTGATATTACCCGGCCAGGAATATTTTTTCATTCTCGAAATGGCAGCGTCACTTATTTTGTTTACGGATTTATTATATTTTTTTGAATAGTAGTTCAGGAAATGATTGGCCAGAAGAACAACATCATCGTCACGCTCACGAAGCGGCGGCATGTTAATTTCAATAGTATTAATTCGGTAAAGTAAGTCTTGCCGGAACTTGTTTTCCTTTACCATATCATAGATGGGCAAGTTAGTGGCACAAACCAGACGAATATCTATGGGAATAATTTTATTTGATCCGACCCTGGTAATAGTACGATTTTGAATCGCGGTAAGAAGTTTTGCCTGCAAGGGGAGCGACAAATTGCCAATTTCATCCAGGAATAAAGTCCCGCCGGATGCAACTTCAAATCGGCCGGCTCTATCTTCCTTTGCATCCGTAAAAGAGCCTTTCATGTGTCCGAAAAGTTCGCTTTCGAAAAGTGTTTCCGTAATGGAACCTAAATCAACATTGATAAAGACTTCATTAGCCCTGTGGCTATTCCGGTGGATTGCCCTTGCAACCAATTCCTTGCCGGTCCCATTTTCACCCAAAATGAGTACGTTGGCATCTGTCTTTGCAACCCTGTCTATGGTTTCATAAATTTTTTCCATCACAAGGCTCTGCCCGATGATTTCCAGGTATTTGTTGTTCAGATCTTCATTCAAATGCTTTTGCTTGGTCCTGAGATCTTTGATTTCAAGTTTGCTTTCTCTCAATTTCATGGCTGAATGAAGAGTGGCCAGAAGCTTTTGATTATCCCAGGGTTTCAAAACAAAATCTGTTGCCCCCGCTTTTATCGCCTGTACAGCAGTATCTACATCGCCATATGCGGTTATTAATACCACCACAGCGGAAGGATCGATTTCCAGAATCCTCTCCAACCAATAATAACCTTCTTTGCCGCTGCTCACATCTTTGGTAAAATTCATATCCAATAGAATAATGTCGTAAGATTCATTATTAAGCACTGTTGGCAGCGCTTCAGGACTTTTCTCCAGATCAACCTGCAAAAAATGTCGCTTCAAAAAGATCTTGGCTGCTTTTAGCAGGTCTTCGTTATCATCAACGATTAGGATTTTGCCTGATTTATTTTGTGTATTGTTCATGGTGTCATTTCTGGAGTACCTTACACTATTACAAAGTTAATACCGATGTTCGATTCCGGACTATAAATCCTCTTGTTTCACAATTTTAGCCGGGTTTTTCGCTTTGCCAGGATCAATCAAACTGGCAGGAACTTAGATATTACCGTCCGCTTGCGGACACCTCCGTTCGTGCACGAACGCGGGAAAAACTAACAACCTATGAAAAACGTAGAATAAAGAGGATTCAATCAATTGGCACACTATTGGCAAAACTGTAATTACCTATTTAAGTGACAATTGAAATAAAAACTCATTATTGATGGACAAAAAAATTAAAAAGAAGATATGGACATTGAAGAGGTTATCGCTGATTGCCTTCGGAGTCCTCTTCTTTTCCTTCATTCTTTATAACTTTATTTGGGCAGACCGTCGATCGAAACTCAATGTTAACCGCGAGAAAATTACTATTGCCACGGTTGACAGGGGTCCTTTTCAGGAGTACATACCACAAACAGGTACAGTCTTTCCCAAGGAAACCTTTTACCTCGATGCCATTGAGGGTGGAACGATAAAGCGTGTGGTGAAAGAAAGCGGCGCGAATGTGAACCCGGGAGATGTTATCGTTGAACTCTCTAATTTAAATCGTGAACTTACGGTGATGAGCCAGGAAGCTTCCTATAATGAAAGTATCAACCGGGTTCGGCAAACAAGACTGGGTGTGACCCAAAATGATCTCCAGCAAAAAGCGGCATTGGCCCAAATAGAAAACCAGTTGGCTATTCTAAAGCCCCAGTATGAGCGGGAAAAAATACTATTTGAGAAAGGCTTGATTGCCCAGCAGCAATTTGAAAGAACAAAAGCTGATTATGAATATAACGTAAAACGTCTTGAATTTACATATACTTCATATAGAGAAGATAGTGTGGCCAGAATCCGTCAGCTGCGTGAGTTGGACGATTCGGAGCGAAGAATGAAACAAAGCCTTGAAGGAGTAGGTAAAATTCTTGATAACCTGTTTATCCGTTCTCCTATTGAAGGCCAACTGACCACGCCACTGCTGGTAGTGGGTCAGTCAATAAATCAGGGTCAACGCATTGGTTCAGTGGATATTGAAGGCAGCTATAAAGTTCAATGTCTTATCGATGAATTGTATCTGCCTAAAATTTCTACAGGCTTAACTGCAACCTTTGACTTTAATAACCAGTCTTATTCATTAGAAATTGGATATATATACCCTGGTGTTGATGCTGGAAGGTTTAGCGTTGACATGTTTTTCGCAGGTGAGCAGCCGGCAGGAATCCGGAGGGGTCAATCTCTGAGACTGAAAATAGCCCTGGGAGGTTCTTCCGAAGAGTTACTGTTGCCTGTCGGTGGTTTCTATAAAGATACAGGCGGAAACTGGGTATACGTATTGGAGGATGGTGGTAAGGCGGTGAAGCGGGATGTCCGTTTAGGTAGGAGAAACACAGAATTCTTCGAAGTACTTGAAGGACTTGACCCCGGTGATAGAGTAATAACTTCCAGCTACGATAATTTTGGAAACAATGAAGTACTAATTCTAAATTAACAACCATAAAGACTTTCAACAATGAGTAACACCATGATCAAAATCAAAGGACTAACAAAGTTGTACACCACCGATGAAGTGGAAACGACAGCCCTTAACAGCATAGACATTGAGATCCAGGAAGGAGAATTTGTCGCCGTTATGGGACCATCCGGATGCGGAAAATCAACCTTACTGAACATTTTAGGATTATTGGATAATCCTACCGATGGTGAGTATTGGTTTGGTGAGCATGAAGTTTCAAAATTCAGTGAAAGGCAGAGAGCCCAACTGAGAAAAGGATCCATCGGATTCGTATTTCAGAGCTTTAACCTGATTGATGAATTGACCGTTTTTGAAAACGTAGAACTTCCTTTGCTTTACCTTAAAGTACCATCAAAAGTAAGAAAAGAAAAGGTGGAAGAAGTGCTGGAACGCATGAACATCATGCATCGAAGAAATCACTTTCCTCAACAATTATCCGGAGGTCAGCAGCAAAGGGTCGCAATTGCCAGGGCAATCGTGGCAAGACCCAAATTAATATTGGCGGATGAACCCACCGGTAACCTCGATTCAACTAATGGTGAAGAGGTTATGAAATTGCTTGCCCAGCTAAACGAGGAAGGAACTACTATTATCATGGTAACTCACTCACCTTATGATGCAAATTACGCTCATAGAATCATCAACTTGTTTGATGGTAAAGTTGTGACTGAGAATATCAAAGAGCAATTCCACATTTAATATAATTATACCAAAGGGGCAATCGAAAGATTGTCCCTGGTTTTTTAGCCTGACCAACCCAAATTTTACAGAGTTAATGCAACTTCAATAACTCTGGTATTGTCTTATCTTAAAAACACTACCATGCTGAAAAACTACATTAAGATTACCATCAGGAGCTTAATGAAGAGCAAAATCTTTGTCTTCATTAATATTATTGGGATGGGGCTGGCCCTGGCGTGCTGTGTTGTAGCGTATTTGAATTATAAATACGCGTATGGGTTTGATTCCGATCAATTGAACCGGAAGGAGATATACCGGATTGATTTTACCCGTGTATTTGAAGGACGATCAAGAGACTGGGGAATTACCCCCCTGCCTCTTGGAACCGCAATTAAAGAAAATATACCGGAGCTGGAAGAGGTTGTGCGATATCACCCGACTGGAGGCAATATTCGTATTGAGGAAGATCTGTTCAATACGAACATCACTTATGTTGATGAAAAATTCTTTGAAGTCTTTTCTTTCCCATTGAAATACGGTAATAGTAACGAATTATCAGATCCTTCAAAGATTTTCATTTCAGAAAATCTGGCAGCAAAATATTTTGGGAATGAAGATCCAGTAGGCCGGCAGATAACTCAAGTCCTTGATAGCGGCAAACGAGAATATGTAGTTGCAGGCGTAATTGCCAGGATGCAAAGCAATTCAAGTTTTACTTTTGTGGAATCAATTACTAATTGGGCTAACTACAAGGGAACGTATCCAAATCTTGATGAAAATAACTGGGGAGCCTGGAGCACTGTCTTTCTTAAAATTAGCGATCCATCAAGAATTAATGCGATAGAAGGACAGCTTCAGCAGTACGTAGAACCGCAAAACCTGGCAAGGGAGGATTTCAAAGTAACCAGTTACTACATTGAACCTTTTGATGGCATGGCAGAAAGGACCAGGGAAAAAGAAATGGATAGCTATACCAGGGAGGGTTTGCCTACACCTGCAGCAATTGTACCTGCAATAATGGCTGTCCTGATTCTTTTGATTGCCTGCTTTAATTTTACCAACACGAGCATAGCCATTTCAGGCCGTAGATTGAAAGAAATCGGACTTAGAAAAGTAATGGGAGGGAGGAGAAAACAATTGGTTATTCAGTTTCTTGCTGAAAATATAGCCTTATGCCTAATCGCAATGATTGCAGGCTTGCTCATGGCCGAATACCTGGTTCCAAAATATTCGCAGATGTGGGAGTTTCTGGATATCGAATTAAGTTATGTCAACAATGTTGGATTCTTCGGATTTCTTTTCGTGCTTTTGCTTTTTGCAGGACTTGTTGCCGGAAGTTACCCTGCGTTTTATATAAGCAGATTTGATCCAACCCGGATATTAAAAGGAACCGCGAAGTTTGGAGGCGCGGGAGCAATTCCAAAGCTATTGTTGGGCTTGCAATATGTTATATCCATGCTTGCAATTATTATGGGTATCGCGTTTGTTCAAAATGCCAGATATCAGGAAGAATTAGATTTGGGATTTGACAAGGCTGGAGTGATATATACTTACGTGAACAATTTTAATGAATTTGAGATTTATAGAAATGCTTTAGCTGAAAATCCTGATATTGAAGTTATCGCTGGATCGGAATATCAACTTTACAGCAGTGGAAGAAATGATCCCGTAAGATATGAAGACAAACAAATTGAAACTGATATTTTACATGTGGGTGACGATTACCTGAAGGCCATGAGCATAGATATTATCGAAGGGAGGTCCTTCGCTGAAGATTCCGAAACCGATCGTCTTGAATCAATTCTGGTATCCCCTTCCTTTATAAGCCAAATTGGCTGGACAGATAATCCGATAGGAAAGAGAATTGTGTGGGCAGACACGATTTCTCTGTACGTGATTGGTGTGGTTAAGGATATTTATACCAACGGATTGTGGGATGAACTTGATCCCATGATTATCCGGTATGTGCCGGAAAAGGATTACAGATTCCTTACGGTAAAGACCTCCGCGATGAAAATCCTGGAAGTAAATGAGTTTATGAAAGACAAATGGAATGAAATTTTTCCAACGCGTTTATATTCAGGCCGCAGCCTTGATGAAGTATTGAGAGAATCTGCTGAGGTAAATGAAAATATAATAAAAATGTTTTTGTTCCTGGGCATTATTGCTACCATACTTTCCGCAACCGGCCTGTTTACTCTGGTTTCACTAACTATTATAAGGCGGATGAAGGAAATAGGAGTGAGGAAAGTGCTTGGCGCCTCAGTAGTAAACATAGCGAAAAATCTGAATCGTCAGTTTTTCATAATTTTAGTGATTGCAGCAATTTTGGGTTCAGTGTTGGGCAGCTACATGGGATCAATGTTAATGGATTCCATTTGGAAATACTATGTAGCAATGAATATTCCATCCGCGATCATATCTGTTCTTTTGATGCTTTTAATCTCGTTAATAACAGTTGGCTTTAAAGTATATAACGCCGCAATGCTCAATCCGGTTAATACGCTCCGATCAGAATAAAAAACTGGCCTTGTATTGCAGAAGGTATTATATTGAAGTCGAAACCTTTCAAAAAGTAGAAGTATGATCAAGAATTACCTGTCTATAGCCTTCCGGAATATCAGGAGAAATTCACTGTATTCAATCATCAACATTCTGGGATTATCAGTAGGGATAGCCTGTTGCCTGCTTATTCTCAGTTACGTTCGGTATGAACTGAGCTTTGATCTGCCTCACAAAAAAAATGACCGGATATACCGGGTCTACATGGATGCAAATTTTGGCGGGCAGCAAGCCCTTATCGGCGTAACACCTAATATTATCGCTCCCATCCTTCAGTCTCAATTTCCTGAGGTCGAAAAAGTAGTAAGGGTCTACAATATTGGAAAATTCAGGCCACAAATAGTGAAAGTTAAAGAGGAGCTCTATGAGGAGAAAAATTTCTATTATGCCGATTCTTCCATATTTGAGATATTCACTTTTCAACCCGTTTATGGCCAACTGGACGGTTCTCTTGACAAGCCAAACACCCTGGTGCTTACACAGTCAGCTTCACAAAAGTATTTTGGAAATAAAAATCCTGTTGGCTCTGTTGTTAATGTTAACGGCAACACAGATTATGAAATAACCGCAGTAATAGAAGATATGCCCAACAATGTTCACTTCAGATTTGATATGGTAGGTTCTTTTCAGGGCTTAAGCTGGGCTAAGCCGGAAAACCTGACTTTCGGTTCAGCAAACTTTTATACCTACGTTTTGCTTTACCCCGGAGCTGACCATCAAAACTTTGAAGATAATGTTGCGACCTATACGGAGAATACTTACGGAGGACAATGGAAACAGTCTGGTTTTTTCCTGACCCTGAAAATGGAACCGCTAAAGGATATCTACCTGAGATCACCAATTGATAATGACATTGATAAAAAGAGCGACATCCGGTATGTATACATCTTTTCTTTTATTGCAATCCTGGTGCTGGTCATAGCCTGCATTAATTACATGAACCTGGCAACGGCAAGAGGTTCAGAACGTGCCAAGGAAGTGGGGATGCGAAAAATGTTAGGCGCCAGAAAAAATGAGTTAATCTCTCAGTTTATGGGAGAATCAATTCTGATAACCGGCTTCGCGATTTTTTCCGCTATAGTGATGGTAGAATTACTAATGCCTGTGTTCAGAGAACTATCAGGCAGGCAACTCCAAAATTCTGTTTCTGAACCAATATTGATTTCCTCGCTGGCTGGAATCTGGATCGGAGTTAGTTTACTAGCCGGCTTTTATCCCGCGGTGATATTATCATCCTTCAAACCTTCAAAAGTGTTGAAAGGAAGTTTCAAATCTTCCGCGGCAGGCAGAGGCCTGCGAAAAATATTAGTAGTTCTTCAGTTTGCCATCTCTATTTTCCTCATTGCCGGAACAATAGTCATCTTCAGGCAATTGGATTTCATTCAGAACAAGAAATTAGGATATGACAAAGACCAGGTTATAGCTGTCCCAATTGATAACAAAATAGCTGGAAACCTGGACATTTTCAAAAATGAATTCGTATCAATACCCGGTGTTATTAATGTCACGGCGGCATCCGAAACGCCTTCGGATGTTAAAGGAGGGTATTCCTATATTTTCGAAGGAAGGTCATTGGATGAGTCAATGTCAGTGAATGCAATGGCAGTGGATATTGATTTTATTAAAACACTGGGGATTGAAGTAGTCTCCGGGAGGGACTACAGCGAAGACAGCAAGCAAAAGCCGGATTTCTCCTTCATATTCAATGAAGCAGCGGCAAGCCGCTCAGGACTGAGTATTGAAAACCTGATTGGTGAACGGATTTCCCTTAACGGCAGAAATGGAGTGGTGACAGGGATTATGAAGGATTTTCACTTTACTTCTATGTATAGAGAAATTGGACCACTGATTCTATTCATTGAGCCCAGTCAGTTTGCCTATATGATGATAAAGATTGACGGCCAAAATATTCAGCAGACCCTAAACACCCTGGCCACTAAATGGAAGACTCTGGCTTCGCATCGCCCGTTTGAATATGGGTTTCTTGATGATGAATTTACCCGGTTATACGCTGCAGAAATGAAAGTTGGTGAATTATTTTCTGTGTTCGCTATTGTTGCGATTTTTATTGCATCCCTGGGATTGCTGGGTTTGGCCGCTTATATGGCATCACAACGCGCCAAGGAGATTTCTGTTAGAAAAGTAATGGGAGCCAGCGTAGGCAGGGTTGTATTACTCCTTTCCTTCGATTTTGCCAGGCTTGTGCTGATAGCCTTCATAATCTCAGCGCCATTAGCCTACTATATTATGAACAACTGGCTTAATGAATTTGTTTACAGAGTCTCTTTTGGAGTGGAGACGCTTTTAATTGCAGGATTATTGGCATTTATAATCGCTTGGGGAACAGTTGCCTGGCAGGCATTCAAGGCAGCAACAATAAATCCCGTTGATATTCTCAGGTATGAATAATTGGACAAGTATTAGTAGTTTTGCGAGAGTATAAAGTACTTATATCTGCTGGATGTTCAAAAATCAGCTTCAATTTCATCATCCTTCAGAATCTCTCAAGCCAGAATATTATTATTATTTCTAAACATTTCCATCCCTTAAAAAGGTTGAAAATACGCCTTGGGACTGATTTTTAGCAATTGAGGGGATATTAGCCAGAAATATTTATTTTACAATGATAATTATCTATGAAATTTATTAATCAATTTTGTATTTTACGCCTGTAAAGTAAAACTACCAACTAACAAATAAATTAATAAGTAAATGAAACCACAATTAACTACCAGGGAATTACAAATCCTAAAACTGATCCTTAAGCAGAAAACTTCAAGAGAGATTGGTGACAAAATTGGAATTTCCAGAAGAACTGTAGAAAAAGTTCGTGCTTCTTTATTGGAGAAAACAAAATCCGTGAATGCTGTAGGTTTAGTAGCCTGGGCTATTAATAACGACATTGTTTCTGTGAGCTCCAAGAAGCCACGAATCAGACTTTAGTAAGTTTAGAGCTTAGGAGAGAAAAGGAACAGGTGAACAGGTGACGCAAGACAAGTCCTCGCGCTGAAAATCTGTTCTGGTACTATTTTTATGAGATCAATATAAGAGAAATACTCTTCCAGTAATTCTATTTCATTGAATTCAGCCCTGTTACTGAGAATAAAGTGAAATTCATTAACCCCCATCTCCGGCGACAGCGCTGGTCTCCTTCAGAGATAAATATTCTTTCAGAATATTTTCAAATTTAATTTTCAATTCAGTATACCGGTCAAAAGCATCCTTACCAGGCCGCTGGTCTGCACGGTTCAGCATGGATGATAAATAACTGATTTGATCCAGGAGCATTGGCGTCATGTACGTCCCATCGGCAGTAAACATCTGATTTTCAATCTTTGCCCATTTGTCGTCTTCGGATTTTAATGAAGAATTTTCTTTCAATTCTTTCGCAATTTCCTTGCGGACATTTTGCACTGAATTTCCAACTCTTTTAGCGGTATCCTGTAAATCACGGATTTTCAGAGTTAGTTCTTCCTGCGACTTCAGATCATCATAGGTAATTCCTGAAGCGGCCAAGCTGGGGTCTATGACCAGTTTTACGGTCTGCGTATAGGTATTTCCATCAACAATCAACCGAACTTGATATTCACCGGGTGCGGCCATAGGTCCGTTCAGGAAACTTCGTCTCCGGTTGCTGTCCCACGCACCTTTATGATCCATATCCCAGATAAAACGATGGGAACCGGCAGTTTTCTCCAGGCTGGAGGGATTTCCCCTGAAAAAGAATCCGGTGGCCATACTCGGTTCATCATCCTGACTTTGCCGCCTGGTTTCACTTTCAAAACTTCTGATAACCTGTTGCCTGGCATCTACTATCTCCAGTGTGATTTCATCTTTCGCATTATGAGCAAGATAATAATCAATTACGACGCCAGGACTTGGATATTCCGGCACGGAATTGGAACCCCTGAAGCGGAATCGATAAGTATCTTTTGACTTGAATAAAGTGACCGCATCAACAGATTTTGCTGCTCTTAAAGAAGAAATATTATCCATTATCCAAAATCCCCGGCCCATTGTACTAAGAATTAAATCATCGCGGTAAATCTTAATATCCGTGACAGGAGTTACCGGCAGGTTTCGCTGGAATTTCTCCCAGGTTTCACCATCGTCATAAGAAATAAACATTCCGAACTCTGTTCCGGCAAATAACAATCCTTCTTTCACCTGATCTTCACGGACTACGCGAACGGGATAATTCTCCGGAATTCCATTTTTTCCGGTGGTTAGTAATCTCCAGGTTTTACCAAAGTCGGTTGTCCTGTATGCATAAGGTTTCCAGTCTCCAAGCTGATACCGTAAAACTGCGATATAGGCTTTGCCTTCTTTATGAGGTGATGGTTCCACAGCATCCACGCGTCCGCCGGCGGCCAATCCTTTGGGTGTAACTTGTTCCCACGTTTCCCCTCCATTCCTGGTAACATGGACCGGGCCATCATTGGCTCCTACCCAGATAACCCCTGCTTTTACTGATGATTCCCTAATCGCGTATATGGTTGAATAAAATTCCTCCCCGGTGATGTCCCTGGTAATGGGGCTCCCGGAAATAACCTGCGTCTTCGGATCAAAAGCAGTAAGGTCTGGTGAGATAGTTTCCCAGGTAATGCCATCATCTGTTGTTTTGTGGACATACTGAGAGGTGTGATAAACAACATCCGGATTGTGGGGTGACACATGAATCGGTGAAACTCTCTGAAACCGGTATTTCAAATCAGCTGGATTATGACCATACATATTTGCAGCACCAACATAATATTGTCTTTCCTGACCGGTACGTTTATCGTAAACGCCAAACCTTCCTTTGCAGTTGGAATATACGATATTGTGGTTGCCTGGTTTTGGAACCGCCGGTCCGGTTTCGCAACCACCAACTGCAAGCCAATGTCCCGCATCACCTGCGGGATGATTATATGGTGGGAGAGAAGGAACTGCCATGGTAGAATTATCCTGTTGCCCTGCATAGAGCCAATACGGTACCTGATCGTCTACCTCTACCTGATATAATTCTGCTGTTGGTTGATTTTCAATACTGGACCAGGTTTTCCCATAGTTAATGGTAACATTGGCTCCGCCATCATTAGATTGAACCCACACAAGAGTATCTTTCGGATTGATCCACATATCATGATTGTCTCCATGGGGTGTCCGCATTCTGCGCCAGGTTTTTCCACTATCCACTGAGTAATGAAATCCGGTGGAGTTTACATAAACTGTATTAGGATTTTGTGGATTTACATCCACGTTGCAATAATAAAAAGGCCTGTCGGTAAGTGGCCGGTAGGATGATACTAACTCAAACGACTCACCTCTATTTGATGACTTATAAAGACCTCGGACATCGTCAGGTGCTGCTTCAACCAAGGCATACAAAATTTCGGGATCGGCAGGTGTAACTGCCAAATCGATTTTTCCAATCAACCCTGTTGGTAATCCCTGCGTTTGTTTTTTCCAGGTTTTTCCTCCATCAATAGATTTATAAATACCCCCTTCCTTACTTCCACTGATAATTGTCCAGGGTTTTCTCTCTGCCCGCCACAAGGTTGCATAAATAATATCCGGATTATCCGGTGCAAACTCCAAATCTACTGCACCAATACTGTCAGAATGATATAAAACCTGACTCCAGGTTTTGCCACCATCAGTAGTTTTGTAAACACCACGTTCTTTATTACGCTGAAAAGCTTGCCCAATGGCTGCAACAAATACAATATCAGGGTTGGAAGGATGTATTTCTACGGCACCAATTTGTCCTGTCATTGGCAACCCGGCAAAAGACCAGGATTTTCCCGCATCCGTTGACTTAAAAACACCTTTTCCTGTAATTACATTACTTCTGATTCCATCTGAACCTGTTCCTACATAAATAATGTCCGGGTTTGAGTTCGCCACACGAATTGCTCCAATCGAAGGAGTGGAGAAATACCCGTCAGAAATATTCTGCCAGGAATCGCCGTAATCTTCAGTCTTCCATACACCACCACCGGTAGCTCCCATCAGGAAGAAACCCGGCTTTTCGGAATGCCCGGCCACAGCCGTTGCGCGGCCTCCTCTTGTTGGGCCAAGATTCCGATATTCATAAGCCTGGTAAAGTTTCTCGTTATCAGAATTTACATTGGATTGACTTTGTCCTTCAAATGGAACCGCAATTAATGCAAGGACAGTTAGAATGGATGTTTTGGCAAATTTCATGGATAAGTGATTTAGTCTCTGAATTTAGAAAAAAAAGGTCACTTAAAAAGAAAGAATAGGTTGAATGCAGCTATTAATTTGCGAGTGGTAATGTGGATTATGGCATATACTTCCAGTTCCGGGGTTTCCCTTCCTGAAGCCATTCCATCATTGTGCTAATTCGCTTCTCCCGGGTCGTCTCAGTTTTTGCTTCCTCAATCCATTCGATGTAATCTTTTTTGTTAGAATTTGAAAAATTTTCAAAAACTGAAAATGCTTTCTTGTTAGCTCGAATTATTTTCAAAATTTCTGAAGGCACCCTTACTTCCTTTAGTCGCTTTACCGTTTTCTTCGGGTTCTTTATGCCTTCATCTTTAAGCCTGACTGCCTGATGGATGTAATCCAGAATAATCTTGTCACTTGGCAGATCTTTAAGGCTTGTAATTTTGCCAAAATGTCCCATCGCTTCCCCTGATGTCAGGACCCCATGATTATCTTTAATTAATGCTCCTTGCCAGAAGCCAAATGTGCAGTGCGCCTTGAAGGCGGCCATGTTGCAAAAAATTCCCTTGTATTCAAAATTAGGAAAACTCCATTTAATTTTTTCCGCGACTTCAGGACATCCCTTGTGGATGAGGTTACGAATGTGTTTCAAAATAGGTTTGGCAAAGTCAGCTGACCTGGCAATATAAGCGTCAATTTTTGGATCTTTCTTTCCCATGATTTTGATTTGAGATTTCAAAATTAACAAAATAATTCAAACGAATTAAAGTCTAAATTGAACTAATATTTTGTCCAGTTTTTGCTTTGGATTTTTTCCTGTTGATCGATTATTTTTTCGATCCAAAAATCGTCATTCATCTGGTTCGCGATACTTAAGGCTCTTTCACTGGCCGAAAGCGCCTGAACATATTTTCCCTCCCGGTATAGAAACCAACTATACTTTGCCCAGGTCATATAATCAGATTCAATCTCGTAATTATATTTTATACCGGTAAAATAATACTGCTGGTCATTTGGCATTTTGTAGATAACAATGCACAAAATGAGTATTACCAGGTTAATCCACTGACGACCATCTGCCAAAGTTGATTTGTTCCTGAACTTAAAGTAAACACCAACCACCAGAGAAATGAATGAAAAGCTCATGGGAATTATCCCCATGGGAAAGAATTTGGTAAGAAATAAAAGCCAGATCAGCAAAAAGGTTGATGAAAGACCAATGAAGAAGGAATCCATTTCAATTTTGCGGGTTGTAACCATGTATATATAGAGTCCCAATAAATAAATAATGGCTGCAACTATAAAGTAGGTGTGAAAGTGAATCCTGTAGATTTTCAATGTGTACGCGATGAAGGCAAAAATGAAACCGGCAATTTCTTCTTTTTTCATTGGGATTTGCTTGCAACGAATCAAAAGCAAAAAAAGTCTTTTTCCAAAAGAATTTGGGTTAAATAAAGTGTTATATAATCATACACTATACTGTATCAATAATGATACAGTATAAAACTAATTCTGGCAAATAATTTACTTCTTAGCCGCTGATAATGAATACTTTAACACCATGGCACTGTTTTGGTTTCCATAATAACATCACACTTAAAAAAGACCAAGAATGATTCATCATTATCTGAAAATCGCTTTTCGAAATCTTGTTCGACAAAGATTCTATACTCTGATTAACATTTTTGGTTTGGCTCTCGGCCTTGCCTGCACGGTTCTTATCGGGCACTATATCCATTATGAACTCAGTTATGACACGATCCACCCTGATGTGGAGAGGCTTTACAGGGTGAATCAAACTAATATCTGGTATCCGGAACAAGGTGCCATGAGTTCAACCGGACTTCCTCTGGCTAAAATTCTTGCAGATGACTTTCCTGAAGTTGAATCCTCATTACGTATAAACACTCCCTATAGGTTTACAGTCAGGTATGATGATTCTTTTGGAAATATAAAAGCCTTTAATGAAGATGATTTTCTGGCATCTGACTCAAATTTCTTCGAGTTTTTCGAATTCAAATTAAAAGAAGGTGATCCGGCAACTGCATTAAAGGGTTTAAACAAAGTAGTAATTTCCGATGAAGCTTCTGCAAGGCTGTTCGGAGAAGAACCTGGCTTAGGAAAAATTATCCTGATGGGTGAAGATCGAATTCCTTTGGAAGTTACAGGTGTAACCGAATCCCAGCCTGAAAATATTCATTTCGATTTTGACTACCTGATTTCTATTTATACGAATCCAAATATTAAACGATTTGAGTGGAGTTGGATTTGGACGCAGGCTGTTACCTATATCAAATTAAAGGAGGACGCTAATCCGGAGGATTTGGAGGGAAAGATGGAGAGTTTGGTTGACCTTCATGTTGCACCTTCGTTTAAGAGATTCGGTATAGATTTCAGTGAATTTATTAAAGGAGGCAGCTGGAATTTTTATTTGCAGCCTGTCACCAGAATTCATTTATATTCAGCAGTTGAAGGTAACAGGATTGGAAACACCGGCGACATAAAATATATCTATATTTTCGGCCTTGTGGGAATCTTTATTTTAATGATTGCAGTTATTAATTTTATTAATCTGGCTACCGCGAGAGCTGGGATACGTGCCAAGGAAATCGGAATTAAAAAAGTTATGGGCTCTCAAAAGAGAAATTTGATCATGCAGTTTCTCTCCGAATCCATGTTAGTTACTTTTATAAGCCTGGGAGTGGGTCTGGCGGTGATGGAGATTATAAGGATTCTGCTGAATAAATATCTGCTAATTCCGATGCTGTTCAGTATCTGGGAGAATCCGGTACTCCTGCTAATAATGCCACTCTTCGCGATTATTATTGGAATTCTGGCAGGACTTTATCCGGCGTTCTATATTACCAGACTTGCCCCTGGTGAAATTTTAAAGGGCAGAATTACGCGTGGCGTAGCAAAATCCAACCTGCGTAATTTATTAGTGGTTGTTCAATTTACCATTTCCATCATCCTGATTGCCGCTACCCTTATTGTTTCACAGCAGGTAAATTTCTTTCTAAATAGCGATCTAGGTTTTGAAAAGGAAAACATTTTGTTAATTAATAACTCCGAGAGACTTGGTGGACAACTCCAATCCTATGTTGATCAATTGGATTCAGAAACAGCAATTAAAGGCGCCGCAATATCAATGCTCAGGCCAGGGCGTGGTGGTTTTGAGGATATATATTCTGTAGAAGGATATGAGGAAAAGTATCCAATGTCGACAGAAAAAGTCGATGCGAATTATTTTTCAATTATGAACCTGAAATTTCGGGCAGGAAGACCTTTTGCTGAGAATAGTATCTCAGATCGAAATTCGGTAATCATAAATGAAAGCACGGCAAGATTATTTAACTGGACACCGGAGGAGGCATTATCACATCGATTGAATGATCTTGGAGATGAGTTGGAAGCAGTGCCCATAATAGGTGTAGTTAAAGATTTTCATTTTCAGCCCCTTCAAAATAAAATTGGTCCACTATTGATTTTTCATGAAAATGGAGCAATGTGGGGAGATATGCGGGTGGTTATTGTAAAATATGATACAAAAATGGAAAGTCAATTGGTAAATCTGCTTCAATCAAAATGGCATCAAATTCTGCCTGATACTCCATTTGAATATGAATTCCTGGACCAAACGCTCGCTGAACAATATGATTTTGAAAAACAACTGGGTGGATTATTTAGTTTTTTCACAACGCTATCCATTGTGATTGCAATTATAGGGTTAATTGGTTTGGTCGCTTTTGCATCCGAGCAACGCCGGAGAGAAATTGGGATCCGGAAAGTACTGGGAGCTCCAGTTCTTCGAATCCTGGTGATGCTGAACTCGCACCACCTCAAACTGATTGTTTTAAGCTTAATTTTTGCCGTACCGGTCGCCTGGTATGCAATGGACAATTGGCTTTCAGGGTTTCCATATAAAATTGAAATTTCCCCCTGGGTATTTTTACTCGCAGGCGGCTCTGTTGCCTTCTTGTCTCTCCTCTGTGTCAGTTATCTCTCCATCAGAGCTGCTTCCCTTAACCCGGCGGAAGTACTGAAGGAAGAGTAACCACCGGTGCAATTGGAATTGTAAGAGAAACTCAATTTACTATATTGAACGCAATCCATCCTATTTAGCATTGGTCAGATTTATGCATTTTCATTATGGCTGCAGTCCAGGCCATATCAAGAGCCTGTCTCTCTTCCGGTAAGCTTGTTCGCAATAAGTTCTTTGGCACTTTTGAAAGCGTTTTGTGTCGGATTATCGCCCGCGATCATTTTAGCGATTTCCGCAACTCGTTCTTCTTCAGACAGCTCACGGATTTTGCTGACCGCTTTTCCATCCAGGTTTTCCTTGTACACAAAGAAATGGTTGCTTCCCCTGGCAGCAATTTGAGGTAAGTGACTGATGGTAATTACCTGATGTCCCCGGGCCATTGCCTTCATCATGTTTCCAAGTTTCAGGGCTGTTTCACCTGAAATACCATTATCTATCTCATCAAAAACTATGGTTGGCAATCGGGTTTTTTGAGCAAGAATGAATTTGAGGCAAAACATTAACCTGCTGAATTCACCACCGGAAGCAACCTGACGAAGTTCTTTTGGTTTTATGCCCTTGTTGGCAGAAAATAAATATGAAACCTTATCCATTCCTTGATTTCCCGCCTCAACGTCAGTTATTTCAATAACAATGGCTGCATCAGGCATTCCCAGATCTTTCAGATATCCGGTCAATTCTTTTTGCAATTCAGGAACAACTTTCCTTCTTTTTTCCGAGAGTAACCTGCCGTATTTCTCTATTTCATCCCAAAATTTTCGGACTTTGGCTTCAGCTTCTTTAATAGATGACTCCATCCCTGATGCAGTATTCACTTTTTGTTCCAGCACTTCCAGGATTTCCACCAATTCCTTTATAGTACTTACCTTGTGTTTTTGTTGGAGACCGTAAATCAGGCTCAGCCTGGATTTTAACTCTTCAGCACGCGCCGGATCGGTTTCCACATTTTCTTCTTCCGTTGCAAGGTCTCTGATAAGTTCTTCAAGCTCAAAAGAGAGATTTTCCAATCTTGATGAAAACAACTCATATCGGCTGGAAAATTTAGTAAGATGTTTCAGCAACCGTAAACTTTCTTTTACCTGGTTCAGAACAGAAATTTCAGAATCCTGCATGGAATTCAAAATTAGATTCAAGTTTGATTTAATCTCTTCTGAATTTTCTAATACCTGAACCTGTTCTTCCAGATTCTCCTGTTCATCTTCAACAAGGTTAGTCTTATCAAGTTCTTCCTTTTGAAAATTTATATAATCAAACTCCGCGGATAGTCGGGAGTGTTCTTCTCTAAGTTGTTTCAGATTTTTTTCTGAATGTCTGTATTTTGCAAATGCAGATTTGAAGTTTGCAAGAATTTCTGAGGTTCCGGCATAGGAATCCAAAACTTCAAGCTGAAAATCTGATGATCGTAATAAAAGTGTGTCATGCTGTGAATGGATATCCATTAGATTGTTCCCCAATTCTTTCAGAATGTCTAAAGTAACCGGAGTATCATTGATGAACGCGCGACTTTTTCCTGAAGGTGAAATTTCTCTCCGGATAATGCAGATTTTATCATAATCCAAATCATAATCTTTGAAAAAACCGGCCAAATCATATTCTGAAATGTTGAAGTCTCCCTCAACATAACATTTATCACCTGCATCATACAAGGTTTTTGTATCCGCTCGTTCTCCGAGCAATAAGCCCACAGCTCCCAACATTATTGATTTACCGGCACCGGTCTCACCGGTGATAATCGTAAGAGCCTCTGATGGAGAGAATCTAAGCTCTTTGATTAAGGCGAAATTGGAAATTCGTAATTCTTTGAGCATAGCACTTTGGCAATATTACCAATTTTACCGGAGGAATAGGAAACCCTGCAGAAAGGAGACTGAAAATTAATTTTGCAGAATTTTATCAAAGCGATTTTTCTTTGCAGGATCAATGCTGATCAGCAGACTGTGAGCTTGTCTCTTCACATTCGGAGATGCATCGCCGTAAATGTTTACCAATTCATCGGTCTTTGCATCAACAAATGCGGTGATCAATATTTGACTTGGATTCCTGTCATTTAACTGTTTCAGATGAGTAAGTACTTCCAGAATCTTCTGCTGGGCGTCAGGCGTGTTTTCAAGGTAAGTATCCAGGGCTAATCTGTGATAAGTATAGATTCCCTGCCTTATTTCTTCCAGTGCCTGTCCTGTAAGATTTTGGGCCAGCCAGTACCTGTTTCTATTACTTCGCTGGGGGCTCCAGCCAAGGAAGTTACTGGGCTGAGCTTCTGTAACCACATTCATCGCTTTATTGAAAAAGGGTGTACCGCCTAATTCACTAAAAGAATCATAATCAAATCCCAATACAATGAAAGCGTAATAGGCAAGGAGTGAAGTGAGATTATTTTCAAAACGGGTTTCCACGAAGTCCATTGGCTGACTTTCTGTGTAATCAAATTGCCACTCACGGTCAGCAAAGTTTAGCAAGATGGATTCATAGTTGGTATTATAAATTGGTCTTGCTGATTGAATCTGAACTGTAGCTTCGTAGGTTCCAATACTAACCATCTTGTCAATGGTAACATTGATGTTGCATTTTATTCTTTCAACCTGTCTATATGTATCCGTTGTCCATTTGCGGGAGTTAAGAAATTGCTCAAATGAAGTTTCCATATCAGTAAAAATACGCTTATCAGACAGGGCAATCTGGTCTGCATTAACACGCACACTGCAATTAAGTTCCTGGGCTGAGGATGAATGGAACAAAATGGTTGTTGCAAAAAGGCTAGCCGATATATTCCAATATCTCATTGATAATGTCATTTGCCACATCCTTTTTACTCTTTAACTCAAAATACTTTTTTTTATTATCTTTCCTGAAGATGGAAATTTTGTTGGTGTCATGTCCAAAACCTGCTCCTTTATCTTGCAGCGAATTAAGCACAATTAAATCAAAATTCTTTTCCTTTAGTTTTTTTGCCGCATTGCGGGTCTCGTTTTCAGTTTCAAGGGCAAACCCTACCAGCACCTGATTCTTCTTTTTTACTTTTCCTAATTCTTTTGCAATATCAGGCGTACTTGCTAATTCCATAGATAATACGCCGGTCTTCTTCTTAATTTTATGCCTGGTAAAATTGCTTGGGGAATAGTCAGCAACCGCAGCTGCCAACACTGCAATATCGCATGATTTGAAATGTTTTTGACAAGCCTTAAGCATTTCCTTTGCCGAGGTGACCCGGGTTATATGAATATTATCAGACTTGACATCTAAATAGGTTGGCCCGGAGACAAGTTCTACTTTAGCTCCCATTTCCGCAAATCTTTCCGCGATTGCATATCCCATTTTTCCGCTGGAATGGTTTCCAATAAAACGAACCGGGTCGATAGGTTCATAAGTTGGACCCGCATTAATGAGAACCTTTTTTCCCTTAAATCTTTTTTTGATTAAAAAAAAACCCTGAATTTCTTTCAGAATATGTTCTGGCTCAGACATTCTTCCCAGGCCTTTAAGTCCGCTTGCCAGTTCGCCATCCTCTGCCTCAATTAAAATGTTTCCATAGGAACCTATCTTCATAAGATTATTCTTTGTGCTTGGATGGGCGTACATATCCAAATCCATCGCCGGAGCGATCATTACAGGACATTTAGCGGAAAGATAAATTGCAAGCAGCAAATTGTCACATTGCCCATTGGCCATTTTTGCAAGTGTATTGGCGGAAGCCGGAGCAATAATCATAAGGTCTGCCCATAAGCCTAATTCAACATGATTATTCCATTCACCAGCATCATTTCTAATAAAATCCGTTAGGGCCGGGTGCTTTGAAAGTGTGGCCAGAGTAAGTGGGGTAATGAAATCGTGGGCAGAAGATGTCATGATTACCTGCACGTCTGCACCCTCCTTAACCAGGAGTCGGGTGAGCAGTGCAGATTTGTAAGCAGCTATACTACCCGTAACACCGAGCAATATTTTTTTGCCCTTAAGCAAAACTTAGAGTTTTATACCACCCTCTTCTTCCTCAGCTTGCCTGTACAAGACCTTGCCGTCAGTGAATTCTTCTGTGGCAATTATTGTCGGCTTGGGTAATCGCTCATAGAATTTAGAGATTTCAATTTGTTCCCGGTTTTCAAAAATCTCTTCAAGATTATCTACTGTTGAAGCGAATTCAGCAAGCTTACTATTGAGCTCTTCTTTAAGATTGGTCGCAATTTGTCTTGATCTTTTAGAAATGATTGCTACTGTCTCATAAATATTTCCAACCTCTTTGGACAAGCCAGTAAGATCCCGGGTAATAATAGATGGATTTGCCATATTTTTGATAATTAATTTTCTGCTATTTTGTTAAGTTTTTCAGAACTATCCTCATGGATACTTTCGGCGTCTTTCCGAAATGATGTATTAGGGAATTTCTCAATAAATTCCTGATAAAGGCGTACGGTCTCCCTGTACCTCTCCTCTCTTTTATCAGGTATACTTAGTTTTGCCAGATTATATTGTGCATCTAGTTTCAGGAAATAGATTTCTTCCGCAAAAACAGAGGCGGGATAGTCTTTTGTAAAGTTGTCAAGTGCTATTACTGCTGACTGGAATCTTCCAACCTTATAATATTGTTTAGAGTTCTCGTACGCTTTCTTTTCCAGCTTCACTTGCAATTGGTCTATGATTTCAATGGCTTCAGGCCTGTATCTGCTTGCGGGATTCTTGTTAAGGAAAATTTGCATAGCAACAATGGCTTCAACCGTGCTGGATTGATCCAGATTATAATTTGGAGATTCACGATAGAGGCTATAGGCATACATGAACTCAGCTTCCTGGGCTAATGGGCTGCGGCTATAAGTCTGGTAAAAGGTCCTAAAATTATGTGATGCCAGTAAATATTGACCCTGATGATAATAGGAGTAAGCGTAATAAAATAGAATAGTTTCGCTTTCCGGCAGGCCTCTTGCAATTGGCAAAACCTCTTCCAACAACAGATTAGCTTTAAAATAATCTTCCTTTTCATAGTACTTCATGGCAGCTTCGTACTTCACCCTCCAGTCAGGATTCTTCTGAATCTTTCTGAATTTTCCGCATGATGAAGTGAGTATGACAAGAAGGACTAAAACTATCCAACCCTGCTGGTTTCGCATAAGGGTGCAAATATACGGTTATGGACTAAAATTACCAAAAACCTTGCCGTTCCAGTGAGTTGAAAATGGGTAAAATGGCTTTACTTTTTTACTACAAATTTCTTGGTGGTCACGCTTCTGGTATTAAGGTAGAGCGTATAGAAATATACCCCCGGATTAAGGTCTTGTATGGGAATTTTAAGCTGACTTTCGTGAAAAGAAAGCGGGTGTACCCCAACAATGCTACCAAGGACATTATGGATAATAATTTTGACTTCCTGTTCTTCTACTTTTAATTGATAATCCAGAAATGCATTCTCTGAGGCGGGATTTGGGTAGATATCCCTTAAGAATATTTCAGCTGACTCATAAAATACATCTCCACGGGCTGCCTCTTTAACTGAGTAATGCACATCAAAGGAAATAGCATCATCAGGATTATCCTTGTTATATATATGATAGGAAACAATGCTGAACTCCTCTGTCAGACCTGCATCCAGAATACTTACGAAATTGCTGGTTATTTCACCAGGTTCCAACTTCTTACTTATAATCAATTTTTGTGCATCCGGTTCAAGACAATCCCCGCTCCAACAAAGGCGAGTTAGCTGTGTGGTACCTATTTCAGTCTTTACTCTCTGGATTACGATAGAAACCGGAGTAGCTGATATATTCTGGATTCTGATGGTGGCTTGTATTTTATCACCGATTTTGCCCTCCCAATTCTGTTCGTTGTCAAGCAACTTTAAACTTTGACTAATGGCAGGACTAAAAGCCAAAATTACCAAAATTGCTATTCCTGATTTTTTCACATCAAAACCCTTTATTCACACACATTTTGACACAAAATTACATAGTTTCTACCCACTAATTCAACTAAGAAATTAAGAAAATGTTACATTTCAAGCAAGGAATAACAATATTATAGTTATGCAATCGTTGCAATTAGCTCTGTTTGGGGGATAGAATCAGGTCAATTAACCAGCTTCTGCAATAATTTCAGCTCCCCTAATACTTCCATCAGGGTTGGCTTTTCTTTTATTCTCCAGGTGAAGCCTTTGAGATTCCGGTCGGCTGGTTTTAGCTCATGGGGCGGGATAAATGATGCCTCAACGCTGGTGTAAAAATGAACTTCCTTTGCTTTGTTGTTCTCAAAATTGATGGTGATATTACTGCTTGTGCTCTTATTTAAGCCGATTAAGTCTGTCTCTTCGTCATTCAAGGCATAAAAAAGACTTTCTCCGTTGCCGGTTACCTGAACCAGACTTATTTTATTGTCTTTGAAAAAGGCCAGGACATTCCTTCCTTTCACCTGATTAAAATTGGATAGTGTGTCCTGCGAAACTATAAAAGAATTAGAAACAAGCTTCATTTTGTCAATCTTCTTATTCACTATGAAGGCACTAATTGTGTCCGCAATTATCTGATTTCCTTCCGTCCATAAAATTGGATTTGTAAAGAAATGGATTAAGGAATCAGACACTTCGTAAATCAAAGAATCGGCACGACCCTGTAAATCTTCTTTAAAAAACTTAACATTATGGTACGCAATCAATTTTTTTTTCGCTTCAATATCACTGTCATAGGCAACAAGCGTATCCGCCGAAAGAAATAATGTATCTCCATCCATCAGAACCTTCAAAACGGGCTGGTCGAATACTTTTGTAATTCCCGTTCGTTTAGAATATATAGCTGATTGCCCGGTAACAATAATATCATTTTCAGTATCTACCAGTTCCACATTCCTCTTGGCTCGATATTCTTGCTTTTTATCATCAAGGTTGAAAATATTTGCCTTGATAATATAAGATTCTGTTCGAACTATATTTCGTTCCAGCAAGCTTGTTTCATCAAGAGTGTTATAAATTCCTTCATCATACTCCAGCACATTACCCTCGTCATCAATGAGTATTGAGCGATCACGAAAGTAAATTATTTTAGTTGCTGAATTGTACTGCAGCGTATCCGAGGTTAGCGTATAATTCTTATTCTTTCCGACTACGTTGTGTTTAAATGAGGCCATGTTTGTGTTTACATCATAATACCCCCTACGGCTGGTAAGTGTATTTGTACTATCTACTAATTTTCCTCCGGAAAAATAATTGGCGACCTGACTTACACGGTCATAATCCAAATTATCAGTATAAAGAGTCATAATGCCGAGCTTTGTGAAGATTACATTATTTCTAAGTTTTGCCACACGGGTATTTCCATCATAAATGAGTATTTCACTGGTTATGTCCACACTGTCTCCGTCAATAATATGCACATTGCCTTTAGCTTCAATGTAACTTCTTTTCTTGAAATAGATGGCTTCATCACAATAAATCCAGGTATCTTCTCTTTTAAATATTACTTCTCCTATTAATTTTTGATAGTCTTCACCATTCAACTTTCCCCCAATAAATTCCCTTGAATTCTCAATTCTAATTCTGTCCTGCGCAATGGAATTCATAGCAATGCCCCAAAGGCTTACAAATAATATTGATATTTTTGCATGTATAGTCATAGCAAAAAGGCAAGGCCTGTTTAAACAAGCTAATGTTGCAAAAGTAGCAAATAAAATGCCCCATAACTCAGAATCTTCAAATACTCATGAATTTGAAAGAGCTTTCCAGAGATTCATCATCAAGGAAAAGCTGGTTCCAACGCGTTCAAAAATATTACTTGCAGTTAGCGGTGGTGTTGATTCGATGGTTTTGCTGCATCTCTTCCATTCGTTAAAGTACAGGATTGGTGTGGCCCATTGCAACTTTGGTTTACGGGGTAAGGAATCTGATTATGATCAAAAATTTCTCAAGGAATACACCAGGAAAAACAATATTGAATTCTACAACAAAAGGTTTCAAACCAAAGAATACGCTAAGAAGGGAAAATTAAGCGTTCAAATGGCGGCCAGGGAAATCCGCTATTTCTGGTTTGAGGAAATCAGGAGAAAACACAGTTATGATCTTATTGCCACCGCCCATCACAAAGACGATGCTATTGAAACTATTCTCTTAAATATGTTTCGGGGGACCGGAATTATGGGGCTTGCTGGTATTCTCCCCCAAAGGGGGTGTATTATCCGTCCTTTGTTATTCGCGAACAAAAATGCGGTTATCGAATATGCCAGGAGTATGAACCTCGCCTGGAGAGAAGACAGTTCAAACCTGGATAACAAATACAGTCGCAATCTTTTGCGAAACAGGATAATTCCAAACTTAATAAAGGAAAATCCAGGCCTGAGAAAAGTACTGGACAACTCACTGAGTCGATTCAGGATTGCCGCGCAGCTGTTGCGTGATTACAGCGCATTAATTAAAATGAAGTTTGTCGAAATGCAGGGTGAGGTGTTTAGCATCAACATGAAGATTAGAAACATTGCTTATTCTGAACCTGTTCTGTACGCGATAATCAAAGATTACGGATTCAATTATACCCAGGTGAAAGAAATGCTCCACGCGGGCAGTTCTCCGGGAAAGAAATTTTGTTCTGATCGTTATTGCATCTTTGCAGACAGGGAGAAATGGATTTTAATCGAAAAGGAAATTGAAGTTCAGGAAAAATTACTAATCAGGAAAAGCACAAAAAGAAAGAAAAGCAGGTTGGGGGATTTCAATATTTCAAGGGAAAGAGGTTTAAAGAAAATTATTGGTGATTTTAATACTGCACACCTTGATTTCGACAAGCTTAGATTCCCGCTTGAAATTCGTGCCTGGAAAGAAGGTGATAAATTTCAACCGTTGGGAATGAGAGGTAAAAAAAAGATTAGTGATCTTATGATTGACCAGAAAATTCCAGTAAACTTGAAAAGGAGAGTTAAAGTAATAACCTCGGGTGATGATATTGTTTGGGTAGTAGGGATCAGAATTGATGAGCGGTATAAGATTACACCTCAAACCCGGGAATTTTACATAATGAAATTTGTCAGCAATGATTAATCCATTTAAGAAGACTTTTACGCCGCAAGAGATGAGCCTATTCAGGTTTTTATCCAAGGTTAAAGTTTTTGAAGATTTGGATTATAAAGAGTTATCATATTTTGTTCCCTTTCTCCACGAAAGAGAATATAAGAGAGATGAAATAGTTTTCTTCCGGGGAGATCCAAGCCAGGCATTCTATATCATCAAGAAAGGCAGAGTTTCCCTGTCCGTTGACATTGAAGATAAGTTTGAAATGCTTGATGAGTTGAAAACTAACCAGTCATTTGGCGATAATGCCTTTCTCAATAATACCCGAAGGATATACACTTCTATGATAACCTCAGATGAAGCAATTCTTTATGTAATTCCCAGGGTAAATATTCACGAAATTTTTGACAGGGAAGTGGAGGTAAAAGCCAAGGTAATGCAATCTCTTTCCTCCCAATACAATGAATATACTACCAACTTGTTCAAGGCCTACCAGTCCTCTTTTGGTTTTTTTGACCTGGGCAAGGTATATAAAAGTTAACACACTCGTATTTATCCTTTTTCTTGCTGTCATCTTTATATAAATTAGCGTCCTTTCCACCAAAAAATAAAAAGAAATTATTATGAAAATAACCGTTGTAGGCGCAGGAAATGTTGGAGCAACCTGTGCTGATGTACTTGCTTACAGAGAAATAGCTAATGAAATTGTTCTGTTGGATATTAAGGAAGGACTTGCTGAAGGCAAAGCCCTGGATATTTGGCAGAAGGCCCCGATAAATCAGTATGACAGCTACACAACAGGAGTTACGAGTGATTATTCGAAGTCCGCAGGCTCTGATGTGATTGTAATTACTTCAGGATTGCCCAGAAAGCCGGGGATGAGCAGAGATGACTTGATAGAAACGAATGCCGGAATTGTCAAAATAGTTACCGAAAGCGTAGTTGCCAACTCTCCCAATTCCATCATCATTGTCGTTTCCAATCCATTGGATGTAATGACTTACCAGGCTCATATTACCTCGAAGTTCCCGCGTACAAGGCTAATGGGTATGGCAGGTATCCTGGATACAGCCCGATACAGAGCATTTCTGGCTGAAGCCCTGCAAATTAGCCCAAAAGATATTCAGGCAGTATTAATGGGAGGACATGGGGATACGATGGTGCCTCTGCCCAGATATACTACAGTTGCGGGGATCCCGGTTACTGAGTTGATTGATTCAGAGAAACTAAATGCTATTATTGAACGTACAAAAACAGGAGGGGGTGAATTGGTAAAACTGATGGGTACTTCGGCCTGGTACGCTCCTGGTAGCGCGGCGGCGCAAATGGCTGAAGCCATAGTTAAAGACCAAAAAAGAGTTTTTCCGGT
The DNA here is from genome assembly GCA_036397995.1 of Cyclobacteriaceae bacterium. Classification (GTDB taxonomy): domain Bacteria; phylum Bacteroidota; class Bacteroidia; order Cytophagales; family Cyclobacteriaceae; genus DASWHX01. The sequence goes on from DASWHX010000183.1 coordinate 51,875, forward strand.
ATGTATTAAGCTTGAAGGCGAGTATGGTATAGATAATTGTTATCTGGGAGTACCGGTTATACTTGGGAAAAATGGGATTGAAAAAATAATTGAATTGCAATTGAATGATGAAGAACAGGCAATGTTAAATACTTCAAGAGACCATGTGACCGAAGTAATGCAAGTGCTGGATCGATTGAATTCTAAATGAGCAACTAACCTTTTAACCAATGAGGAAATTATATAAAGTTTTTTTACTACTTATTTTTTTAAGCGTTTTTGAGCTGGCAAATGGCCAGGATGTAAAATTACCGGGACTTGATCCATCTCCCGCAGACATTGCTATTTTGAGAGAAAGCCGAAATGCGGACCCCCATGCAAAAATTATATACAGCAGACCACAAAAGAAGGGTCGCGTAACTATTGCAGCTGATAATGGAGCATTAGCTCCTTTTGGCAAGCTTTGGCGCACAGGGGCCAATGAAACTACTGAACTGATCGTTTACAAAGATATCAAGCTCGGAGGTGTTGACATCGCTGCCGGCACTTATTCATTGTACACTATCCCCGGAGAAAAAGAGTGGACCTTAATTCTCAACGGGAAACTCAATACCTGGGGACATTTCGCTTACGATGAGTCTCAGGATAAATACAAAATTACCGGGGCTGTGAAATCTTATGAACCTGCTGTTGAGGCATTCACTATAGTTTTCGGAGGGGTATCCGGTGGTAAATCTACGCTATACCTGGCATGGGATACAACTATTGTTGAAATTCCCGTGGAATTATAGACCTTGGAATTGTATCAGCAATGAAAATGATTGAGCCCCGTAAGGGGCTTTTTTATTATGCACACCTGGATAATTTCCGGTTTTGCGCCTGAAATTTGATTATCAACCTGAAATTTGACAATCAACTTCAGATGATAGAAACATTGATTGCTTCTTTCCTTTTACACAAGAAATTTATTCACTCTTTTTTTCAAGTCTTCCCTGTGGGAAGTAATGGAAGGATCGCTGTAAATCCGGCTGCTTAGTTCTGAAATTGCTTCCTTCTTGTATCCAAGTTTAGCGGCTACATCCTCAGCAAATGAAATCTCGCTTTTGAAAACCTGGCCATCGACCTTCATCATTTGAACAATATTGTACAGGTATTCAAATTTTTGATCATCAGTCAATCCGGATAAACTTCCCATCGGCTCAGGAGCTTCCATCATGCCTTTGATCACTTCTTTAGATAATCCATTGGCCAGTCCGACCGTCATTATTAACCTGGATTCCTTTTCGGCAATCATACCATCGCTAACCGCAAGCTGAATCATTATCTTAAGTTGTTCCTTAATCATGACATTGACAATTGGTGGTGAAAGCCAATTTAGCAAACTATGTGGTAATATCGTGCGGGTTTAAAAACAAATGGGGCCTAAAAATGCCCCATTTTGCTAACTCAACCTTAGCTTAAGCTCAAAGTGAGGAGAAATGCTCGATTTTCGAGTCTAAATTGGCAGAATCAGTCCTATTTACCTGATTTTCTCTGGCGACAGCCTGGAAAAGAATAACTACGGCGATTATTATTCCAAAAATGAGTGCCAGATTTTTTCTAATTGCCATTTTAATTTCTTTGTAAAGGGATACCGGCAATTTTACCAATGGTTACAGCTTCAAAATAAATATATTTGCGCGATGCAACTCCGGGAAGGCTTCCCAGTCTTTGTTATAGAATTAATTATAGAATTATGAAATTAATCATAAGCAGAACTTTAATTGGTATCTTCTTGCTGGCTTCATTTTCGGTTCTATCTCAAGACAGGGAGGAGCGAAGTTTAGACTCCTTTAGTAAAATGAGAGTCGGTGAAGGCATTAAAGTTGAATTGAAAAAAGGGACTTCTGAAAAGGCGATTATAGAAGTTAGAGGTCTTGACGTGGATGATGTGGTTACCGAGATTAGAGGTGGGAGTCTGAATATCTATTTAGATGGGAATTGGCACAGAAATATTGATGTTTCCATCGAACTTACTTACAAATCTTTGAACTCAATAACAATCAGCAGTGCTGGAAATGTTAGAACGAATGAAGCTATAGAATCCGATGATTTGTATATAAGCGCGTCAAGTGCAGGAGGAGGCGACATCGAGGTAAAAGTAAAAGAACTGGAGTTGGAAGCTTCCAGTGCTGGAACTTTAGATGTTTACGGTTCCACTATTGAGTTGGAAGCCGCAGCTTCGAGTGCCGGGAGCATTGATGCTTACGATCTTAAAGCCGAAGAAGTAGTGGTAAGAGCTTCCAGTGCCGGATCCATAAAAGTTCAGGCAACCAAACTCATTGATGCCAGGGCATCCAGTGGCGGCAGCATAAGATATCGTGGTAATCCCTCCAAAGAATACACAAATTCTTCCAGTGGTGGATCGGTAAGAAAATCGGGGTAGGTAAAATTACTATACCTTATAATGTTGTTTTAAGAACCGTCTGAATTCCTTCTCTCAAAATCTCTATTTCAATTTCTTCTCCTTGCTTGAACTTACTCAGGGCATTCATGTAAGCATAAATATCATCAATGGAAAGTTCGCCCATCCTGGTAATTATATCTCCCTTTTGTAATCCCGCAACAGCCCCGGGCTTGCCTTCCGTTACTCCATCTATTTTAAGTCCTTTTCCTTCATAAACATAATCAGGAATAATACCCAAGGTAACGGTAAAGCTTGGCGCTGAACGTGCATTGGAATCTACAGTTTTTGAAAAGGCAATAGTTTCAAAATCGTTTAAATCAGAAACAATATTGAAAATAAGCTGGTAAACCTGCATCATACCTTCATAGTTTAAGGTTTCAGAATCATCACCAGGCTTGTGATAGTCTGAATGAGTTCCTGTGAAGAAACCAAGTGCAGGGATATCTTTCAAATAAAAGGAGGTATAATCTGAAGGACCCACACCGCTAGCTGATTTAACTAAATCAAAGGGTGTGGTTTGCAGATTTAATAAAGAGTCCCATTGCGGTGAGGTTCCCGAACCCATTATTGAAATGGCATTTTTTGTAGTATCCACGCGGCCCACCATATCCATATTCAGCATATACTTAATCTTTGAAAGATCAATAGTAGGGTTATCCACGAAATATTTTGAACCAAGGAGGCCTCTTTCTTCCCCTGAAAAAAGAATAAAAACATAGTTTTGATTGATGAGTCCGGAACGGCCTACGCCTTTTGCCAATTCAATAACCATTGCCGTGCCGCTGGCATTGTCATCCGCACCATTGTGAATCATTTTATCATCTCCGCGATAAAGTGATCCGCCTCCCTCGCCATAACCCAGATGATCATAATGTGCACCCAGCACCGCGAATGAATTTGCACCGTTATCGATCCATCCAATTACATTATGACCTACCCTTCGCTCTTCCACTAATTCCACAGTAATAATTACATTTTTACCCGCAAGAGTTTCGGAAGTCTCATTTTTAATAAAAGTCACAGGGATTTCAAGCGAAGTAATCTTTTGAGTATAATGCTTCTCAGGATCCGGGGCTGTCGCGTCAATATTATAAAAAATTACTCCTGACGCCCCTTTCTCTTCAGCGACTCTTGCCCTTTCTTTAAGATTATGATAATCCAGATACTTTGAATGGGGGTGAATCCCGTCAGGTGAAGATATATTGATAAGCAGGATTTTGTTTTTAAGTTCAGTTAGCTTGGCGTAGTCATCATAACCCAGTTCAAGGGCATGAATTCCAAATCCACCGTCAATAATTTTTCCTTCCGCCATAGTATTGCCAGAGAAATTCAGAGGGTAAAAGTTTTCATTATTTACTTGATTATCATCAATGGAAAGGGTAGTGCGTTCGCCCACTTCTTTTGATGCAAGAAAATCGAAAGCCTGAAGAAATGTATTGTCATCTCCGAGCGGCTTCAAACCAATTTTCTGAAATTGCTCAACAATATATGCTGCTGCTTTTTGCTCACCCGTGGTTCCTGCTTCCCTTCCTTCCAAATCATCGGAGGCCAAAAAGGCAACATGACCGGTGAACTCAGGTTCAGTTTTCGTTTGACAGGAATTTACCAACAGCAGTGTGCCGATAATCATTAGAATTCTATTCATGGGGAATTTTATTTGCAGGTTGCTGAATACTTGATAATGATTATGGATTCATCATCCCCGGATTTTTCAATTGCTTCTTTTATCACCGTTTCAGCGAATGATTTGTCTTCGATATTTTTCAGCGGAGCCTCAAGGTTAAAAGCCAAATCATAATTTTTCTTAATCCATTTTACGGTTTGTTTTTGAAACCTTCGGTATTTGGGAGACTTGACGCAACATGTTATTCTGATGGGTTCTTCGCTAACGATCCTGATGGTGTTATCTTTTTGTTTTATTTCGGTGTCTATCCACACATACCAGATTTCTTCCTCCTGCGCGTAAGCAAATGAAATCGGGAATAAGAATAAAACTGCAAGCAAGTATTTCATGAAGCAAAAATAATTCAATACCGCATCAGAAAAAAAGTTCAGCTACGAGCTTTTCGAATTAAAAAGAATAATACTGCAATTACCGCTAATATTAATACTATTTCCCAGAATCCCATTATTCATTCATTGATTGTTCGCGTATTGCTTTAAATTCCGATCTTTTCCCTTCATTTTGGAAATTTGAACTATTGCTAAGATCGATTCTTATTTGATAAAATAAGCTGGCATCCTCAACCATTCACCTCCAAAGTAAATATTTTGTATCATCTTATATTTTGAAAGTACTTTTTTTTGATAATCGAAGTTATTAATGCCAAAATCAATTCGGTGATCGTTCATTTACCGATATCTATATGTACGATTTCGGACACACTTATATCTCAAGCCTCCAAAATTTGCAGTTTTTTGATAATTTATTGTTTGGTATAATGCTTGAAACTTAAATTGAAAAAAAATAATGATATGGCATCACAAAAGCTAGTTCGCTCCAAGGATAAAATCATTGCGGGGGTTTGCGGAGGTATCGCTGAATATATGGGGGTGGATCCAACCGTGATAAGAATCTTATATGTTTTCGCTTCCATCTTTACCGCAGCATTTCCCGGGATTTTGGTTTATATCATCATGTGGCTCATAATGCCTGAGAACTAACCGTGGGCCTCTGTTCAGCAAGTCTGATAATGAAAGTAGATCCTTCACCAGGTTTGCTTTTTAAATCCACTGAACCTCCAAGAGATTCGACCTGACTTTTTATCAGGAACAGGCCCATGCCTTTTCCTTCAACATGATTATGAAATCTATTATACAGATTAAATACCTTGTCTTTATGAATACTAAGGTCGATACCCAATCCATTATCCTGGACAGTTAACAGGATATTATCGTTTTCTTTCCTGGTTGCAAGAATGATTTCCGGTTGTTTTTCTGCAGATCTGTATTTTATTGCATTACCTATCAGGTTCAACAAAATGCTATAAAGGAAAGATTTAGAATACCTGATTTCTTGAATTTTTAAATCCAACGTAATCGATGCATTGGATTCCTGGACCATCGGTCCAAGACTTACCAGAACACTGTCAATGACAGATTTGAAGTTCAGAACTTCGGCAGTTTCCTGAGAACTTCCATCTGAGACAGAAATAATCTTTGTCAGATCATCCAGGGTATCGTTTAAGGTGCTGGCCAGCTGATTGATTTTCGAAAGCATTTCTTTGTTATCGGCGCTAATCCGGGACTGATCGACCAATGAGAGCAAGGAGCTGATATTATTTACCGGAGATTTAAGGTTATGACTTGTGATATAAGCAAACTGTTTCAGGCCATAATTGGATTGCTGAAGGCTTTTTGTCAATTCAACCAATTTTCTTTCTGCCTCCTTTCTGTAATGAATATCAAGATGTGTACCGGTCATTCTTATGGGTGTTCCATCTGATTTCTTTTTGGTTATTTTACCTCGATCCAAAACCCAACGCCAGGTTCCGTCTTTCGTTTTTATCCGGTACTCGGAAGCATAGAATGGAGTTTTGCCTGAGAGGTGATTATTTAGCGCAGTTATTCTACTTTTTTTGTCTTCGGGATGAATCATCATTTCCCTTTTGGATAAGTTCGCTGCAACCTCAGATACTTCATAACCCAGCATGGAGGCCCATTTAGTATTAATTATAACCCTGTCAGTTTCAATATTCCAATCCCAAAGGCCCAAATCGGCTCCTGTCAAAGCAAACTCGAGCCGTTCTTCACTCTTAACAAGTCTTTTCTGCGGGTCATTTTCTTCCTTGTTCCCGGAATCATCCAGAACCACGCCCAATATTTCGGGGCTCACCTTATAGTCAACAGAACGCTCATTTATGGTCCCAAGAAGTAACATCTCATTTTCCGATTGTAATAAACTGATCGAAAGGAAAACCGGATAAGGTTGTCCGTCTTTCAACTTAATTAAAATCTTTTCATCCTTAATGATCTTGCCTTTCTTCAGTTCTGCCATTATTCGAAGCCTGTCATTCGGATCATAATATAAATTCCGTATATCGCCCCCATTAAGTAATTCGTCACGTGAATAACCTGTAAGTTGAACCGCCACATTGTTAAACATTAGAATTTTTCCCTCAAGAGTAGTTATTGCAAGGGCAAATGGAAAGGAATCAAAAATAGACCGTAAGTTCTGATCGGAGAATACAAACTCTGTCGAGAAAAGTATGGCTTGTTTATTCATGATAAGTTAACCCCATAAGGAACTGAATGTTTTAAAACAGAGACTTAATTTGGCCGATGACTGAGCCTCAGAACATAGCTTCTTCGAGGAAATACGGATCAGTATAAAGGTTATGATTTAAGTTTTAATAGGCAACAAGGTGTAAGAAAATTGGTGAATTTGAAGATTTTCCCGTTACCTGCATCTTTGGCGGCGGGTTACTATTGCGGCTTCAAAACCGGCCTCAATAGCTTTATCTAATTCCCTGCAAGATCTTCTAAGATCATTTAATGCGAAATAGTTCTCTGCCCTGTAAAAATAATCCTCTCCATGGCCAGGTCTGAAAAGGATGGCCCAATTAAAATCTTTTATGGCATCAGAATGGTTTCCCAATTTGGTATTGGCAATGCCTCTTCCCCTGTAAACGTGGTAATAGAGGTCTGGCATTTTTACCGGATTAATTACCAGTTCATATGCCCGGCCATAAGCAGCTTCAAGAAGTCCACGTATTTTATCCCGTGCCCTGTCAAAAAATTCAAGTGCTTTTTCAGGCTCATCCAGACGATTTGTGTAGAGATTGGCAAGTTCAAGATTAAGGTTTATGTTTTCACTATCACGCGCCAGAACGTAATTAATAGTTTCCGCGGCTTTCTCATATTCCTCCAGGTTTTCATAAGACTGTGCCAACTTGAAATGAACATCAAGATTCAAAAGGTAGGGTTCTTCATAATCTCTGGCCACTGTAAACAAAAAGGCGGCTCTTGAAAAGTCTTTCCTTCGAAACTGTTGGTCGGCAGCAACTTTGACCTTTGTCAGAAGTTTATTTTTTTGATCTTTGAGCTCAAATTCTCCGGGAAATTCTTCAATCATATATCTAAGCGTGTCAAAGGCGGGTCGAATCTTCCCATTTTCAAAAGTCATTATTGCCATTTGCATTCGTTGATTTCGCCAGGCATCAATCCGTTCCTTTTCTTTCCGCAACCTGTATTCATAGGCAGCCTGAACGCTTAGTACTATTATCGCAACAACAAAAACAAACCCGAATGCCAGTAATTGATTTCTTACATAACTCCAGCCGAACTGATATTGATACTTTCCCGGAGGTGAGTAGGGCCTCCTCTGGTAGGTATTATATCTTGGGTAATTTGTGGTTTGGGACTGGAATGACTTACTGGTTCGAGAGTAAGCTAAAACCAGATCATGCCGGGCTTTTTTCTCAGGATCAGAGAGAACATCATAAGCCAGGCTTATTTCTTTGAATATTTCTTCAGCACGCTTATCGCCGGGGTTTTTATCAGGATGATACCGGACCGCGAGTCTTTTAAAAGTAATTTTGATTTGTTCTGCGGTTGCAGACCTTGGAATACCCAGAACCTGATAATAATCGTTCACAATGCTAATTTAAGAAGATTACCACCAATGTTGAACGAATAAATACCACAATTTGATATGCAAGGAGTTAATAAAGGGTTGAATGGAATGAAAATTGGTATATTTATCAACACGCTAAATCTTCATCTGATGGCCAATTTTATCATTCCCCGATCATGGCAAAGAATCCGGGAAAGAATAACTGATGAATCAATTTACCAAAATCGCAGGGAGATACTTAAGAAATTGGGTCTGGCCGGTGGCGGATTGCTTATGTCACCCTTTCTGTTTCCATCCTGCACAAGCTCAAACGGGAGCGCTTCGGAATCAGTGAGTCAGGCAGACAATAATTTTTCATTTCCCGGTATGATGGATTTGTATCCACCGAAAAAGAATGAGACCTTTCCTTTAGACAGGCCCATAACCGATGAATATCTGGCCACTCATCAGAATAACTTTTATGAATTCATACATCCTAATGACCCAAATATATATAATGCGTATAAATACACCCAGGATTTTGACACTCGCGACTGGAGTTTTGAGGTTTCAGGGCTGGCTGGAAATACTGGTAAATTTGCTTTGGAAGAAATGATTAAGAAGTTTGGGCTGGAGGAGCGAACCTACCGGTTTAGATGTGTGGAAGCCTGGTCGATGGCAGTTCCATGGACGGGCTTTTCTTTTGCAAGTCTGGTTAAATTTCTTAAACCCGAAAGCAGCGCCAGGTATATCAGGTTTTTGTCTGCCGCGGATGAAAATCAAATGCCGGGAGTTAAGAACCAACCGTGGTACAGTTGGCCATATTTTGAAGGACTCCGGATGGATGAGGCTATGAATGAGTTGGCATTTATGGCCACCGGAATTTATGGAAAGCCGCTCCCTAAGCAAAATGGTGCGCCTATGAGGCTTTTAGTGCCGTGGAAGTATGGGTATAAGAATGCAAAATCAATTGTCAAGATTGAGTTCATCAGAGGTGAACCCGAAACTTTTTGGCATAAAGTTGCTCCAAGTGAATACGGATTTTATTCCAATGTAAACCCTGGTGTACCCCATCCACGTTGGTCTCAGGCTCAGGAACAAATGTTGGGTGAAGATACTAAGCGACCAACCTTGCTATATAATGGCTATGGGGAATGGGTGGCCCAAATGTATTCTTAATCAGTAAAATTACCTTTGACAGTTTGTATAGTTGAAACTTCACCTGGAACAGTCCAGGCAAAAATCAATGATTCCTTGTCTCTGGTCATTCTTGGAAAGCCACTTGATCGGGATTTGTCTGTTTCATTGATTGGAATGACTTCTCCCAATGTACCGTCTCTGAAAATTTTGCGACAATAGATAAATGCAGTTTCGCCATTTTCTTCCATCCAGGTTACGGCGGTAAAATTGTCGAATTGAATCAGATCAACTCTCCCTAATGGATTACCGAGATCAATTCGCACCGGTTCGCCAAATTGATCTCCGTCATTCCCGGAAAAAGAAACCAATACTTTTCTGGTTCCCCGGGCTGCAGTAAACCAGGCAACTGAAATATTGCTTCCGGATGCATCTACAGCCGGGCCATTGACCGGACAGCCGGGGATTTCCCATTCATCAGGGTGAACAATCCAGGGTTCTTTCCACTCGCCATTTTCAAACCGGGAGATAAATATGTCTCGGACTTCCATTAATCCTCTGTCGCGATAAACGATGACCGGGCCGCGAGATGAAATGGCTCCATCAGTCTGACAACAATCGCAGACCCTGGAATCAATTACATGTTCTTCGAGTTTATTTCCATCTAAATCAAAAAGACCACACCTCAATGACATTTCCTTAGTTGCCGGTTTATGTTCAGAATCCACATAATTTCTTCCATCTAACCAAACAGCCAGATAATTTTCCCTGCTCATTGGCAACAATGTAACGAAACCATGTTCGGTCGGGGTATTATCGTCGTGGGCCATCACCGGATTATTCCAGTCTTTGCCGGTTTTGCTTGAAGCAAGATTAACGCCGTAGGAATATTTACCTTCAGAAATATATGCAAGGAAGTGAGCGGCATATCCACTTTCAAGTGCAATCATTGATGGAAAATCTGCCCAATTTACAAACCAGTTAGCGCCAGACGCGATTTGAGTTTCGCTTACCCAATTGCCATTATTTAACCGGGCATATTTGAGAGTTGAATTATCATTCTGATCTTCAATCCAAGAGAGATAAATAGTACCATCCGGACCGACGGTTAGATTTGGTTCCGACGCACGGTTGCCTGGAAATCTTATCTCTTCTAAAATCATGGGTGCGGACTCAACTGCTGAATTTTCTTCATGTTTTGAATTACATGAGCAAATTGAAATCAATATGATTCCTAAAGCGAGTTTTTTCATAATTTAAGTGTAGCTATATAAATGTACTAGTGTAGATTTAAATGAACAAATTTGAGGGCGAAGCTTTTTATCTGATCCCGCACTTCCCGGAATTTCTGAAGGACATTTTTTTCATCTCCCTTAAAAGCTGCCGGATCTTCGAAATTTTGATGTATGGTTTTTACTTCAGATGGAAAAACCGGGCAGGATTCCCTGGCATTGTCGCAAACAGTTATCACGAAATCAAATTTTGATTCTTCCAAATCATCGATTGTCTTTGATGTATGAGTGGATATATCAACTTCATCTTCATTCATTACTTTTACGGCATTTTTATTCAACCCATGCGCTTCGATTCCAGCACTAACGATTTTAGCATTATTACCGGCAAATTTTCTGAAATAACCTTCAGCCATTTGGCTCCGGCAAGAATTTCCTGTACAAAGGATAAGGATTTTTTTCATTAGTTAAACTCTTCTGATTTACTCCTTCGTTCCATCAATATCGTATTTCTCCACTCATTTTCCAATTT
>DASWHX010000184.1:0-8545 GCA_036397995.1 Cyclobacteriaceae bacterium
TGGGTTTGTTAAAGTTAAAAGAAATTATTCAAAGATAAAATATACCTTTTCCGAATTTCACTAAACCAGAATGGACGATAACCAGAAATTTGCTGTAGAAATTCATGTTATTTTCACCAAAAACTTACCTTTAGCCAACCCCGGGTATATTTTTTAATTAAAGCTATTCAATATCACTTGGGATACTCTTAAATTTCCGGACATTTTCCCAGCCCAAATAATGGCAAAGTTAAAGAACATAATCAAGCAACTTACTAACGAGGATTACCAGGCTATTCATACATCTCTTCAGGAAAGCAGTGCGGATAAATCAAGCTACCTACTGAAATCACTGCGTGAGCGACAGTTGTCAGACAACAAAATCATGGATGAGTTGGGAGTTAATACTAACGCTTATTATACCCTGCGATCCCGGCTTAACCAGAAAATCGAAGAATACTTGCTTCAACAGATGGAAAGCCCAAGGACGGATATCCTTAAGAAGGTGGCTAATATCAATGAAATAATTTTCACAAAGAAGAAAGCTATTGCAATCGCAACATTAAAGAAGTTAGAAAAGGAATTGCTTGATTATGATTTGTCCAATGAGCTGACTATCGTTTATAAGTCACTTAAAAAGCTGCATATTAATGCTCCGGATTATTTCAATTATTCGCAATCTTATAACAAGCATGTTGCCTATATGCTGGCTTTAGACAAAGCTGAGGATTTGCTTGCTCAATATTTGCAAAAGTATGGTAATTATACGCTTACTGGAAGTGAGATTGAGAAGATGGGTCTGACAGTTTTAGCTGAGGAAATGGATAATGTGTGTAGATTATACCAGTCGCATCGACTTTATGTTTACAAAAGTTGTATGATGGTATTTCACAAACTTTTTGTCCTGAAAGATGAAGAGGCGGGTGTGGACGAGGAACCGGTAGAGGATGCCCTGGATAAGGTGGAGCAAATTTTCGAGTCATATAACCTTGACCCCATTTATTACCATCTCCACCTCGCGTTCGAATTTCTAAAACTTGAATATTATAATCATTATAAAGTATATCGAAAAGCTGAAAAATATTTCGAGGAAGTGAATGATGCAACCAGCAGTTTATTATCAAACTATTCCCTGTTCATTTATCCGGCACGGTTCCTTATTTCTAAAATTGAAAGGAGCATGAGACTTGGGACAGAAGGTGAACTGTATTCAGAAAGCGAGGGGCTGTTCTTAGGTTATGAGCCTGACAAAGATGATGTTCCTAAATATATAACATACGTCATCTACCGAGCTTTGTGTTGTTACTATGCGGAAAAATATGATGAGTCCGCACGCTGGATTAATAACCTGCTTAATGAGATGAGCCTGAAAAAATTTCCGGAGCTTCTGCTCGAAATTAAAATGATCCTTGCTTTGCAATATTGCATGATGCACGACTTTGATTTATTTAGTCAGTTAATAAACAGTGTACAGAGACAGCTGCGACTCATTGGAAAAGTAGGATTTAACCACATTATCATTCTTACCAAGATTCTGCGTACTTCTATGAATGAAGGCAAAAAGAATAAAGAAGCTAAGATAAAGTCTCTGATTGGAAGGATTGGTAAAATAAATGTTCCTTATTTTGTTCCAACTTCCTTGATCAAAATGGATGAGGCGCTTGTCAGCGCTCTGAGCAGGTAATCAGATTTTCAAGTTCAACAGATTTTCCTGTGAAAGAGGTTTATTGATATACTTTTTCACGTAGGAATATTTTTTGGATTTACTAACATCCTGCGGATTTATGGAAGAAGTCAGCATAACCACCTTGCAGTTACTTTTTGTAGACTCTGAAAGCTTATCAAATTCATCCAGAAACTGGAATCCATCCATCAGGGGCATATCGATATCAAGAAAAATTACTTCCGGTAAAACCTTCTTGGATTCATTCTCCAACTTTTCCAGATTTCTCAGGAATTCAATTGCGCTTCGTGCACCTGTATGTGTATAAATATGTTCTGATATATTCGCAGCTTCAATCATCTTTTGATTAATAAGATTATCAATCTCATTATCATCAATCAGCATTACAGCATAAAATTTTAACTTAGTTTCCTCCATTTCTAAATGAACTTATTCCCAATTTATCCTTAAATATTATAATTAAAACCCTTATTAACAAAAACTAAATTCGCAATTGTTTTCTTTATGTAACAAACAAACTAAAATTTGATGTTTTCAAATCACACATCAAACTTAATTCCTTGTGCCAGAGGTAATTCCGAACCAAAATTGATGGTATTAGTCTGCCTTCTCATGTATGCTTTCCAGGCATCAGAGCCTGATTCCCTACCACCTCCAGTCTGTTTTTCGCCGCCAAAGGCACCGCCAATCTCAGCACCTGAAGTTCCAATATTTACATTAGCTATCCCGCAGTCAGAACCCTTTACTGAAAGAAACGTTTCCGCTTCCCGCATATTGAGTGTCATAATTGCCGACGACAATCCTTGCACCACTCCGTTGTGTATTTCCAACGCTTCATCCAAATCTTTATACCTGATTAAGTATAAAATCGGCGCAAATGTTTCATGCTGAATTATTTCTGCACGCTTCCCAATTTCAGCGATAGCAGGTCTTACATAGCATCCTGATTCAAATCCCGCACCGTCCATAACGCCACCCTCCACAGCAAAGGTTCCGTTTTGCGCCTTGACCTTTTCCAGGGCTTCTGAATACATTTTTACTGCCGCCCGGTCAATCAATGGTCCTACATGGTTTCTTTCATCAAGAGGATTGCCTACTTTAATTTGCTTGTAGGCTTTTACTAATTTCTCTTTTACAAAATCATAGATTTTTTCATGGATAATCAATCTTCGCGTAGACGTACACCGTTGCCCGGCAGTACCCACCGCTCCAAACACCGTACCCCTTATTGTCATGTCAATGTCGGCATTTTCTGTGATGATAATCGCGTTGTTGCCACCAAGTTCGAGCAAAGCCCGACCGAGTCTCGCTCCTACTGTTGCTCCCACTGCCTTTCCCATCCGTATCGAACCGGTCGCAGAAATCATGGGAATCCGGGTATCTTTGGTTAGAAGTTCACCCACTTCAATTTTACCATTTAAAATACCTGAAACCCCCTCCGGAACATTGTTGGCAACGAACACTTTATTAATTATGTTTTGGCATGCTATACTGCAAAGTGGTACTTTTTCCGAAGGTTTCCACACACAAACATCTCCGCAAACCCATGCAATCATGGAGTTCCATGCCCACACCGCGACAGGGAAATTAAATGCTGTAATTATTCCAACTATACCCAAAGGATGGTACTGCTCATACATTCTGTGATTCAATCGTTCTGAATGCATGGTTAATCCATGCAACTGCCGTGACAAGCCGACCGCGTAGTCACAGATATCAATCATTTCCTGAACTTCACCAAATCCTTCCTGTAAGGATTTACCCATTTCATAGGATACGAGTGTGCTCAGTGCTATTTTATTTTCCCGCAAAGCTAATCCTATTTGTCTTACGATCTCTCCCCTCCGGGGTGCCGGAATCAATCGCCACTCCGCGAATGCTTTTTGAGCCTGATTTATTACTTGTTCGTAATCCTCCCTACCGGCAGATGTCACTGTCCCTATAAGTTTGCCATCAACCGGAGAATACGATTCGATTAATTCCCCAGTTCCGCTTAACCAGGTTTGGCCTTTGGAAACTCCGCTATTTTGCTTACTTAATCCAAGGTGATTTAAGATTTCTGAGGTTGTCATTTGCAAGTTGATTTAGACTTGCAAAACTACGGAATTGCCTTCTTATTGATTGAGTGTTTCCGAAAAGAAAAAGCGGGTAAGGATTACCAATTCAGCGCGAAAAGTTTTGAATCACCATCCGAATTGATTCCCTCCACCAGGATTCCCCCTGATTTATTTGACATTATTCGGCGCAGGTCTTCGGCATCATCGACATTAATTTTATCAATCGAAGTAATAACAAATCCTTTTTCAATTCCCGTGTCTGTCCATTTTCCTTCTTCGATCTGCTTTAACCTTGCTCCTCCGCTGATACCGAGCAGTACCTGTTCACTTTTCGGAACATCTTCAAAGTGAGCTCCCGAAATGGTGGAAGAGGTGGGGCGATAATCCAATTCAGTATTGCCAACAAAATTTCTTAGTTGTGCCTTCACTTCATATCGCTGATCCTTTCTCATATAGGTAACCAAAATCTCATCTCCTGGCCGGTGACGTGCTACCAACTCCTGAAGTTCAGAGCTGTTTTTCACTTCAATATTATTAATTTCAATTATAACGTCTCCACTTTGAATTCCGGCTTCTTCGGCAGCACTGGAAGGATTAACAGCAGGTACATATACGCCAGTGACCATGCTTAGTCCTTCAACTTCCGCCAGCCTTGCATCCACATCCCTTATGATTATTCCCAGGAGGCCTCTTTGTACATTACCAAACTCCAATAGGTCATCCATGACCTTACGTACCAATGAAACAGGAACGGCGAATGAATAACCTTCATAGGACCCGGTTTGTGTAGCTATAGCGGTATTCACTCCAATTAGCTCTCCCTTGAGGTTAACAAGGGCACCTCCGCTATTTCCAGGGTTTACTGCTGCATCTGTCTGAATAAAAGATTCTATCTCTAATCCATTTTCATTAAATATCTGAATGTTCCTGGCTTTTGCACTCACAATGCCTGCCGTTACCGTAGAGTTCAGGTTGAATGGATTTCCCACCGCCAACACCCATTCCCCAATAGCCACTTCATCAGAATTTCCGTAAGGAATAAAATCCAGATTGTCTGCCTGGATTTTCAATAAGGCCAGATCTGTTTGGGGATCACTTCCAATTACTTTGGCAAGATATGACCGGTTATTAAACAAGGTGACCCTGACTTCACTGGCATCCTCAATTACATGATTATTGGTTGCTATATATCCATCAACAGTAAGGATAACCCCGGATCCTGAAGACACTGCAGGACCTCTGCGATATGGATTTAGCAGATCTGTGACTGAGCCTTTTGAATAAATAGATTGAATATGAACAACACCGCTTATTACTTCATCGGCTGCATCAATAAAATTTAATGTAGCAGGCACTTCATAATTAATTGCTGGCCGGTTCGCATTGGCAGTCTTCATGGATTGCTTTTCAGAAATACTAAACCCATCGGATTGGGTATTCAGGAAATTCTCTCCATCGTTGGGAGATAAAGAAAGAAATATGGCGAAAGCCACCATAGCGCCAAAAAAGGAAGCAAATAGCACGGTAAGGAAGAATTGTCTGCGAGTCATAATTCTGTCATTTATTTATCCCCCAATAAAAACTTATACGCAAATAGAAATGGTACGTTCCACTAAAATAGCTCAGAATTTATAAATTTCGGACAAAATGGGGCATGAAAGGCAAATCCATGGGAATTAAATGAATCCACAAACAAATGAAAATCCAGAGGGTTCTTAAAACAAAAAAGGCGACACTAGCGTATCACCTTTTTTCCTTCAATCACCACTATCAGCTCTACTGAATTTTAATTACTTTCTCCAGGCTTTTTTCTGTTTTTGCAAGTTTCACCACCAAAATTCCATCATTGTAATTTGCTTTGATTTTATCCTGGTTTACATTTTTTGGAAGTTGAAATGAACGGGCAAATTTACCATAGTGGCTTTCGATTGAGTGAAATTGCTTTGCCTTTTCTTCATTCTCAAATTTTCTCTCTCCTGAAATGGTCAGGGTATTTTCATTGACTTCAATTTTGAAGTCATCCTTCTTCATTCCGGGAACTGTCAAATGAACTTCATATTCATTCTCAACTTCCGCGATATCAACCTTTGGATTAAATGTTCTAAGGTTGAAATCTTCGGGTGAATCATTTAGCCATTTGTCGTTAAACAGGTTGTCAATCATCCTGCTAAATGAAGCAGGGTACGTCTCCATTGGATTTCTGTATTTTATTAGTGTCATAGCTGTAATTAGTTTTAGTTTTACTTTTTGTTCCCCTCATTTCAAATCCAATACCAACCCAAAAAAGTGTGCTGAAAGTAACTTTTTCACGTCATATTGTCACAAGTTATCAAGAAAGTTTAAATTTTACTGCCTTTTTGTCTGCTATTTGAGGAATTAGGGTTTTGGTTATCTTTAGGGTTTTTACCCGGATGAATACAAAAATCAGGAGATACTTAATGGCCCTTGGTCCAGGGATTTTGTTTGCAAGTACCTGCATTGGAGTTTCACATTTGGTTCAATCTACGCGGGCCGGCGCTGATTATGGATTCGCGCTTTTGATTGCGATCGTAGTCGCCAACGTGTTAAAGTATCCTTTTTTCGAATTTGCGTCGCGGTATACATCAGCAACCGGAGTTAACATTCTGGATGGTTATTTAAAGGAAGGCCGATGGATCCTGATACTTTATTTCTTAATCTCATTGCCCTCCATGTTTATTGTTACCGCGGCGGTAACATTTGTTACTGCAGGATTGCTTGGAAATCTTTTGGGTCTAAACCTGACTACTGATATTTGGTCGGCACTGTTACTGGGATTTTGTGTAATAGCTCTGGGCATAGGTAAATACAAGCTATTGGATTCGCTGTTAAAGTGGGTTGGCGCCATTTTGCTAATTTCAGTGGTCGCAGCATTTTTCAGTGCTTTGATAAATGGAAAAGCGGCAATGGTTGATGGTTTCGTTGCACCTTCTGTACTGGAACCCGCCGGAATCATTTTCCTCATTGCCCTAATGGGCTGGATGCCCACGGCCGTGGACATCTCTACCTGGACAAGTTTATGGGCTGAAGAAAAAGCCAAAGTCACTGGCAATACACCAAGTCTTAAAGAAGCATCTTTCGATTTCAATTTTGGATATTGGGTATCAGCAATTCTGGCCATTTGTTTCATGACTTTAGGCGCATACGTTATGCATGGAACCGGGACAGAACTTTCCAACAATTCAACGGTATTTGCAGGCCAGGTAATTTCATTATTTACTGAGTCAATCGGTAACTGGAGTTATATCATAATTTCGATAGCCGCTTTTTCGACGATGTTCAGTACAACGATAGCGGTAGTGGATGGATATGGAAGGGCAATTTCCCGCACTACTCAGCTTTTGTTCAGCCTGGAGAGTTCCTCGCGCCGACCTTTTATTATCTGGACGATTATTATTTCGATTGGCGCTTTTTTGGTGATCACAATTTTTGTAGGCAACCTGAAACAACTGGTTGACTTTGCCACAATCCTTTCTTTTGTGATTGCGCCCCTGGCAGGATTTATTAATTATCGGGTTATTTTCTCCAAAGAGATTGCTAAAGAATTTGTCCCGCCTGCATGGTTAAAGTGGCTGGCTATAGCAGGACTTATTTTTTTATCTGTATTTACTATTATTTATTTCTTTGTATTGCTGGACCCCGAAGGAACCAGCCAGTTCTTCAAAAATATTCTATAAGTTACTTCTTCTTAAGTTCCGTTTTCGGCTCAGGCATGGTGAGTAAGACTCCCATAAGATCTATTCCATACCATAAGTTACCAATCCGGATATTTTCGTTTTCGGCATGTTGATTATTGTCATGGTTAGCAATACTGATGCTGATGCCAGGCATCTTGATACCATCCAGCACAGCAACTTTCGCATTGTTTGAGCCGCCGCTACTGGGAATTAATACGAGGTTATCGCCGGTGAAAGATTTTATTGATTCAATCACAGGCAAGACTGCCGGGTGATTCATGGAGATTTTTGATGCTGGACCGCCGTCCTTTTCTCTTTCCACCTTAATTATCCTGGGATAATTCATTCGGGTCTCCATATCCGGCTCATCGTATACAATGTGCCAGCCTTGTTTCTTAATATGCGCTTCCACCAGGTTCATCATTTGCTCCGGATCATTTCCTTTTACCAACCGCATACCCAGGGTTGCCACCGCTATGTTAGGGATAACATTTCTGGCCAAGGCACCAACATTGCCACTGCTTAAACCCCGGATGGTTAGGGAAGGCAATAGCAGGCGTTTATAAATTGTTTCACCATCTCCTTCCGGTTGAGCTATTCCCAGGTCTGTACGAATTTGTTCATCAATTTTCGGAATCTTATTTATTTGCTCCCGTTCAAAATCCGAAATAGGTTCAACCGTATCATAATATCCCTCAATCAAAACTTTCCCTTTTTCATCTTTCATGGTTGCTAACAGAGCTGCCAGCATTTGTCCGGGAACCGGTGCATAGTTTCCGTAATGACCACTATGGAGGGGGCGTGTTGCTCCGTATACTGTTAGTTCCATTCCAGTAATTCCCCTTGACCCAAAATTCAGAACAGGCTGGCCGGTTAGAAATACCGGACCATCAACCATCAGCCAGACATCAATATCTTCAAACAATGAATTGAAATTGGTAAGGTAATCCATTACATGGGGGGAACCCATTTCTTCTTCCCCATCAAATAAAAGTTTGATATTTGAAGTGAAAGCTATTTCAGAATTTTGGAGCGCATCTATTGCTGCCAATAATGCAATTATGGGAGCTTTATCATCACTGGTCGACCGGCCGTATAGTCTCCAGTTCTCGTTTATCTTGTCTCCGGCT
>DASWHX010000185.1:0-2966 GCA_036397995.1 Cyclobacteriaceae bacterium
GTTAGCCTCGTTCTTAACCCGGAAAAGAGATTCTGAAATTTTCTCAATCTTTTTATAGCTGAATGGAATGACAACGTTGCTCATGTTATTCAAAACGCCTAAAACGCCATAATAATAATTGGCTCCATCTCTGTAAATTCCGATTATCCTGTTACCGGCGCCGGCCAAATCGGTAAACTGAAATCCACTGAGATTTTTTCCCTGGTGATCCAGCAGACCAAAGAAGTTTTTTTGACTGAACTGACCTTTTTTTGCAGCAATAAAAACATGATCATTTGCCTTAAAGAGTTCAGAATACAAGGCAGGTGTAATAACCTTGTTATGGATAGTAATTAATCCCCAACTTTCGTTTTGCTTATATCCTATAACTTCATGGCTAATATCCAAAATACCCTGCGACCACCCGATGTCTTCGTATGTGGGAGGTATCAAAACTTTGCCTTCGATGGTCGCCAGGCCTTTCTTATTATTTTCCTGTATAATGACAAAATCATTGTCACCGTGAGCATGCACAGTCACACATCCAAATAGAAGTAGTAAGGAAAGAATCTTTAGATACAAACGGAACAAATTTTGTTGATCAACTGTTGTCAGTAATAATTAGCAAAATTAAGTACTTTTGTATAGAAAAATGTATCATAATTTGATATTTACAGGAGTTAGTTTCGTATTTGAATTAAAGTGATTCCTTACCGGATTTTTTTTGAGATTCATCGCGAATTCTCAGTAAACCAAAAACCGGAGATATTTTACTAATAAGAAAGTACATTTCGCATTTTCAAAAAGCTTCTGCCCTAAAATCCCCGCCGCCCTCCAGGAAATAATTAAGATTTCCTCTTGCTTAAATAAAAGACTTTGACAAAATTTGTCAAAACAAAAAAGTTCAAGAAATGGAGAGTTTAGGGAACAGTATCAGAAAGCTTCGTGAGAATAAAGAACTACCCTTGCGGACAGTTGCGGCCTATCTTGATATTGACCAGGCTATACTGAGTAAAATAGAGCGGGGTCAAAGGAAAGCATCACGGAAACAGGTAGTTAAGCTTGCGCAATATTTTAAGGTGAAAGAAAACGAACTAATCACCACCTGGCTTTCTGACAAATTGGTAGATGACCTGCAGGATGAAAAGACTGCCTTAAAGGCGCTGGAACTGGCGGAAGAAAGAGTCGCCTATGGCAAATACCAAAAAATAAACCGTTCCGCCATCCTAAAAAAAATCAATAGTTATTTTGTGAAAGACGGGCGCGTGTCAAAGGCATGGGTTTTTGGATCTTTTTCAAGGCGCGAAGAGGATTATAAGAGCGATATTGATATACTGATTGAGGTACCCCCTCATTCAAAATTTTCGCTTTTTGATCTTTCCGATATTCAATATCATTTGGAGAAAACACTTAGCACCAAAGTAGACCTGGTGATGCGCGAGGCCGTGCGGCCACCGCTAATGGAAAGAATGAAAAATGAGTTAATGCTCGTCTATGAGAGATAAAGACATAACCTCACACGACCGGCTGGGACACATTCAGGAGGCAATGGAGAAAATTGAAACCTTTATTAAAGGCCACACCCGCGAATCTTTTTTAAAAGACGAGGTCATTATCAGTGCTACGTTATTTCAGTTTGCCATTGTAGGGGAAGCCATTCGATATCTGAGCAACGAAATTTTAGATAAGTATAACTATCCCTGGCACAAGGTGAGAGGGTTCAGAAACTTTATTTTGCATGAATACCATGCCATCAGCTACAGGGTAATATGGAATACCGTAAAAGAGGACTTGCCTCAACTTAAGAAGAAGATCACAGAAATACTGAGAAAGGAATTTTGATTATGCCAACTCTCCAGTTTAAAGGAAAGACATTTGTTCAAAACCATCATTCAGCCACATGGTATCATCAGCTTGTTCCTCAAAAGAAGTTGAGTCAATACCGGAAACGAAAATTGGATTTACAATGACAACGTGAACTGGTATTTCCTGACTTTATTACAGCGGAGATTGACCAGGAAGCTAAGAGGGACTAAGTGAGCGCATTTTCTTGAATTTGGTTCACTAAACTGAATTTAAAGCGTTCATAATCATGCTATTTTAACTTAATTTTGCAGGAAATAGCTCAATAACACATGTACCTGGAACAGCTTTACACGGGATGCTTGGCAGAGGCCGCTTATTATATTGAATCGGAGGGGGAAGCTGCAATTATAGATCCAATCAGGGAGACTGAACCTTACATAAAGCTGGCAAAATCAAGAAATGCTAAAATTAAATACATTTTTGAAACCCATTTCCATGCGGATTTTGTTTCCGGGCATATTGATTTGGCCGCCAAAACAGGAGCTGGAATAATTTATGGCCCAGGAGCCAAAACGGCTTATGAAGCCTACAATGCAAAGGATGGTGAAGAGTTTAATTTAGGCAAGCTAAAATTCATAGTGTTACATACTCCTGGTCATACACCCGAATCAAGTTGTTATCTTTTATTCGATGAAACCGGGAAAGAACATGCCCTGTTCACAGGAGATACGCTATTTATTAATGATGTTGGAAGACCTGATTTACTTGATGGCGTAATGACAAAAGAAGAGTTGGCCGGAATGCTGTACGAATCATTAAACAATAAAATAAAAGTTTTGCCCGAAAATGTTCTGGTATATCCGGCACACGGGCCGGGTTCCGCCTGTGGCAAAAATATAGGTCCCGAAAGGCATTCAACAATCGGTGAACAAAAGAGAACGAATTATGCTTTGCAGCCCATGAGCAAGGAAGAATTCATAAAAAAAGTAACGGATGGAATTCTGCCTCCTCCCTCATATTTCTTTGAGGACGCCCGGATTAACAAACTGGGGTATATCCCGCTCGATGAAGTTTTCGAAGGTTCCCTTAAGTCGCTATCATTGGATAATTTCAGAAATAGCATTACGGAAAATACGGTAATCCTTGATACCAGGAAACCTAATACTTTTGAAAAAGGGTTC
>DASWHX010000186.1:0-10492 GCA_036397995.1 Cyclobacteriaceae bacterium
ATCTTGAAAACTTTCTTGATACCCGGCAAACCCGGTTTGATACAATTTTTACCGGCACACCGGATAACCCACAGTTCAGAGATATTTACGCACCCGTGGATGGGTTTGTTATCAATGCTGGGTTCAAATTAAAATTCTGAATTTGCTGACATTAAAACAAAGGTGTTGAAACTATTGACCGTAATAAGAATTCTTTCCGTGTTTCCTTTCATAATGTTTTTTTATTAAAGCATCTGAAAGCCGTGGTGCATCCGGGTTTATTGACAATGTAAGAAGCGCCATTTTGGCCAACTCTTCCAAAACTTTGGAATTATAAACCGCTTTTCCGGAATCTTTTCCCCAGGTGAAAGGTCCATGATTGCCAACCAGCACCATTTCTACTTCTTTATAATCCAGTTTTTTTGAATCGAAGCAATCCACAATTTGTCGACCCGTATTATGTTCATAATCACCTTCAATCAAATTGTCTTTCATGGGTGGAGTGCACGGGATATCATGAGTGAGGTGATCGGCGTGGGTGGTGCCCAGAATCGGAATATCAGCCTGAGCCTGCGCCCATGCGACAGAATAAGTGGCATGAGTATGACAAATTCCACCAATTTCAGGCCATGCATTGTAAAGATACGAGTGCGTTTTTGTGTCTGAGGAAGGCTTCAATTTTCCATCTATAATCTTATTTTCAAAATTTAAAATCACTATATCCTCCGGCTTAAGATCAGCGTATGGTACTCCACTTGGTTTGATGGCAAAAACTCCATTATCCCGATCAGCCGCGCTTACATTTCCAAAGGTATAGTGAACCAATTTCAGCCTGGGAAGCTGCAGGTTTGCTTCATAACATTTTTCTTTCAATTCCTTGTACTTTGACATTGCCTCATTTATGTTTGACTTTCAACAAATTCACCAAGCTGGCAATATTTCTCGTATAACTTCAAATAAATTTCCATTTTTTCCGGATCGGGATTATACGTTTTCTCAAATCCATTCCCCATGGTCTTGATGGCTTCATTCACATTTTTGAAAATACCAGCCGCAGTTGCAGCATACATGGCCGCGCCCAGGGCGGGAACTTGATCCGATGAAGCTACTTTTATCGGCATATTTAAAACATTTGCCAAAGTCTGCATGACAAAGGGAGATTTTTTGGCAACACCACCCACTCCTATTACGGTTCTTATCTCAACACCTTCATCACTGAATCTTTCTACAATTTTTTTTGATCCGAAACAAATGGATTCTACCAACGCTTTAAAAATTTCCGGGGCTTTTGTTGCCAGATTAAGATTCATAATGGCCGACTTCAAAGCTTGGTTTGCATCCGGGGTTCTTCTTCCATTAATCCAGTCAAGGGCAATCGGCAGCATTTCATTGAGTGGAATTTTTTCTGCCTGAGCGGATAATCCGGTAATTATGGAATCTTTTAACTTTAATTTGTCTTCCGCCTCAAGGCGTAGATTTAGATTTTCTACGGGCCAGGACAGAACATCTCTGAACCACGCCAGGACATCACCGAAAGCAGATTGCCCTGCTTCCAGACCTACCATATCAGGAATAACCGATCCATTAACCTGCCCGCAAATTCCTTTTACAGTTTGATTATCTACAACTTCACCTGGGCTTACAATAATATCACAAGTAGAAGTACCCATCACACGAACCAGAGCAAATTCCTCCACTTCCGCACCCACTGCTCCGGCATGTGCATCAAATGTACCAACTGCAATTATTGTTGCCGGAGTTAATCCTAATTTTGAAGCCCATTCGTCAGATAAATTGCCGGCTACGTGGTCAGATGTAAAGCTTTGTGCATAGAGATTACCTTTAAGCTTTTTGAAAGTTGGGTGCAGTTGCATTAAAAATTTTTCATCGGGTAACCCGCCCCATGACTCGTGCCACATGGCTTTGTGGCCTGCCGCACACCGGCTTCGCTTAAAAGATTTAAGGTCAGAAGTTCCTGTCAAAATGTACGTCATCAGGTCACAATGTTCCACCCAGGAAAAAGCTGCCTCTCTTATCTTTTCATCTTTACGAATAATGTGAAGGATTTTTGCCCAGAACCATTCCGAAGAATAAATGCCGCCTTCATATTTTGTATAATCGATTCCTCCCCAGGAACGGGCCAGGCGATTAATCTCTTCAGCTTCTTTATTTGCCGTGTGATCTTTCCACAATACCATCATGGCATTGGGATTATTTTCAAATTCCGGTTTAAGACAAAGAGCCGTTCCACTTTCATCAACCGGAACCGGTGAAGATCCTGTTGTGTCAATACAAATTCCTTTTACGAACTCAGGTTCAACGCCCGAATCTTTTACTACCCCGGCAATAGTTTCCTCAATACCTTCAAGATGATCTAAAATGTGCTGCCTGAATTGCGACTTTGATGCATCACAATATTTCCCTGCCGCCCACCGCTTGTACCAATGTTCCTTTGTCGAAAGTGTTTCACCATTACCGGCATTCACCAGCACCGCCCTAACAGAGTCAGTACCAAAATCCAGCCCTATTACATAGTTTATTTCCATCTGCCTACGATGCTGCGTCTCTTATCCTCTGCCATTTAATAAATTGCATTCAAATCAAATGTAATCATATTTTTAGTGAATAGGATGCAGCAAGTCTTAACAGGAGGAATACTTACCTCGGCGGGGAAGCCTTTGTTATTTAGATATTCGAAAGGAAATAATTCACAAGTCCGAACGCTGCGCTAATGGCAATCCAGGGAATCATTCCTACGCGGAATTGATACATGGCGATAAATGAAATCGCTATCCAGCCTATTGAAATAAAATCAATTTGTAAAAAAATAAATTCGTTGGGGAAAATTACGGCTTTACCTAAATACAGAGTAAGGTTCAACACCACCCCAACAACTGCCGACGTTACTATGCTTAAAGCTTCCCTGATCATCCTGTTATCTCTTGTCCTTTCAATGATCGGCGCGCCAGCGAAGATAAAAAGAAAGCATGGCAGGAAAGTATAGAAAGCGGTTGTTACTAATCCAAAACTACCTGCAATCAACGACCCATTTTGATTATTATAGGCAGCCATAAATCCAACGAACACTAATACCATAACCAGTGGACCTGGCGTAGTTTCACCCAAGGCAAGGCCGTCAATCATTTGCAACTCAGATAGCCAATGAAGTTTTTCGACACTTACCTGGGCTACATAAGGCAAGACTGCGTAAGCTCCACCGAATGTTACAAGTGCCGCTTGTGTAAAAAATAAAACAAGTTGTTTCCAGAAATAAAAGTTAATATCAACCAGGTAAAAAATGATCAATGGAATAAACCAAAGCATAGCAACAATAGTTAGCTGCCGGACTAACAGCCATACATGGGGCTTAACTTCAGATTTGTGTTCATTATTGATAAAATAACCGGATTCATCTTTAATTGATTGGTTTATTGCTGTCTGAGATTTCACGAAAAGATTTGGATAGAACTTTTGAACTGCAAATGCAATTAACAGAGCAGCGAGGATGATAATTGGAAAGGAAATGTTAAAGAAGAAAATACAAATGAATGCTCCAAGACCAACCAGATAGTGAAAAAAGGTATGCAGAGACTTTTTCCCAATTTTTATTAACGCGAGAATTACAATTGCCAAAACCGCGGGTTTTAATCCTTCAAACAAGGCGTAAACCCAGGGGATGTCACCATATTTTGCATACAATACAGTTAATGCCAGCAGAATGAACATGGAGGGCAAAACAAAAAAAATTCCGGCAATTAGCCCACCTTTTGTCCCATGCAACAGCCAACCGGTATAAGTTGCCAGTTGTTGGGCTTCCGGTCCCGGTAATATCATTGTATAATTTAATGCATGAAGGAAACGGCTGTTTGAAATCCATCTCTTTTTTTCAACCAGAAATTCATGCATAATTGCAATTTGACCGGCCGGGCCGCCAAAACTGATAAATCCCAGCTTCAGCCAAAACCAAAATGCTTCTTTAAAGGAAGGTTTTTGCATTTATCTATTACATACACGAAAATCACTTGCTGAAATCAAAAGAGATCCCTTTTCTTAAGGATAACGCCTTTTCATATACTATTACAGCTGATGCAACATCTTGTAACGCCATACCCGTACTATCGAATACAAATATTTCATCCGGCGATTTTCTTCCTTGTTTTGTACCGGCCACTATTTCTCCTAGCTCGGCATAAACAAAGTCTTCATCAACGAGACCTGCCTCAATTGCATGGTGCAGCTCTCCTATTTTGGAAGCCTGAGCAGTTAAATCCGTTACAAGTTTCGATTTTTTCAAAACCTCCGGTTCGAGCTCCTGCTTTTCTTCGTTGTCGGCTCCAACCGCGGCAAGGAATAAACCAGGGTAAATATACGCCTCCTTTACAAAAGCTTTTTCAGATGTCGTGCAAGTGACACAAATGTCGCTCAGTGGAATAACCTTCTCAATGCTGTCAGTTAATTCTACATCTATAGAAAGAGTGTCCCTGACGTCCTTGGCAAAAATTTCCGCGGTTTGGTGGTTGGTATCGTAAGCATAAACCTTTTGAATATCTCTAATTTCTCTCAACATCCTAATCGATATTTTTCCCTGCTCGCCGCATCCGCAGATTGTTACAATTTTTGAATCAGGCTTTGAAAGATATTTTGCCGCGACTGCCGTTGCCGCACCGGTTCGGATTATGGTCAATTCAATAGAGTCCATGATGGACAGAGGTCGGCCATTTTTTGCATCCATTACCAGGACAACTCCCTGGATGGTGGGCAGATTAAAATTTTTTCTATTTTCAGGGAAATTGGCATTTGTCTTTGCCACAAAGTAGTGGTTCGCGAGATTCATCAAGCCGGCCTTAATATGAAACCCTCCGGCATCTGCATGCATGCCAAGAATTCCCGGGGGTGTCGCTTTGCCCATACCATACAGCTTAAATGCATTTTCAACGGCACTGATCCCTTCCCCGATTGTCAGCAATTCCTTCACGTTTGTTCTGGACAATAAGATTAGAAGGTTATCATTCATAGAATTTAAAAATTATTGTTCTTGACTTACAGGATGCAAACTAAAGTGATTGAAGAAAGAAAATATAGAAGGGAATTAACCTTTGGGATTCTATTTACGCCGGGATTCTCTTAATTTATTTTTTTTATAAGCCATTGGTGGAATACCAAGGTGTTTCTTAAATATTCTGGTAAAGTGGCTCTGATCGGAAAACCCGCATAGAAATGCAATTTCGGAAAGAGAATATTTTGTTGTCTCAAGCAGTTTCAGTGCTTTTTCAATTCTAAGTTTCCTCAGATAATCGCCAAAATTTAAATCCTCAAAGTATTTGGAAAATTCTCTGGACAAATAAGCGGGATGAACCTGAAGATTCTCTGAAACTTCTTTTAGACTTAAACTTAACTCGGTATCAATTTGATCCTGAATGATTTCCTTCAACTCCTCTACCCATTTTGGAATCTTTTTTTCTGAGTTTTTATGCTTCAGGAATTTTCGGTATACGTCAACCAATAGTATCTCGGTTGGATTCTGAGTGTGCTTCAAATCTTTCAAATGCTTCGCCCAGGAGTATAAGGCATCATAAATAATAAAGCCTGCTTCCAATAATTCATGATCTTTTTTTATGTTGAAGGCAAGGCCGGACGAGATTGCCCAAAGTCCTGAAGCCTGGCTTGCAAGGCTGTGCCGGTCAGTATCAGCTCCTCTCACTATTTTGGCAATAATTGCCACTGCCGGATCTTCAATTTTATGTTTGTTTATAAAGTAATCAAAAGTGCATTGATCGTCGTAATGGGTATATTCCACACCAGGAATGTCATACGGTATAGCGTTGAGAATTTTGGCGCTTGATTTTACATCCTTAAATGGAACGAAATGAAAAACAGCATCGTGATCAATGAATTTTTTAATCAGCCAGGGGCAGGCAATACGATCAATTTTGGGACTTTCACGCGTTATCCATTGCATGTCTTAAGAAACGGAATCGATTGGCTTTCTGTTATTATCAATACCTCTTGACTTCTTCATCTCTGAAGGAGTAAAACCCGTAATTTTCTTGAATTGAGCTGATAAATGTGAAACACTGCTATATCCCAGCCGGTCAGCTATTTCACTCAAATTAAATTCATCATAAAACAAGTATTCCTTAACCTTTTCGACCTTTTGCCGAATTATATACTGCTCAAGGGTTATACCTTGAACACTTGAAAACAGGCTGCTTAAGTAATTGTACTCATATTTCAGTTCCTCTGAAAGCAGGTTTGACCAGTTAACTTTCAATTCGACATTATCTGAGTGGTGGATCATTTGGATAATTTTATTCTTGATGGCTTCAATTATCCTTGCCTTCTTGTCATCAATGCGTTCAAATCCCAAATTCCTTAACGCAGCATCCAGGTTATCTTTGGTGACTCCGGATATATCATCTTCCTGAATTGTTACTTCTCCAAGTGAAATTTTTTGAGGGTGCAAACCTTGCTTTTCAATTTCCTGTTTTACCACCATGATACAGCGGTTGCAAACCATATTCTTAATATAAAGGGTAGTCATTATTAATGCCTTTACTAACTCACAATTTACCTATTATTTTGAAAATCAGAGCAGCACTATGCTTAAATCAGACAATTACGTTAAGGGGTGCAAAATCGCCAATTATTGCAATAGATTATTATTACAGGAATCTTAATTTGTGTGAAAGAAAATTTATTTACCGCTTCCTACAGATTCTTATTGTCTGATTACTTCCGTATTCGCTCCGCATGTCAGCATTGCATCACCGAAGTAAGGGTTTCTGATCTCTTCCACAGAACTTAACCAATAACCACCTTTATTTTCCCGGGCCATTGGACAGAACTTGTAGTATACCGTTTCATCAACTATCCCAAATTTTTTGATCGCGCCGTATAGCGATTCACTGAAATCTGCATATATTAATCGCTGGGTTTCAATCTCATTTGAATTTTCAATCCGATCCAATGCTTCCCTGAACTTTGAGTGGAACGACATCCACAGATTATGCATTTCGCCCTTTACCAGGGTCATATCTACATTGGAAAGAGCCGCTTCGGCCACCGGCACTCCTAATTTTGCCTTTGCGGCATCCGTAGCCACCAGTGCTTCCTGCAGTTGTAACTGCGATTTATAGAAATTGGTTAATTGTACTTTGAATTTTTCATCTACAATTACCTTTTCGCCCTGCGCACTTCCCGTGGTTTCCTTTCTGAGGGGAATTTTAATTTCTTCCTCCATATCATTCTTCATCTCGCCATGCTGGTGAGGGGTAGAACTTTTACCTCCTTCCGGATTCATCATGCTTTGCTTGCCTTGCAGTTGTGCCGCTGCATCGATTTTAAACACGCCATTGGTTGCAACCTTTTCGCCTTCACTTAATCCATTTGTTACCACGTAATAGTTACCTGCCTCTGCACCCAACTCAATCTCCCGGTATTGAAAAAGATTATTATTAATATCGGTCATAACATACACTATTGCTTTTTTGCCTGTCCACAGGATTGCAGATTTGGGTATAACCAACTCATCATCACTGCTTCCCGGAAGCATGGTTATCAGGATGCCAGAGGCCAACATTTGCGGTTTGAGGATATCTCTGGGATTATTAAGTTCTGCCCTGACTCCGGCTACCCTGGTCTGACGATTTATGACAGGGTCAATAAATGTAATTGTAGCGTCAAATTTACGTCCGGGAATTGATTTAATTGTGAAGTTGATTTTATCCCGGAGTTTGATCCATGGAAGGTCACTTTCATACGCATCGAATACAACCCAAATATGACTCAAATCCATAACTTCAAACAGCAGCGAGCCTTCTTTAACATAATCTCCCAGGGTTACATGACGAATAGTAATTGTACCCGAAATGGGTGAAAGTACATCGAAATAGAATTCTACTTCTCCCGCCTCTTCAATGTTATTGATTTGCTGTTCAGTTAAACTCCATAATTTAAGCTTCTGCCTGGACGCTTCGTAATATCTGGGATTACTTTCTTTGTATTTCACAGCTTCAAAAAGTTCCTTTTGTGCAGTTACGAGTTCAGGTGAATATATTTTTGCAAGGACCTGCCCTTCCCTTACTTTCTGGCCGGTAAAATTGACGGATAATTTCTCAATTCTGCCCGCGAAACGGGAAGTAAGCTGAGAAATACGCCGTTCATCCGGCATCACTTTGCCCGGTAAATAAATCTCGTTATAAGGCGCTTTCCTTTCTATTACCGTTGTTGAGACTTCAGCAATTTTTATCGCTGCATTAGAAAGTTTTACGGTAAACTGACTGACTTCCTCATCCAAATCAGTCTCATCCATTTCAACAGGTACAAGATCCATTCCGCATATTGGACATTTTCCGGGACCGTCTTCCCTTATTTGCGGATGCATGGAGCAAGTCCAAACCTGGCCGGCTTCATGATCTTCAAGAGTATGGTCCGCTGCAAGATTTTCAGAAGGTTTTTGATTTCCCCCAAAAATCAGCCACCCAATTAAAATTCCGGCAATCAGAATTACCAAATTAGTGTAGGTGACTTTACTTTTAATTTTATCAAGTATTTTCATTTTAAAAATGTTTTCCGGTTAAATAATAGATATAAGCGACGGCGGTGTTTTGATCGGCCCTGGCTTTTTCAAGTTCCAGTTCATACCTCAAAAGCTGCCTTTCCATTCGGAGCAATTCTTCAAAATCACTTCCCGCGGATGTATATTGAGTGACCAGGATATTCAACACCTGGTTGGCTAAACGGGTCAGATTTAAATACAAGCCAACTCTTCTTTCAGCATCCAGGTAATCTCTCCATGTTTTATCCAATTGTACCGCCAGCTGATTGATTCTATTTTCCTTTTGATCCGAAACTGAGGTTTTCAGAAATTGCCTTTCACTAATCATTGCCTGGTATTTTTTACGGTAAATGGGTATTCTTACTCCAACCTGAGGAAATGTTAGCATGTCCTTACCGTTGTCAGGAACATCCATATCTGTTCTCTTGGTCACGATGGTATAAGACATCCCCAGGCTGAATGATGGCAAACCCATTTTTCTTGCCACGTCAATTTCGCTTTCCAGGGCATTGATTTGAAAATCAAATTTCCTGAGATCGGGATTATGCAGGTTTATGGAATCAAGAGATTCATTTTTACCTTTTTCAAGCACAAGCGTGGCCAGAGTATCGGGCAATTGAATGTTAATTGTATTTTCCGTATTAAGCAGTTCTTTGAATTCCGCTTGGAACGGTAATCTTGAGTCTTCCAGATATTTCAGTTGATTCTCCAGGTCAGCAAGGTCTATTTCTACTCTCAAAAGATCGACAGCACTGCCTTTTGCAGATTCCAGCTTTACATTGGCCAATTCACGGAAGGATTGCAGCAATCGTATATTTTCTCCTGTAATCGCGATTGTAGCCTCAAGAACATATAGATCATAATATGTTGAACGCACTTTGAAGAATAATTCGTTCCGCATTTCTTCAAAAGTTTCAAACTGCGCCTGGGCGGTTTGGGCTGCAGCCATTTCCTGGGACTTTAGCTGGCCAAACCAGGGAAAAGCCTGACTTAAGGAAATACCCGCCCGCTGTGCCCCCAATCTTGTTTCCACCGGACTTATAAATAGGCTAAACATAATGGTTGGGTCAGGCAATGTCCTGGCCTGGGGCATTCGTTCGAGTGCGGCCAGGTATTGATTAAACGCACTCTTCAGTCCAGGATTATTTTCAGCAGCTATCTTCAGGTAATCATTTACTGGAGCCTGGATACTATCCTGTCCGAATACATTTTCATTTACCACCAACAGGGAAATGGTAAGCACTATTATATATTTTACACTTCGTTTCATTCTTGTTCAGTTTTGTTCTTAACAATACTTTCCTGCCACATGCAGTAAAGTGTGGGAACCACAAACATTGTAATTACCTGGAAAAGCATTCCGCCAAATGCAGGAATTGCCATTGGAACCATAATATCAGATCCTTTTCCTGTAGATGTGAGCACGGGAATCAAAGCAATAATTGTAGTCGCCGCGGTCATCATTGCCGGTCTTACTCTTTTCACACCGGCATGTATTATGGCTTCTCTCACAGATTTTACATTTTTGGGTTTTTCGCGCTCAAAGGTTTGTTTGATGTACGTGCCCATAATTACACCATCATCGGTAGCTATTCCGAAAAGAGCAATAAAGCCTACCCACACTGCCACACTCAGGTTAATGGTGTGTATA
This sequence comes from Cyclobacteriaceae bacterium, assembly GCA_036397995.1. Lineage (GTDB taxonomy): Bacteria > Bacteroidota > Bacteroidia > Cytophagales > Cyclobacteriaceae > DASWHX01. Next base: position 10,188 of record DASWHX010000186.1, read on the forward strand.
TCAAATAGATCCCGCATGCTAATTTCCGCTACTGCAAAATTCAGAAACCAATCCTGGCTATAAAACCAAATCATGATAAAGCCTCCTGAAAACGCCACAAAGATCCCTGAAAACACCATTGTTGTCGTCTGAACATTTCCGAATTGAAAATAAAGGATCAGAAAAATTATCAGCAACGAAATGGGCACTAAAACTGCAAGTCTTTTAGCAGCCCTAATCTGATTTTCATAATTACCTGTGAATTTATAAGAGACTCCGGCGGGAAGTTCAAATTCACCATTATCCATTTTTTCTTTAATAAACCT
>DASWHX010000187.1:0-4559 GCA_036397995.1 Cyclobacteriaceae bacterium
TCTCCACAATACTGAAAACGGAAACGGAAGTTGGGATTAGAATTATTAACTCCCTGGGCAGAACTGTATTTAGAGAGGAAGGATTACCTGGAAAATCCGGGGAGAATTTTTTCGTGATAAATCCAATTTTGGATCCGGGAGGTTATTTATTGACGATCTCTGCTGGCAATTTTAATGAAGTATTTAGAATAGTTTTTAAGTGAAAATCAAAGAATATATCAACGTTGGTTTCACACTCAATTTGATGAATTTTGAAGCCGATTCTCCAAAGAGATTCCGTATAAATTTCGTATTCTGAATTAGGATGAAAGAAATGGCGCTGAAAGATAATTGGAATAGATATCATGTTCCCATAATAATAATTTTAGGGCTACTGATCAATTTCTTCCTTTACCAAAAATTTGGAGTCCAGATCGTCTCTGATTCTCACCGCTATATAGCTTTGCCACCTATCCCTTCTATGGAATTCGGAATAGATAAAAACTTCTGGTATGTTGGTTACACATTTTTTGTTTTGGCAGCCGATTGTCTACTAACCTCACAACTTGATGTTATCATTTTTCAGGTCATTATTTATTGTATAAGCCTGATATTTATTTATTTCACCTCTTTTAAACTGTTCGAAAACACCAATACGGCTTTCCTTACTACACTTACTTATCTTGCCTTCCTCGACATAACTCAATGGAATTTCTATATTCTGGCGGAATCATTTTATGTGAGTTTTGTGGTGATCATAACATACTTTATATTATCATTTAACCGTAATGTGAAAAGCCTGTTTATCATAGTGCCACTAATTTTATATTGTTTTTTCATCAAACCCACCGGCTTTTCAATACTAGTAGCTTTTGCAACTTTAGTAGTTTCAGTATTTTGGGAAGAACTCACAAAAAAAAGATTGGCATTTTCAATTATTTGTCTTTTAATAATGACCTCAGGATTCTTTTTACTAAATAAAATGCTAGCAACATTTATTGAATCTATAATATATAATGACTACCAATATGGAGAATTGATCTATGGGATACATCATTATCCGGATATCCCAACTTATAATCTTCTAATTATCAGGGAGGATGATTTAACATTTCCATCTGCCGAGGCTGCCCCCCTTTTCAGGATTGCTGAATTTGCAATTCGAAACCCATTCTATTTTATTAAACTTTTCTCCGCTAAAGCATTTTATTTGCTTTTCCAGGTAAGACCGTACTATAGCCTGCCGCATAATGTATACCTGCTTGGTATTCTTATTCCTGTTTACGCGGGATTCATAATAAGTGTCAGCAAATCGCGCTTACCAGGGAGAGTAATCTTATTTGCGTTGGTTTTCATTTTAACACATACAGGCATTGTTTGTCTTACAACTGTTGACTGGGATGGTAGATTTCTACTTCCAATGCTGCCGCTAATATTTATTATAGGAGTTCCGTCCCTGATTGAATTAGTTAAAAAAATCTTTCATAAGGAAACAGCCCTCAAAAGGCTATAATCGCCCATCCGGGTGCTATGAATTTAGGGCTAACCCTATTACCTTTATCTCCTTATCTTCTTGAAGGCATGGAATCGAGCTTAATTCTTTCTGAAAATCAAATAAGTCAGAAAATTCTCCGGATGGCGTATGAGATCTATGAAAATAATCTCAAAGAGAAAGAGATCATAATTGCGGGTATTGAAGGACAGGGAACTGTCCTTGCCAAATCACTTGCAAAGGCAGTAGAGAAAATTTCACCTGTTAAAGTAAAATTGGTGAAAATATCGATAGACAAGGAAAAGCCGGAGTCTTCAGAAATCACCATCGACCAGGAGCCAAAAATTCTGAAAAAGAAAGTTATTATCCTGGTAGATGATGTGCTGAACACCGGCAGAACTTTTGCTTACGGCATGCGTCCATTTCTTTCTTTCGATGTAAAGAAAATTGAAGTGGCAGTTTTGGTGGATCGCGGCCATACTTTATTTCCTGTTTCTGCAAAATACCGAGGTTATGAGTTGTCAACAACCCTTAATGAAACCATAATAGTTAATCTTGAATCACAAAAGAAGGGCGTTTACCTGGAATAAAATGTCGGTACCAAAATCAAACATAAAAAAAGTTACCACTCATCAGTTGCAGGAAATGACAAACCGTGGCGAAAAAATTTCCATGCTAACCGCTTATGATTTCTCCATGGCTCGTATTCTTGACGGAGCCGGTATCGATGTGCTTCTTGTAGGTGACTCTGCTTCTAATGTAATGGCAGGGCATGAAACAACTCTTCCAATCACTCTCGACCAAATGATCTACCATGCCTCAGGAGTTGTACGGGGCGTTTCACGGGCACTGGTAATCGTAGATATACCCTTTGGCTATTATCAGGGAGATTCGCAGGAAGCGTTGAAGTCTGCGATTCGAATCATGAAAGAATCGGGAGCTCATGCGGTAAAAATTGAAGGCGGAAGCGAAATAAAAGAATCGGTGGAGAGAATTTTAAGTGCCGGAGTTCCGGTTATGGGGCACCTTGGTTTAACCCCACAGTCTATTTTTAAATTCGGAACATATACTGTACGAGCCAAAGAAGAGGCTGAAGCAACCAAACTGTTGGAAGACTCTAAATTATTGGAAGAGTGTGGATGCTTTGCACTGGTACTTGAAAAAATTCCTGCAAAACTAGCGAAAAAAGTTGCCGATCAGTTAACAATTCCAACCATCGGGATTGGAGCCGGAGCGGATGTGGATGGCCAGGTTCTGGTAATGCAGGATATGCTGGGTATCACAAAAGATTTTAAGCCCCGTTTCTTGAGAAGATACGCAGACCTGAACAAAATAATTTCCGATGCGGTGTCTCAATATATTTCTGATATTAAGGCAGGCGATTTCCCTAATGACGAAGAGAAATACTAATCGCAGAATTGGATCTCAGAATTGGTGTCTTTCATCACTCCAAACCAGACTGCGGCATAGTTTCCACGCAATCCAATCCCTATAGCTTGCCACCTGGCTTGCTCCCAAACTCCAGAATTTATCAATAATGGATTGTGCCCCGGACTTTTTTGCCACTCCTTCAAAGCGGTCAGCGCTGATAATTCAGGAAACCCCCAGCTTACAATTTCATATCCTTTGCTGTTGTATTCTGCAAGTTCTTTTGGTTTATCCCACATGCATTCCGCTTTTTTATGATCTTCGGTATAACAGCAAGATGTCCACTTGCCTTTCCTGGACCAGCTGTGAGCATTGCATTTTTCATCCAGTTTATAATTCTCATTCAGGTCATTGACATGGGTTTGTGCCACTTTGCTTAAAGAAGGAGACAATGAAATGGAATTCAATCCCTTTTCTTTGCGGTACTCCATTATTAATTGATACAGCTCCTTCTCCTTGTCATTAAGGCATATTTCTTCGACATCATTCTCACCTAAAACATTGACGGCAAAAACTGATAAAAGCAAGGGTAAAATCAATGAAATCATAACTGGCCGGTTAATTTAAGCAAAACTTGTGGCGTGTGTCATTTAAAAACTGTCGGGATTGTTTAAATTCACCACTTATTAAATAAAAATAGTAAATAATGACCAGTAAGAAAATAACTATCACCGATGGAAAGCTTAGCGTACCGGATAATCCGGTAATTCCTTTCATTGAAGGAGATGGAACCGGTATTGATATTTGGCCCGCTTCCAGGCTAGTATTTGATGCCGCAGTAGAAAATGCATATGGTGGAAAACGAAAGATTGAGTGGATGGAAGTGCTTGCCGGGGAAAAAGCTTTCAATGAAACAGGAAACTGGATGCCTGAGGAAACTCTGAATAAATTTCGGGAATATCTGGTCGGCATTAAAGGTCCCCTGACCACCCCCGTTGGAGGTGGCATTCGGTCTCTGAATGTGGCCCTTCGTCAGGAATTGGATTTGTATGCATGCGTGAGACCGGTGAGATGGTTTCATGGTGTGCCATCACCTGTAAAGGATCCCAGCACTACTAACATGGTTATTTTCCGTGAAAACACTGAAGATATTTATGCGGGGATCGAATTCATGCATGGAACTCCGGAAGCTGATAAAATAATAAAGTTTTTGACAGGAGAAATGGGCATCAAAAAGATCAGGTTTCCTGAAACCTCATCCATCGGTATAAAGCCTGTTTCGCTTGAAGGTACAGAACGCCTGGTAAGGTCAGCGATTGAATACGCGCTTAGCGAAGGACGACCCACCTTAACGCTGGTTCATAAAGGTAATATTATGAAATTCACCGAGGGCGCATTCAAAAAATGGGGATATGATCTGGCAGAAAGAGAATTTGGAGATAAGACTTTTACCTGGGCAGAGTATGACAGAATCGCGGTTGCAGAAGGAACTGAAGCTGCAAATTCCGCTCAACAAAAAGCAATCGAAGCCGGGAAACTATTAATTAAAGATGTAATTGCTGATGCATTTCTTCAACAAATCCTGACGCGACCGGCCGAATACTCTGTTATTGCAACTCTGAATCTGAATGGAGATTATATTTCTGATGCGCTGGCAGCAATCGTGGGCGGAATAGGAATTGCTCCGGGAGCCAATATAAACTATATCACAGGTCATGCA
>DASWHX010000188.1:0-41275 GCA_036397995.1 Cyclobacteriaceae bacterium
TTTAGATCATTCCAGGCAAACAAAGAGGAAGGCCAGTCAGAACGGAGCTGGGATTCCAAAAAACCAAAATCAATCTCCAGATTGATCCCTTCAAAACTAGCTTGCGGCTCAAACTTAAGTGCCTATAAGTTTGTTGAAATTGGAAGTGGGGGACCTATACACTTCCGGAAGGATGAAATTGAAGCTCAATTCTTTCCTAATCCGGCTAAAGATTACATTACAATAAAGCATAATATATCTCCGCTAAAAAAGCCCTATGTAAAAATCTACGATTCACAAGGAGGGGAGCTGGTGGTTGATAAAGCTCTTTCTTATGAAGAAAATCAAATAAATATATCGCATTTGGCATGCGGAAATTACGTAATTCATATTAATTTTAATGGGGGAGTTTTTATTAGTCAATTGATAAAAGAATGAAGAAGGCAATTGTTCTTTTTATAGGATTGGCTCTGGTTAATTCCTGCAATCCTTTTACAGGTAAGCCAGAAAATATTTATGCTTACTTTGTTTTCAGTCAATCAGAAGGAGATTTTTTCAACTCAGAACCTCTATATGATGAAACGGAATTAAGAGTGGCCAACCCAAATATACCGGGAAAGCATCCCTTTATTGAAGTGAAAGAAAGGGATGGTTTTCATCAGTTTGGCTTGAGTGGGTGGACAGTTCCAATAACTTATTTTGATTATGGCAATGGAGATGTGGATACTCTTGCGGTTTCCCTCGATCCAGATTTTGATTTGCCAATGAGTAATTTCAATCGGCTTAAGAGTGTGAAATTTTATTTGAATAATATTCTAATCGAAGAGTGGGATTTCAAGAATCATCCCGAAAAAAGAGATTCTATCTTGATGTTTAATACCGAAGAAGCACGATTGAATGGATTTAATAGTGAGGTGGTTATAAGAGTGCCAAAGTCTCCAGATCTAGATGAACTTAATTAGTTCCGCCACGGGGAGCAGATGTCTATCACCCTACATAAATTTTACTTTGAATTAAGATTCTTACGCCATCAGATGCATACCTACCATTCAATATTTTTCTTATCAAGAAAAGCCTCAATACCTTTCCTGCAATCTTTACTCTCTCTTGCTTTTGCGTTCAATTTTGCCGCATAATCCAACGCCTCCTCTTCATTCATCTTTTGTACCTTATGAATTAATTGCTTTGTCATTTTCATGGATTCTCCGCTGTTATCCGAAACTAATTTCTTCGCAAAATTAAGTACTGATGATTCAAGTTCATTTGCCTCTACAACCTTATAAACAAGTCCAAAATTAACGGCTGTTTCGGCGTCGATAAGGTCTCCACTCAACAATAACTGCTTAGCTCTGCCCTCACCGGCTTTCTTTATCAGAAAAAGAGTAACTATTGCTGGAATAAAGCCAATCTTCACTTCGGTGTATCCAATCTTTGCCTGGTTAGATGCGAAAACATAGTCGCATAGGGTAATTATACCGGCACCGCCGGCAATGGCATGTCCATGCATTTGTGCAATAACAATTTTGTCTGATTGATAAATTCTGTAAAAAAGATTCTTCAGTTGAGTAGAGTCCTCAAGATTCTCTTCAAAAGTATTTTGTTGCAATTGCTTCAGATATTCCAAATCAGCTCCGGCACAAAAAACATCGCCTTCTGCCTTGATGATGACGACCTTAGTACGTTTATCCTTATCAATTTTGGCAAATGTTTCGTCTAGTTCGCGAACAAATTGATTATTTAATGCATTTCGCTTTGCTGGTCTGCTTAGAATTACGGTTGCAATTCTTTGTTCAACAGAATATTTAACAAATTCCATTATTTGCCTTCATTCAAATTTACTGGAATATATAATTAATTAACATTAATGATAGTACATCCATAAGGTAAAAATTCTACTAATGAAGAAAACACCAATGAGTGCACACGAATAAATCAGCCAACTGTACTTTCTTTTTAACCAGAAAATGCTCAAACTACAAATTAACAAATAGAGCAAAATCACCTCTTTTGTACCGAAAACTCTGGTGGAAATAACATTTAAAGGTAATTTATTTAATAGCTCAACAGATAGCAACATCATATTTACAAACTTGTCCAATAGATAAGCCAGTCCCTGTTGAAAAAAATCAATAAACCCAATTGCAATAAATAAGATTGCACCATTTAGAATTATAAAAACAGCAGGAATTACCAGCAGGTTACTTAAGAGGAAATAGGTGGGAAATTGCTTAAAATAATATAACGATAATGGCAAGGTTCCAATTTGTGCAGCAAGTGAAATAGCCAACAGGGTCCATAACTTTGGAGGAATCCAAACAGGTTGAGCTCGGGTTAACTTTGGTCCAAAAAATAATATAGACAGAACAGCAAGGTAAGACAGCTGAAAACCCACCGAAAAGAGCAATCCAGGCTCAAAAAGCAAAATCATAAATGCACTGGCAAATACAAGGTTGAAAGCATTACTTCGTCTATCAATCAACTTTCCCAAGGCCAATATACTGAACATGGTAACTGCCCGGACCACCGAAGGGCTAAGTCCTGTGATAAGGGCATAAAACCAAAGTTGTATTACAATGAAGGTGATTATCAAATATTTCCATCTTGTATTTATTAATTTATTGAAAATGAATAAAAATATTCCATAAAATATTCCAACGTGTAAACCAGAAACCGCCAAAACATGCATGGTGCCTGAATTGCTAAAATTCTCTTTCACATCCGGATCAAGATCGCTCTTCTGACCAATGGTTAGGGCCTTGAGAACTCCACCCGACTGGCTGTCCCCGAAATATTTGTCAATAGTTTGCTCAATTTGAATTCGGGTGTTAAAGGCAAGACTTTGATGTAATGGGATATCTCTTACACTTTTTGCAACAACTTTCTTTGGAGTAATATATTGAGTTAAGTAAATACCTTGTAACGCGTAATATGCTTTGAAGTCAAACTCTAAATTATCATTAAAATTTTTAATGGTATCAGGATGGGATTTTACCAGCAGAAGATCTCCCAGTTTCCCATCAACATCTTCCGTAAGAGTAACTAAAATCCTGTGGTTACATTTCCTCCAGTTCCCATCAATTTGAAATCCGATAATTTCTGCAATTCCCCTGTTACGCTCGCCCTTTTTATCCAATGGTTTATTTAACCAGAGTAAGAAACTTTCTGATTCCAAAAGTTTTGGTGAATTAAGGTGGGGGTTTTCTGTTTGTAATTGATTGGAGTAAATACTCCATCCTCCCAAATAAATGGTTAGCAGACCAAGTATGCCAACCAGATGGCTATTGCTGAATAATTTTTTCCTGAAACTAATGGCAACCCCTAAATACGCTGACAACAAAATGAAGTAGGAGAAATCATGAGGAATGGCGGCATATCTGCATGATAATATACCTAAAGAAAAAACCAGGGTTAACCTGGCAAACGGCATGGGCGCTAGTTCTTGCACCCCACAATATAATTATATTAATAACTAGTTGTCTTTTTTGATTATTGTTTTTTGATATGCTTCAACAATATCTCGCACAATTTTATGCCTGACGACATCTTTTGGTTGTAATTCAATGAAACCAACCCCGGGAATATCCTTCAGAATACCTATTGCTTCTGCCAAACCGGAGTTCTGATTCTTCGGTAAATCAATTTGGGTCATATCTCCTGTAACAATTACTTTGGAACTCGGCCCCATCCTTGTAAGGAACATTTTGATTTGCATCGGAGTTGTATTCTGTGCTTCGTCAAGAAGAATGAAAGCATTGTTTAATGTTCTGCCACGCATATATGCCAATGGAGCAATTTCAATGACGCGGCTTTCCAGATAAAATTTCAATTTCTCAAAAGGAACCATTTCATCGAGGCTGTCATATATCGGGCGCAGATAGGGATCAATCTTTTCCTTTAGATCTCCGGGAAGGTATCCGAGATTTTCTCCAGCCTCTACAGCGGGTCTGGTTATAATTATTTTTTTTACTTCCTTATTCTTAAGAGCCTGAACAGCCATTGCAACCGAAACAAAGGTCTTTCCGGTACCAGCAGGTCCAACAACAAAAATAACATCATTCTCACGCACGCTGTAAACCAGTTTTTGCTGATTAATTGTTCTCGGCTTTATTACTGACCCGCTTGGACCGTATATGAGAACTTCATCTTTTGAAGGGATTTCTTTTTCTTCGTTAATGTTTGAAGTCAAAACATCCTGAATATTTGTATGAGTAATTTTACCGTACTTATGATAATGTTCCAGCAGGGAATTCAGTATCGCATTGATTCGAAGAATCTCTGCTGAGTTTCCTTTAATCCTTATCTCATTGCCTCTGGAAATTATTTTACTTTTAGGAAATGCCGATGCCACTTCTTTGATATTCTGATCTTCAATTCCAAGAAAATCTATCAGGGAAATATTTTCAAGTGTGATTACCTTTTCTACCAAACGTTGCAGATTTGAATTTAAATTACTTGATCTTTAAATGGTTGAAAATTAATTATTTTTACTCACAAATTTAGCAAATTTATTATCCTTTCATGGCCATCATCACATTTACATCGGATTTCGGAGAAACCGACCATTACATTGCAGCCGTGAAAGCCAGGATCCTTGCATTTAATCCTAATTTAACCATAGTTGACATAACCCACAACGTGCAAGCAGGAGATTTAGCCCATGCTTCTTTTGTGGTGAAATCAGTGTATAGAGATTTTCCGAAAGGAACAACTCACCTGATTGCTGTGGGTTCAGCAAAATCCCGATTTGTGGGTTTAAAGGTTAATGAACATTATTTTCTTGGGCATGACAACGGCTTATTTGGATTGATTACTGAAGAAACAAGCACTGAAGCAATAGATTTGAACAATCCTCACAAGATACGAAGTCAGTTCCCGGCAAAGGATATATTAGCCACTGCAGCGGCAAAATTGGCAAGTGGAGTTGGATTTTCAGACCTGGGCGTGCGAATTGATGATTTTAAGATAATGATACCCCGCAGAGTGAAATCAACAAAATCTCAAATTGCCGGGCATGTGATCAGGGTAGATTACTACGGAAATCTTATCTCAAATATTGAAGAAGAGACTTTTCGTTTCCTCACCAGGGATAAGCGATTTGCAATATCCTTTGGTCGCGAACGAGCTTTTCATGTTCATGATTATTATGATTCAGTTGAGAACGGTGAGTGTTTCATAATTTTTAACAGTCTGGGGTTACTTGAAATTGGAATCAACAAAGGCAATGCCGCGCAGCTGCTTGGGCTTGATTATGATAGCCCGATAATTATTAATATTGAACAATAATGCTGACACGAATTGTAATAATGAATTTTGAAGAGGAGAATATTCAGAGCTTCCTGAAAATCTTTGAACAGGCTGAGAATAAGATCCGGACACTACCTGGCTGTATTCACCTGGAATTAAAAAGAAATGTGCATAATCATTCCCAACTGGCAACTATTAGCAAATGGAATTCAGAAAAAGAGTTAAATAACTATCGTGATTCAGAATTCTTTAAGGACACCTGGCAAAAAACCAAAGCATTGTTTTCAACTGATGCGGAAGCTTTTTCTTTTGTAGATGTTGATCTTAAATAATTGTAAAAATGGGCATCATGCAATATGTTTGCGTGCTTTAGAGCCGAAGTGGCGGAATTGGTAGACGCGCACGACTCAAAATCGTGTTCCTTCGGGAGTGAGGGTTCGATTCCCTCCTTCGGTACAAAAAAGGCCTGTATTAGGCATTTTTCTATTCAACAAGAAGTTTGGTTTGATATCTTTTTAAAACATTACTTACAATTACAAAATGAATTCCTTTATTGAGATCCTGGTCCAAGTCGAGGTTAATCGAATTACCGCTATATACAACTTCCTTCCTTATTATTGTATTTCCAGTGGGTCCGATGAGCGTAATACTCAGAGGATCGCCATTAATTGCAATTTCCGGATTCATATCAATGGTTATTTTTCCAATGATGCCGGATGAAACAGGATTAGGATAAATTACCGGCGTGCTGGCCAACAAATCATTCTTTTCTACCGAAACCACCTTTGAATAGGTATACTTACCACTAAAATCTATTTGTTTGAGACGGTAATAATTGACACCATTTAAAGGTCTGTCTTTTATAATGTAAAAATTTTCTTCAGAAGTTGACCCATGACCCTTTACCTCAGAAATTTTCAGAAATTCCCTCCCATTCATGGACTTCTCTATTTCAAAACGATCATTCTCAATTTCGCTTGAAGTTATCCAGGAAATCTCTGCAAACTTATTTTTCAATTCAGCTTTGAAATCAGTTAAAATTACCGGCAGTGGATTCACACCCCCTTTACTTCCGAAAGAGACCGGGCTAAAACTTGAGAGATAGGCTGTTATCGAACCTTCGCCTCCACCTGGTCCCACGACACTTCCTTCACCAACTGCGCCGAACATGTCTTCCCACCGGCTCGAAGTACTATTATAATGCGCAAATGTTAAATCTTCCTCATCCGTAATCTCACTAAAATCAGCATCTTTCCAAAATAGAGTAACCTCCGCCGAAATTCCTTCAGAAGGACTCACATCCCAGTATTCAATACCACTGATGGTGGCCAGAGTTGGATCAATATCATCACTATTCGGAACTGAGCCAATGAAATATTCAGCAGTAGTGGTTAAGGTTGAAGCGCCGCCAGTAATGTTACTCACACTAAGGGGCGACCACCGGTCGATTGTTCCATTACTATCGCCTAATGGAAACTCAAAATCTGTAGTTCCGTTTTTCTGCACAGGTCCATCAATAAATCTCTGATTACCTGACCCTGTGGAAATTCCACCTTCCCTAAATATGATTTTCGCTGTGGAAGAAGTTTTTATTATTCCACTCATGAAATCAAGTTGGTTTAAGTTAACATCCGAAATTAAGGTGAGTTGAGGAATCGTTGGGCTGGTATTATTGGCAACAACCCGGTTGAAATAAATACCGTCCGTGCCGGCTCCAGTCAAAGATTGAGCAGGAATAACCTGAGGTGAGTTACCATTAAATGTCATGTAACTTTGATCATTAAAACTAATATCACCGAAGTTTAATGGTCGTAATAGTTCACCGCCTAAAGTAAGGGAAGAGTTATTGAACAGGAAGAGCGTTGCATTTTGCTGATTTTTACTGGAAATTGTAAAATCTCCCATCACATTTAAATTTGAATTATCAAGCAGATATAGTTTATTCCTTTCCGTTGTTAAACCGAAGTCCGTATCAATAGTCAATTGCGAATTTCCACTTACAACTATGGCTGCATCTTGTTTAAGTGTTGTTGTCATCGCGGAAGAAGAATGAGATAAAATAGCCGTATGTTTTAAATTAAGGTTACCCATTTGAAGCGTGCCTGCACTTCCGGCCACAATTCCCCCCAGAGTAAAGTTTGAAATACCTCTCTTATCTTCCCAGGTAAAATTACCGCCAATAGTTCCGTCAATATCTCCATCAAATGTTAGAAAAAGCTCCTTGCTATCGGAACTTGCATTTTGATAGATATTTACATCATTGCCCACAATTAATTTCGCATTTGTAAATGCAACACCGGATGGACTTAAATTACTTGGATTAAAAGTGAGATTGAAATTTCCTCCTACGGATAATAATGCGGGATTCAAAAGGGTGCCGGTAAGATTAATATTGAATCTCCGGTACAGGGCGTTTATAATTAGGTCTTTGCCAATGGATAACTCGCCATTTATTTCAAGTATGGTTGATCCCGCAGTAGTATTATCGGCATAAATAGCGACACTTCCGTTTGTAAAATTCATGCTGGCATTGGCTTCCACATCTAAATTAAAAAGGGAACCCCCGCCACTGTCGGTCTTTGTCAACCCATTCGGACCGTTCACAATTAAATTGGATTGATCTCTTGCCCTTATTGCAATATTGGATGTTCCTCCACTTTTTGTGACGGATATATCTCCATTTACCGTACCGGTACTGTTGTTCCAGAGCTCAAAAAGTATTGTACGGCCCAATTGTTTATTTATTATTATGTTTCCCAGAATACTGAAGCTCGAAATATCCTCAGATTCAAACCGTAATAAGTTTGATGCTGCTCCCATCTGGTTCATTGTTAAATCGCCGGCAATGGTAATTGTGGAAGCCCCCAGTGATTCAACGTGGATTTGAGGGGTATACGCACTTACATCAACATCCTGTTGCATAACCAGAGAACCAACGTTCAGTTTAGCATTATCCAGAGTTCTTACCTGCAAAATGTACTGAAATGTTGATAATGTTGTAGCCTCATCCTGGATCAGGTTCATCGTTCCGGAAACCGACAGTTCACTATTACCAAATAATTGGATTTCTGTGATGAATTCCGGAAAGAAAATTGTTCCATCTGTCCAACCACCTGTTAAATAATTGTAATTCAGATCCCCTGCTACGCTTGTCGTTCCTCCCGTCATAAACAATCTACAGCCAATGTCTTGTCCTTCATTCTCCCTGATAAAATTCATATTCCCGCCAATATCTAAGAGAGCGCCATCGGCCATAATAATTTCAACTTCCTTCAGAATACCCGGCGCCATTTCCAACTGAACATCCCGTACCACAGAAAGACCCGCACCAGCGTACATTTCCACCGTGGCCGTATAATTCTCTTTGTTATTAATTAGCAACGAATTAATTATGTGAGCCGTGTTTATTATAACATCACGGTTTATTATTACATCATCCGAAGAAGCTGGAACACCTGCCGGACTCCAGATAGCCGGATCATTAAAGTTGCCATCCGCTATGGTTATTTTTTGACTTATTGCATAGAATGAAATAGCAAGCAATAACCCAAAGGATATGAATGTTTGCTTAATAATTCTTGTTTTCATATTTCCAGGTAGTTTAGACCACTATATTAATTTAATCCATAATAAGTTTTTCTATTTAAATAGATACTTACTTATTAATGTAATATTATTAGTATTAGTAGACTTTTTTTAATTTTACTAAATGGTACTTTTAGTGGATGAAATATGTAAAACATCATTTTAATAATGCTTTGAAGCACTTTATCCTTTCCGCAATATTTCTGGCTTTCAGCGGAAATGATGTAATCAGTCAATATAAATCTCCTGCCGGAAGTCTGAATTTTGGAATTTCCACTTACCAGGGGATATCGTTTTTGGAGGGAGCCCAGTTCACAGATATCAAACCAGGATATGCACAGGCCAGCGGATTAAATATTAAATATTATCAAACTATCACAATAGGTCTCCAGGTAGATATTTTATATTCAAAGGCTGCAGGAACCTTTTCTAAAATAGAAGCACTCTCAAATCAAAATAATCTCAAAATTAAAACTAAACAGAAACTTAACTTTATATCGGTACCTATTTCAATAAACCTTTATCTTTCAGATAGGTTTGAATCTGAAAACATTCACATTAAGCTCGGAGTTGTTCCTTCATTTTTAATAAAAGCAGTGAAGTCAAGTAATAATCCGGAGGAAAACGGAGATAAAGTTGAAAATTCCAATGATTTCAGGTCCATGGACTTTGGATTTCTTGCAGGTATTGGTGTGGAAGTGAGAAGATTTAATCTGATTGGGGAATATTATCTGGGAGTATATAATTTAAACGCCAACAAGAATGGTTCTCGAATAACCAATCATGGACCCAGAATTGGATTAAATTATTTTCTAAAAAGGTGGGATTGATCAATCGGGATAATTACTTCAAACCGGGTTCCCTTGTCTACTTCACTCTCCATTAAATAAGATCCACCCATTTTCTTAACGGCAGTATCAAACAAATACAGACCCAATCCGCTCCCTCGAGATTTTGTGCTAGCCTTATAGAACATTTGAAAGATATTTTGCTTATAGATATTTTCAATCCCTATTCCATTGTCTTCAATTGTAATAAAAATAAACTCTGTATTATCGTAAACTTCGATTGAAATTAACCCAGGTCTGTGTTCTGATAGAAAATTGCAGGAATTGTCAATTAGAGAATGCAGGATGGTCTGTAAGGCAAATTGATTTCCAATGAAGGTGTTTTTAATGATGCTTTTATTAATTTTTACCACTTTTGAATTTAGATCCTGATATGAGGCAAGCATATCCGCTACAATATTATTGAAAGTGAATTCTTCCTGCTCGTAGTCACTAAATTCCAGGACTGAATGTTTACCCAGCGCGATTACAATATTATTTAACCTCTCTACCTGACTTTGAAAGAGACTAAAGTAATCAAGAGACTTAGCTTCATTAATTTCTCTGTGTACCAAATTGGAGAGCCCCATCATGCTGGCAATTGGGCCTCTCAAGTCATGTGAAACTCTATATATAAATCTATTAAGTTCATCTCTTTTTTGAGAGAAACTTGATTCAATAGCCTTTTTGGAAGTATTATCCCTTAAAATTAAAGTAAACATTTCTCCTTCATATTCATTCGAGTGACTTAGAAGCAAGTAGCTCAACGGAACAGAAACATTCTCGTTATTTTCGAGATGTGTTTCGCCTGTAATACAACCTTGTTCAATAGCTTCATTCAACCTTATTTTGGGAAACTTTGTGGACAGTACTCTTTTCAACCCTTCATTTTCAAGCTCGTAATTTCTGAAGAAATGCCTTGCCGGTTTATTTAGGTATTTAAATGAATAATTAAAATCTATCTTAATAACCATTTCAAACCCTCTTTCAACTATATCCTGAAAGTAGGTATTATCATGATCCAGAGATATTTTACTTTGTCTCAACTTCGCAGTTTAAGCAATCTTGTTTAAGAATCCATCAAACGAAATTTGAGGTTTCCCTAATTCATTCCATTCTTTATCGATATGAAATGCTTTTACCGGATTTCGCATAAAGAATGCTATACATCTAATCCGGGTTAAAGCCTGGAATAAATTCCTAACCTGCAGGCTTGGTTTTTTTACAACCCGAAGATGATTTCTTGTTTTGGCTGTAACCTCATTCAAATCGATTTTTTCAGGACCTTGCACAAAGTATGTAATACCATTAAACTGATTTTTCATTTTAATGGCTTTGTCAATCTGTCTTCCGATATCACTTGCAGAAATTCCGTAACTCCCGGCTAGTAATTCGCGTGAAAGGTGGATATTGGTTTTGAATGACGAAAGAAGCAGGTCCTCAAAAATGAATGAAGATATGATTACTGCAAATTTACAGCTGTGTTGATTGTCAGGGTTTGATAATTCAATGCTATTATTCCTGCCAGCTCGCCTTAGAATAAGAAATGTAATGTTTTTTTTGTTAGCTGCGCATTTAATAGCCTGCTGAATTAGTCTATTTTCAGCAGTAGAAGGCTCTCCGTAAAGATTAATAAAAATTGTTTCAAAAGAGCCATTTGAGATTAAGTCTCTAACTGAGCATATTCCGACCGTTTTTACCAGTGATGGTTGACTAATGGCATTCCTTTCAGGACATCCAACAATTGAAACATGATTGCCGGCTGACAGAAGCTCGTTAACTATCGCATTCATGACAGGGCCACTTTTTCCTAATGCCAGTATTGTTTTGGTCATCAGAACAAAAGTATTCTGGTAAATTCAGGCTCAGTGGTAATTTAATCCCTAAAACTTGTACAATTATATCACTCCAGTCCATTCATATAATCTTTGTATTCAGAAGGTGGTATACCAAATTCATTTCTAAAGCATTTCGTAAAATAAGAAGGATCATTAAATCCAACTTCATATGCAATTTCTGAAATGGTTCCCTGGCCATTCAAAATCATCTCAGCGGCCCTTTTCATTCTTATTAATCGTATAAATTCACTGGTGGATTTTTCTGACAAAGCCTTTAGCTTTCTATGCAATTGCATTCGACTCATTCCCATTTCCTTTTGGAAGTCCTCCACAGAAAAGTGGCTGTTGGCGATATTTCTTTCAACCGCTTTGGCAGCTCTATCGAGAAACTTTTCATCCTTACTAATCACCCTGCTAAATTCATTTCTAGGGATTTTTAGATCCCGCTCATATCGCTCCTTGAGTTTTTTTCTTTGATCAATCAGGTTATTTACCCTTACCTGCAATTCATTAATATTAAATGGTTTAATCAGATAATCATCCGCACCTGTTTCGAGGCCTTTAATCCTTTCTTCAACTGCAGATTTGCCGGTAAGCATTATTACAGGAATATGATTAGTTCGTTCATCGCTTTTTAGAAATGTGCATAGTTCAATTCCACTCATACGCGGCATTACAAGATCTGTTATAATTAAGTCAGGAATTATCTCCAGAGCCATTGCAAGACCTTCAAGTCCATTCTTTGCTTCTTTAATTAGAAATTGCTTGCCAAACCTCTCCCTGATTAATGTACGCATATCATCATTGTCTTCTACCAATAGAATCAGAGAAGAATTCTTGATAACATCAAATTCGTTTTTATCAAACTTTGAAATAATTTCAATCCCGGGAGTCTCAAGATATTCAAGTTCATTAATGTTTTTTGGATTTGCATTAAATGAGAATGTGGTAATCTCACTTTCAGCAAAATACCTTTTGTTAACAGGCAACGTAACTATAAACTTTACACCAACTATTTGGTTAACAACCTGAATATTCCCCAGGTGCTTTTCGACCAATTCTTTGACGAGGGCCAGCCCAATTCCACTTCCTTCGTATTCTCTCCCTTCTCTGTTGTCTGAGCTATAAAACAAATCAAATAGTTTTGGGATCTTTTCCGAGTCAATTCCAATTCCAGTATCTGAAACAGAAATTATAATGTTATCAATTTCCTGTTGATCCCCATTAGGTGAATAAGAGAAATCAACATTAAAAAATACCTGCCCCTGGGGTGTAGTGAATTTGAATGAATTGGACAATAAATTAGTAACTATTTTCTCAATTTTTTCAGGATCAAAATAACACAGGGGATTTTCAAGTGGCATATTCCTGATAAAATCTACCTGTCTTTTTTCAGCCATTGATAAAAAAAAGGAAGTGATTGTGCTAAGAAGTTCGGTTATATCCCCCCTGATAATAGTTAACCCAGAACCTCCCCACTCAATTTTGGATATTTCAAGCAGTTGGTTTATTAACCTCAACAGTTTTCTTGAATTCTTTAGCATTAAGATGAGTTCAGTCTTGCTGAACGATTTTGTATCTTTTTGGAATGCCTCCTCAAGCGGTCCAAGAAGTAATGTAAGAGGGGTCCTGAATTCATGAGTAATATTTGCATAGAATCGAGACTTAAGTTTGAAATCAGACTTTAGACTTTCAAAATCACTTTTTAATAGCAAAATCTGTAATCTTAAATTTTCAGATTCCGTCTCAATTTTTTTAAGGATAAGTTTGTCGGCTTGAAGATGAGATCTAATAAGCCTGTCTATCCCGACCACAGCAGCAATAAAGATCCATAATACAGTACTTATCAGGTAGATTAACTCAGAATCTTTAAAAAGGCCAATGAAAGTAAATAGAATTTCTGTCATAATTTTTCAAAACTAAAAGGGAGTTATAGTTGTAGACATTGGAGGCTGAGCCATCACGTTCAGAAACCAAGCATACTTTTAAACCTGGACGGTATTGTCCATGGTAAATTTTTTTTTGAATTAATTAGCAATGTCTCGTATATTTTTCGTACAATTATTTCTGATTATATTATAAAAATATCACAGTTATATTACAAATTCCAAAATAAATGGAGATTTTTTTACATTCGAATCTTAAATTTTTCAGAGAGAAATTCGGCCTATCGCAAGAGCAGATAGCCGATTTAATTGAAAAAAAGAAAAGTGTGATTGGTCATTACGAAAGAGGAACGTCTTTTCCTCCCCTTGATTCCCTGGTCAGAATTTCCACTTTCTTTGGAATTACCCT
The DNA here is from genome assembly GCA_036397995.1 of Cyclobacteriaceae bacterium. GTDB lineage: Bacteria > Bacteroidota > Bacteroidia > Cytophagales > Cyclobacteriaceae > DASWHX01. The sequence continues at coordinate 13,769 of DASWHX010000188.1, forward strand.
CGACAATTTAACTATGGCAGACCTACGAAGACAAGATGAATTCATTCTCAAATTTCTTGATTTTAATTACCAAGGCTTTCCGGAATTATTTAAAGAGCCGGAGGCTACCTATGAGAATGACCGACTTGAAGATCCTACCATATCAGCTGACGAAAAACTAGAAATCCTGAAAAATCAACTTAAAAAAGAAAGAGAGGAAAAAAGTTTTCTCCATAACAGCCTCAAAAATTTTGCAAATTTACAAGGTATTATCATGCGACGATATGACGATCTGTACTATTCAAGAATGAAATAAATTACCTTACAAAAATTATTATCCCCTGGGATCCGGAATTACCTGCAGGAGCTAACATCCATTCTTCATCATCAATCACTCTCACTTTATAGTAGTATATACCTGGCTCATTTGAAATTTTCCATGGGATTTCAATTCTATTCAAACCAACCTTTAATGTAGAGTATAGAGTAATTTCCTCCTCAAAAATTAGTTGTCCCCTGGCATTAAAAATTGCTAAAGAAATACCAGATGGTATTTCCTGAGCTTCAATATCAAAAATAAAATTCAAACTTTTGTTAAATGGGTTAGGAGCGGGTTGAACTTTTATGTTTCTTGTTTCTGAATTCGTGATCTCAAATAAGAGCTCATACCTGAATTCGGGTGAATTGCCTTTCATATCCGGAGCGAAAATCTCCAAAAGATATTTTCCCCGGGTTAACTTGCCAGGTTTATAATCTATTTTCAGAATATTCTTCCCAGGTTCAAGATAGTAATGAATAGATGAAGAAGATAATTCAACTCTGCTCAAAGCACAGGTGTCACAAAAAGTTCCAAAGTTTATTATGAAATTGTCAAGGTTCTCCCTTATAAGATATGGATTTGAATCCCAATAATTAATCGTAATTTCAGGATCGCTTGAAACATGGTCGCCATTTATAATGTGTTTACCGTCAACAAATACATCAATTACCGGATCAATATCGTCAGGAACGACTGTAAAAAATTGGAACAATTGAACTTTATTATCCAAGGAATTCTTTTCAGCATGAAATGAATCATTCACTTCAATAAAAAAACTGTTCTCACCAACCATTCCCATAGTTGTCAGGTCAACGTTGAAAATAATAGTTTCGCCAGGTGGAGGGGAAGCAATTCTCATTTGCGACCTTCTCGTCTCTGTGGCAGCAACTGTTTGTTCCAAATAGACCTCCAGCGAATCCGAATAATTCTCCTGAGATAGATTTGTAAATGCAAATTCCACACTTAGCTGCCTCCCTTCATCAACCGAAAAGCCCGGCGATGCATTGAATGAGTTTCCAAGATAACTTAAATGTCCTTCTGGCTGTGGTGTATACAAAACTGTCCAATCATTCAGAAGCCTGGGCTCATCTCCTTTTGTGAAGTACTTGAGTTTAATATTGGGGTACTTGGCGGCATCCAGGGTTCTCAAATCCGTTTCATTCTTAATGCCTTTAATGAAGTCTGTTGAATTTCCGAGTGTATCAATTGCGACAATATCAAATGTAAACTCGCCTGGCATAATATCGCTTACTGTAAATTGGAAACTGTTCCAATAACTTGCCGGACCAATAAGTTGTGTCATTATAGTGCCTTCTGAATTTTGACTTGAAAGTATTTCATCCGTACTTAATAATACTTCAGAATCACCATACATTAACTGAGTGGCTGACCCGCCTTTTTTACCAACAAAGAATAAGGAGTTTCCAGGAATTAACATTGAAGCATCAGGAGAGCCAAGACCAAACTGTTCCAGCTCAGCAAATATGTCAGCTGGCCATAGGTCAAAGTTGAGGGTTCCTATGGAAAAGAGAAGGACAAAGTCTCCCTCAGCAATATTTGTCAAAGCATTCAGAAATAGATCAGGAAAAGTTTGCAAAGTTTCATCATGAATGGAATTAATAATCTGCGGAGTCCGGCCACATTGTGGAATCTCTGAACTGGCTAAGTACGGCACCAGTGAGTCTCTGTCAAATGCCAGCAAATTCAAAGTATTGTTCGAGCACAATCTCGAAGAGTATATGTATGCTGTTGAATTTAGTTCCAGAACAACATCCTCTATAGTATAATTACCACCTCCGCCAATGGTTTCAAGATGGATACTGAGTTCCGAAGCTTGCCAGGTCCAGTTATTTTGTTCATCAATTGTGATCCCCTCAATTGAATTTTCAGAAATTTGCGCCGGATGTCGCTGAGTCCAACCCCTGGATTCATCATTAGTTTGTAAAGTAAAGGAAGAAACACTACTCCATTCTTCATTATCACTTGACGTTTTCCAATAGTAGGTGCTTATTCCATCCGCTCCGGAATCCCAAAAGCTTCTTGCAATCTCGTTTTCATTTTGAAGAGAGATTTCAATTGGATTTGAAAAATTATTTTCCGGTGCTATTGTGATAAAAGAATTGTCTCCACTTTTATTCAATAGGACAAACTCAAAATTATGTGAGGGCAAAAGAGCATAGGGGTATGGATTTACTTTCAACGGTATCCGGTCCTTTACATAGAAGTTGTGATTATAGAAATTGTTATTTTCTTCGATTTCATTAATTTGATTTTCGGGATCCAGAACTATCTCCAATTCATTGAATCCAGCGTATTTAGAATTCTTGTTAGGAATCAGGATTTCTAAGCTTTGAGATGTCCCGGTTATTATGAATGAATATGGACCAAGTAGTTCAGGAGATCCATCTTGTAAACGTCGGCGTATCGCGATTTGTAACGGAGATGTTGATAGAATTCCATTGTTGCTAATCGCGATTTGAACTTTTATGTCTTCATTTGTATTTAGTTCTCCATTTGGCTGAGTAAGGGAAATTGCACTTTTTTGGAAAGCATAATCCGGAAGTGAGTAAGGAACCAACTTAACGGCGGGATCACCCAATAAAACCATTTGTTCAAGATGAGTTTCTGCATAATAGGACGTTCCAAAAAGCGATTCGTATCTTCGATTGAGCTCTTGTTGAATTTCACCCAATCCCTTTCCATAAAATGACGGTTCATCGAATGCTATTTTATAGAATAAGTTCCCATATACGCTCAGGTATTGTTCGGCGCCAAGATTTGATAATCCCATTACTGCAATTGCGCCTTTGTTCTTTGCCAGAACCCAATCCTCAGACTGGATATAGGAATTACCGTACACTGATCCAATGTTGCAGCCATTCATGTAGAAGATTGGATACTTACCATAATTATCATAACCAAGTTCGGGGTTAGTAACAAATCCAACATCTATATCTAACAAGTTGCTCGCGGAATGTCCAAAAAAAGTTACCAGGCCTACCCCTTCATTAATCTTCTGGGTGATGTCAATAAATTCATAATCCTTTGTTGATTTCTTTTGAAGAGTTTGAACCTTTGCACCAACCGGAGAATTAGAAGCAATGCTCATCATACTATCAAGATGGCTTTTAAATGTCGACAATTCCTCAGGCTTTACTCCTCCACTTAAATGCAAAATCTCCTTCTGAAATAACCTTGGAACTTTGATTGATTCAGCCACAATGATTTTCTTCAAATAGCTTTCCACTTCATAAGATGTTGATGCGGATAATCTTCCGGTTGCAAATTTGGGGATAGATGATAAACCTGTGAGACCACTGGAATAAATTATGTCAGAGCCTGGGCTTCCTGAAGTTGGAACCAGGTTGTTGAATGCAAGTGCAGCAGTAGTTCTTTCAGGATTTACCGACGTTTCCAAACCTTTCCCAATAAGAAAAATATTTCTCGGAATCTCATCAGAAAGCTGAGTAAGGAAATTAAAAATTCCTAATGGAGTCCTTTCACCATAACTGAAATGGTTAAAGATTTCATTAACATCAACAATTATCGGATTAAAGCCACCTCCTGATGCTGAACTTCTGTATTTAGCATATTCCGAGATGGGATCCGTAAAAGATTCACCTGGCTTTCTCAGAATTTCATGAGTTATAATGATGTAATCATTGAGCAAATTGACAAGTGGCCGATTTTCAACCTTGGCAATTTTGCTTATTAGAAACCTGGAACTCACCACAAATAGTTTGTTCCCATTTCCGGTATTGGTAATAACTCCCTTCAAAATTCCGTCCTGATAAGCTAATCCAAGTTTTATTGGGGAATCAGGATTTGATACATCGTAAACCTCAGTTTCCTGGCTTATGCCGCTTAATTCAAGGTAAGTCTTTTCAGTTGCTTTCTGTTCAAGTTGAAAAAACTGATTTTGTGCATCCGCGTTTGGCTCAACTGGAATCTTAGTTTTTATATATGATACCGAAACCTGATTTGCTCTATTGTTATTAATGTTTTTTACTCTTACAAGTAACTTGCCTCCATCGTTAATGTCAGAATCAATTAATTCCAGCTGGGTAATTTTAGGTGAGTAGGCAAAACTATTAAATGAGCCGGCCAGCCGGAGCGATGAAAGATTTTGCCCTATCCATATTTCAACTTCATGAAATTCTGAATTTCTGCCAAGGATTTGAATTTCAAGAATTCCATTAGGGCCCCCAGACTTTTTGATTCCTGATTCTACTTCAATTTCTATTTGACTTCCGGCATTTATCCTGCTGCCGGAAAAACCTTCACCCTGGACAAACCTTGATGAGGAAATTTGATTCTGTAAAGAATAACCCCTGGAGTACTCATTTGTAAAAAGATTAATTCTCTCTTTCCAAACGAATTGCTCTTTTACCAAACCTTGAGAATTAAACTCAGATTGCATCTGAATCCTCTTTCCTCTCTCATTTCCAACGCCCCAGGTAAGAAAATAAGCAGTTGTATCTGAGAATAGATTATAATATATATGAGGCTGCAGTTCTTTAATAGTATACAAATCTCCGTCCAGCGTTCCATCATTCTTTTGACCATAAAATTCAATAAAGTCTTGTGGGTCCAGTCGGGTATCATTTTGGCCAGTTACGGTAATAGCTTGTTCATTTCCCCTGTGAAAAATCTGAATGTTTCTGGCATCGATTGCAGCAATTGGTAATCCAGACTTGCTTATATCTTCAGAGGTAATTCTATACATTCCATCCTGAGAAACAGGTATTCTGTAATAACTTTTACCAGGAACCATCCAATCAGGATTTTGACCCACCGAGTGGTAAGTATGACCCATAAAAAGCTGGAAGGCAATTAATGATGTAAGTATTCTTGAGATCACAGTACAATGATATAATCATATACAATATATATATAACCATATTAACTCAATTTCTTACATTTAGGGACTCCAGCGTAATTTATTATATTATTAATCTTATAAAGGACAGTAATTTATCTTTTACACAGACATAATATAATTTTTCTTAGATAATTGTTGAATCGTGATTATTTTGCGTAAGGTACTTGGCCATACCTAGTACTTTTCCGTATACAATAGCTAGGGTATTATAAATAACTCTTATGGTATGAATTTAGAAAATACACAGGTACAAATGAGAAAGGGCATTTTGGAGTTCTGCATTCTTCATATCATTTCAAGAGGCGAAGTGTATGCTTCAGATATGTTGGAGGAATTAACTTCCGCAAAAATAATGGTTGTTGAAGGAACTCTATATCCCCTGTTAACGCGACTGCGAAAGGCGGGGCTTGTTGAGTATAAGTGGGTGGAATCCAAATCAGGACCTCCTCGTAAATACTATTGGCTAACAAAACAGGGTTCAGAATTTTTACTTAATTTGAATGAAACCTGGAAAGAACTTATAGAATCAACCAAAGCAATTACAAACAAAAAAGTCGAAAAAAGCTAATCACCAGACATGAAAAAGAATATCAGTATAAATATTGGCGGAATAATTTTTCATATTGAAGAAGATGGGTATGAAAGACTAAAGGAATATTTAGACTCCATAAATAAGTACTTTTCAACCTTTGAAGACAGTTCAGAAATTATTGCTGATATAGAAAGCAGAATTGCTGAAATTTTTCTTGCCAAATTGAATGAAGGTAAGCAGGTAATAACAGTCGAGGATGTCGGATCCCTAATCTCCACGATGGGTAGCATACAGGATTTCCAGGCTGTGGAGGAGTCAGATTTGTTTGCAAGCCAGGGAACAGAAAAGGAAAAGGGTCAGGATAAGAAATCCGGTGACCGAGAAACTCCACGTAAACTGTACAGGGATGGCAAACGAAAATTGCTTGGGGGCGTGGCCTCCGGTATCGCCCACTATTTTTCTATTGATCCACTTTGGATCCGCTTAATCTTTGTGCTTTTGGTTTTTGATGTTTTCCTGACTTTTTCTGTATCCAGTATTCTTATACTTTCTTATATTATTATGTGGATAGTTCTACCCGAGTCAAGGGATTTGCCGGAAGATAAGAAAATAAAAAAGTTATATAGAAATCCGGATGACAGGGTGCTTGGAGGTATAGCCAGCGGAGTTGCAGCTTATTTCGGTGCCGATGTTGTTGTAGTTCGTCTGTTGTTTGTGTTATCAATACCTATAGGTGGCATTTTAGTTTATATCATTCTGTGGATTATTTTACCTGAAGCTACCACAATTACAGACAAAGTGCTTATGAAGGGAGAACCAGTAACTCTTTCAAACATTGAATCCAATATCAAGAGCAGTCTTAATGTAAAGGAAGGGGAAGAAAATTTGCTGATTAAAATCTTATTATTCCCTTTCAGGTTGATTGCTATGCTTTTGGAAGCAATCGCAAGAATATTAGGTCCACTGCTTGGTTTCCTGGTTGATGTTGTAAGAATTGTTGCGGGGGTTGTCTTCTCTGCTACAGGTGTATGCTTATTAATCGCGCTTACTATTACACTAGGTTTATTAGTTGGAATGTTCTCAGAGACTCAGTACATGAATATGGATGGCTTACCCATTGATTTGCTGAAAGAAAGCTTTCCTGTATTTGGATTAGTTGCCGCGTTTATTGCAGCCGCCATTCCTGCACTGGCCATGATATTAGGTGGCATTGCAATAATTATTAAGAAAAGGACCGTTCACCCTTCAATTGGGTGGTCATTATTTGCAATATGGATGATTAGTATCGCTACGATGGCGATTGCTGCTCCAGGAATAATCACTGAGTTTCGCAGTGAAGGAAATTATGTTAGGGAAATTAATTATGACATTAAGGACAAAATAGCCGTACTCGATCTGAATGAAACAGGAATGGATGACTATCATGTAACAATGCTTCGGTTGCGCGGTCATGATGGGGATCAATATCGTCTTGTTCAGGAGTTTGAATCAAGAGGTAGATCCAGAAAGGAAGCTACTGATAATGCCCAGATGATCGAATACAATGTACAACTGCAGGATTCAGTCCTGTTATTTGATAGCAATATTCAATTTAAAAATAATGCCAGATTCAGAAATCAAAGATTGAATATGACATTGTACATTCCATACAACCAACCTTTTATCATGACCGAACGGATGCAGCACATTATCTATAATACACTATATCGATATGACTACAGGGTTTCTGATATAGATGATGATAATCGATGGATTTTTACCAGGGAAGGTCTGGAGTGCACAACATGCGGAGGCCTTTCCTACGATCAGTCTGATCGTAACTATACCCGAACTTACAGTAACCATGGTTTCACTGAGTTAAGATTGAATGGACCCTTTCAAGTTTTTGTTTCTCCAGGTGAATATAGCGTAGAAATTACCGGGAGCCAACGGCAAATCAGACGCGCACGAGTAAACCAATCCCGAGATAGATTATCGATTATTTTTAACGACGAAAGAATAGGGTCAGCTGATAATAGAATACTAAAGGTTAATATAGTATTGCCTGAGCTTGAACAAATCAGACTCTCCGGAAAGAATATCTCAACAGTTAATGGATTCACTTGCCAACAATTGAAAGTTCAATTAGACAGAGAAAGTGAAAGCAGTTTAGATATTCAGGCTGATGAGGTTCTGGTCACTTTGTTGGGCAAGTCCAGATTAAATATCTCGGGCCATGCAAAGGACTTAGATGCCGATATTGGGCCTGGAAGCGAATTTATACACCAAAATTTTACCAGTACAAATTCATCAATTAACTACGCCGGCAAATCAGCTATCCGGGATAATTAGCTTATTTCTCCAATTCCGGGTAAAAGGCAACTTTCCCTTCCAAATTTCAGTTAATCTTCATAGACAAAATTAACTTTGTCCATGCAACCTATCGTTCCAATTTCGCATCTTCTATTTGCTCCGGAATGAAGTTAACAATTGACAAATCGGCAACAGAGGACCTTTTGATTGAAGGCTGTCTACAGAACAGTCCTTCAGCGCAGAAGGCTGTTTATGAGCGCTATTCACCGAAAATGTATGCCATTTGCATTCGTTACGTTGGGGATTCAGAATCAGCAAAGGATATTCTGATTCAGGGATTTTTGAAGGTGCTTAATAAAATCGGCCAGTTTAAAAGAGAAGGGAGCTTTGAAGGGTGGATACGAAGAATTATAGTAAATGAATCGCTTACTTATCTTCGAAAAAATAAATTCATGCATTTGGAAGTGGATCTGGAAACGGCCGAAAGAGAACCTGATTATAACTTTGTTCAAAACACTTTTGAGGCAGATGAATTGATTGCGCTGGTGAATTTGCTTCCACCTGGTTATAAAACAGTTTTCAACCTATTTGCTATTGAAGGCTATTCCCACAAAGAAATTGCTGAAATGATGGGCATAAATGAAAATACAAGTAAGTCGCAGCTCAGCCGTGCAAGAAAGCATCTGCAGGAGTTGCTTCTTAAAAGGGAAATAAATGTTGATTTAAAGTTCACAGGAAATGAGTAATCACCGGATTGACAATATTTTTAAAAATAAGTTGGAAGGCCAGCAGGTGAATCCACCTGCTGAGGCATGGCCTGCCATACATAGTCAACTAAAAGGAAGAAGGATCAACCGCATACCTATTCATAAGATTGCAGCAAGTCTTTTATTGATTGGTTTAGCAGCCTATTCCGGTTATATGATTACCAGCTCCGATAATATCATCCGGGGTTCCGGGGTGGGGCAAACCATAACTTCAGAAACGAAGCCAGCTCCAAAAATTGAAGCAGGTTCAACTTCAAATCTTCCGGCACTTATTGAGGATGAGTCTAAAAGTAAGTTACCTGAAACTGAGAATTTCAACAAACTCCATCATTTTAATCTTGAGTTGCTACAACCGGTTGCAGGAATCGGTAATCAATTGACTACCATCAATCAAATTGAAATTATTAAACAAGTTTCTTATGAAAAAACTCTCCGCAAACCCCTGGTAAAAGTGGAAGAAGAAAGGCTTCCGGCAATAACCATAAGTTATAAATCAGGAAACAAAATGTTGATGGATGATGCAACCTCCGAACCTGAAAAGGAATCTACACTCAGAAGAGCATGGGATTATGCTCTAAGTGTAAAAAATGGAGAAGAAAGACCACTCAACATCAAAGAAATGAAGAATGAGCTTTTTGCTTCAGATTTCAAAAAGAAAAAGTCAAAAAGTCAAGATTAAAAAAATGAAAAAAATAACTGTATTGCTTGTGTGTTTCCTGTTAAGCGCTGCCGCGGTTATGAGCCAATCAGAAGAACCTGTTTCCAGGAAAGATACTATTATTATTAGTTTTGCCAATGGCAGCCGTCTTCTGTTATTAATTAATAAAAAGGATGACATTGAATTGATTAAGCGCTACGACATCAACGCCATTATATCAGATCTCTCACAGGAAATAAATGGATTGCGTGAGGATGAAGACCTGGTGATTAACGAAGAAGAAGGAGACAAATATCTCCTGAAGCCAGTGGTTGTGGAGAAATCAGATTTCCAACCCGCCGATGAGAGTGAAAAAACCGAGGAGGAGAACAAAGAGAAAAAGGATTATGAAAATGAAGGTGATTACGACAGTGACGACTCTAAAAACGATAGTTACGATGTTCGTATTAACAAGAAAAGAAAATATTGGCCAAGAACAAGACAGTCTATAAATATTGATATAGGCTTAAACAACTACCTTGAAGATTTCAAATTTCCTGATGAAAATAATAAACCTTACTCGGTAAAACCTCATGGTTCAGTGTATTTTGGTATAAATACTACGTACAAAACCAAATTAACCGGACCCCTATTTGTTGAGTGGGGTGGCGGGTTTGACTGGTATAATTTCAACCTGGATAATAAAAGCATCAGGTTTGTAAAAACAGATAGTGTAGTGAGGTTTGATCCGGATCCAAGAACTGATATTGATCCAATTCGAAGTAAACTAAACGCTGGGTATATCTACCTAAAGATGGTTCCTATGCTGGACTTCAGTTATAATAGCCGATCCAGGTTGTGGAATTATCACGGCGATGGCTTCAGACTTGGACTTGGCGGATATGCCGGATTCAGGATTACCAGTAGAACAAAATTCGTATATAAAATGGATGGGGATAGGGAAGCTGACAAGGATAGCTCAAATATTTTCCTTAATAATGTCAGATACGGGATCAGGTTCCAGGTTGGATACAGGGGCGTAGACATGTTTCTCAACTATGATGTAAGTCCATTGTTTAGTGAAAATCGCGGTCCCGAATTGAATGCTTTCAGTTTTGGATTTACACTTTAGTTAGAAATAAATCTTTCAAGAAGAAGGCTTCAGGATTTTCCTGAGGCTTTTTCATTGAAAGATCTCTTTATCCTCGCCTTTGATTCTTAAATTAGAAATGATTCGAAAAGGAGTGGGTCTGTTTAAAGAAAAAAGAACAATAGTTCCTACAAAAAAAACTGCGTAAAATTTTTCAACGGTAAGGTAATAGGCAAACACCGATAAAATACAAGCTATTTCAAACAAAGCGTAGCGTAAAAGCAAAATTCGCTGGAATTCACCCAAACGATCTTTCAGGTTACCTGAATTATTTATCTTTTTGATTTGATTTCCAGGAATTAGAATTCCAAATCCCGAAATCACAAGAATCAAAAAAGGAAAAACATATTGCAAGGATTGCCTAAGTTGCTCGTTCACCTGAACCTCATGCCTCCCGGCATGATTTTCAAGATAAAACCATGCAAATGCACATAGAGGAAGCGCAATTATGCTATAGAAAATCAGGTTCAATCTTTCCAGGTACTTTTTCCCTTCTTCCTTGGTCATACCGTAAGAATTACAGGCTTCAATTTACTAATAATTGCATCTTTAATTATTGCTAACAGTCGTTAGGTTTGTTATCTTTGTGGAATGCTGATAAACGAAAAAGCGTCCAGAAAACATCAGATTGAATCTGAAGCAACCCAAATGTTCCGATCGAAGGGATATGCCGGGTCATCTATGCGGGATCTGGCAGCTAATTTAGGCATAGAGGCGGCAAGCCTGTATTCGCATGTGAAGTCTAAGGAGGAAATCCTGCAAAAAATTTGTTTTCGCATTGCTCAAAATTTTCTTGAAGTTTTACAAAAAGTACTTGCAGATAAGAAGCGGCCTATAGAGAGTCTTCGGGAGGCTATTATAATGCACTGCCTTGTTATGACCCGCGATGTATCTGCATCGGCAGTTTTCTGGAATGAATGGAAACACCTGAGCGGAAAATCCAAAGAAGAATTTATCCAAATGAAAACTAAATATGAGGATGTTTTTATTTCTTTAATTAGTGAGGGAATAAATTCGGGAGAGATACGAAGCATTGACTCTAAATTTGCTGCCCTGACAATTTTGTCTTCACTCAATTGCATTCATACCTGGTATAAACCCGATGGGAATTTAGCACCAAGACAGGTTGGAGAGGAATTGGCAGGCATGTTACTTTCTGGAATTCAAAATAAAAAGTAAAAAATATGTACGGAGGAGGCAACATTTTCGAACCCATTAACCAAAACGAGCTGCTCAAAGACCAAGATCCTATCAAACTTGCAGAGTTTGAATCAAGAATTGAACGTGGGGAAAAGATTGAACCTGCAGACTGGATGCCGAAGCTTTACAGAAAGCAGCTCATCAGGATGATCGAGCAGCATGCACACAGTGAAATAATCGGTGCGTTACCGGAAGGCACATGGATAACGCGCGCTCCCGGATTCAAAAGAAAAATGGCTTTGATGGCAAAAGTGCAGGACGAAGTAGGGCATGCGCAGCTTCTCTACAGCGCGGCGGAGACTTTGGGGAAATCCAGAGAAGATATGATCTCCGATTTGATAACCGGAAAGTCAAAATATTCCAACATTTTCAATTACCCGGCTTATACGTGGGCTGATTCCTGTTTTATTAGTTGGCTGGTAGATGCAGGGGCCATCGTAAACCAGGTGGCGAATTCGAAAGGAAGTTACGGCCCTTATTGCAGGGCACTGGAAAGGATTTGCATTGAAGAATCGTTCCATCTGAAGTACGGTCATCATTGTGTAATTCACATGGCCACCGGGACTGAAAAACAAAGAGAAATGATGCAGCAGGCTATTAATCGTTGGTGGGCTCCCATGATGCATTTCTTTGGACCTCCGGATAAGATGTCCGTGCATACAGAGATCCTAATGAAATGGAAAGTAAAGATGGCCTCAAATGATGAATGTAGACAACAATTTCTCGACATGTATGTACCCAAAATTTGGGAGTTGGGTCTCACCGTACCTGATCCGTTGCTAAGAAAAAATGAAGAGACTGGAGTTTGGGAATATACAGAACCTGATTGGGAAGAGTTTAAGCGGGTAATCAATGGTGACGGCCCATGTAATAAGGAAAGATTGGCAGTACGGAGAACCGCTGAAGAAAGAGGTCAATGGGTAAGAAATGCACTCCTCAAAGCAGAAAATGTTTACGCGATTCCACTCGCTTAAAAAGTTATGGATTCACTTGATCCAAGAATAAATCGAATTGCAATTCCTGAAAAGTGGGACGGCGATTTCAAGAAGTCTTCTCTTGACCAGCTGGAGACTTTTGAAGTTTTCGTTCAACCCAAAGAAAATAAAGCCTTCCAGCATGAAGGTATTGTACATGCCTCGGACCTTGAACTTGCCTTTCTCTTTGCCAAGGAGCAATTCAGCCGTAGATATACGTGCTCCGGCATGTGGGTTTGCAAAACCAGTGATGTTTATGTTAGTCCATATACAGAAGATGGCAAGACTGTGTATGAAATTAAATTACCGGTTGAACAAAATGGTGCTGCAGAAAAGCCTTATGAAATTTTCCATCTGTATAAAAGAGGTAAACAGCACAAGCACGTTGGCACAGTAAAAGCAAAATCTCACATTAACGCTATTAGGAACGCAGGAATTAACATTGAGGAAGCAAAGCCGGTTCTGAACATTTGGGTAATAGATTCGTCCAAGATTTATGCAAACAAAACTGAAGACGTTGATATCTGGAATACGCTTCCGGACAAACAGTTCAGGGATGCTATAGCTTACCGGGGGGCTGAAAAGATAAAAGAATATAAATCAAGGGTAAAGAACAATGAGTGAAGCGATAAGAGATTTATTATATAAGATGGCGGATGATGAGCTCATACTTGGTCATCGAAATTCTGAATGGACTGGATTAGGGCCAATGCTTGAGGAGGACATCGCTTTTTCTTCAATGGCCCAGGACAAAGTTGGTCAAAGCCTGGCATTTTTTGAACTGTTACATTCCCTCGGTGAGTCAGAACCGGATACCGTTGCTTTCACCAGAAATGCTAATCAATTCCATAATTGTCAGTTCGTAGAACTACCTATTGGAGAGTATGATTTCAGTCTTGTGAGACATTTTTTATTTGATAATGCCGATTATCTGAGATTTAGTCACCTAAAAGACTCCGCTTACACTCCGCTTTCTGATTTGGCAAAGAAATTTATGGGGGAAGTGAAATATCATTTAATGCACGGCGAAATCTGGATGAAGAAACTGGCAAACGGAAATGAAGAAAGCCTTACCAGATTACAAAAAAGCCTTGATTATGCGTTTCCATTTGCCCTGGGGATTTTCGAAAAATCTGAGTTTGAAGATCAGTTAATTACTGATGGCATTTACAATGGCGAAGAATTCCTGAAAAATTTGTGGCTGGAAAAAATCCAGAATCAAATATCAAAAACACCACTCCAGCTAGATACTTCTGTTGAAGCTGTATTTGGAGGGCGAAAGGGTATGCATACGGAACATCTACAACCTCTACTGGATGAGATGTCTGAAGTTTTCAAGGTTGATCCGGGGGCAGATTGGTAATGATTATAACTGAGGAGAAAATATTGCATTGGCTTGAGGAAGTTAAGGATCCTGAAATTCCCGTTCTTAGCCTTATTGAATTAGGCGTTATTACCGGCGTGGACATTGTGGATTCCCATGTAAAGGTTTCTATGACTCCAACCTTTGCCGGCTGCCCTGCAATAGATTACATGAAAAAAGATGTGATCCGGGTGTTACATGAAAAGGGCATTGAGAATGTTGAGGTAGAAGTTAGTTTTAAAAGCCAGTGGAACTCTAACATGATTACTGATAAAGGCAGGAAAGCATTGGAGGAATTTGGCCTTGCTCCACCTCCGAGGCATGATTTTATTATAGACATCGATATTCTTCAGCATGTAAAATGTCCTTACTGCAGAAGTGAAGATACTGAAGTAAAATCCCCCTTTGGTCCAACGCTATGCCGGTCTATACATTACTGCAATGGTTGCAAACAGGCATTCGAGCAATTCAAGCCAATTTAGAGCTGAAATTTTGTTGCTTTTTTTGCTACCTTTAAATTAAGAATCAACACAATGTATGAAAAGGAAATTATTCATTGAGCTTTTTTTGTTTATAGCTTTCATCGCCATGGTATCAGGTTGCAACAACGCGAAGAAAGCCAGGGAAGCAGCGGAATTAGACAGCCTGAAACAATTTTACCTGGTAGTAAAAGACAGTCTTGATTCAACCTGGAATTTTATGATAGCTGAAGACGATTTGAAGCTAACTTTTATGAAGCGCTTGCTGGAAGAAATTACTCACTCGAATTCTTACGATGAAGAAACAGTTAATTCTCTGGTGTCAAGAATCGAGGATGCACGTCTTATGCGCTATGACCGCCAAAGTATGGGTAATCAGAACTTGATAGATGAATATGATTTTGCTATCAATTCCCTGATTAAAGAAATTACCGCGCTGGCCCGTTCGAACGCTCGCTACCAGAATTTTCCTTCTATGGCTCAACTCATTGAATATATTCAGGAGACAGATGAAAGGGTGTTGTTACACCGCGTACATTATGATTTTTTTGCCAAAGATTATAATAAGTTTATTAACGAACATGGTGAACTGGCGAAAGAGATTGATGGTGGCGATCCTCAAAATAAAGTTAACTTATTTCAAATTAGTGAATAAGGAATGAACCTTGGGAAGAAAATAGGGTTTTTCTCCGCTTTCATACTCCCCTTCCTATTATTGCTTGGTTCTTACCCACAGGGATATGGCTATTATCTGCCCCTTATTTTTTCATTCGTATTTTTACCCATTATTGATTTTCTGGTTGGTGAAGATAAAACCAATGTGCCAGATGATAAAATAGCTTTCATTTCCAAAGAAAAGTATTATAAAATTGTCCTCTTTATCTGGGTATTTGTTCAAACAGGCATTCTAACCTGGTGTTTTTATCACATTACTTACAAGCATCTTGAAACCTACGAATGGATTGGCTTCATTTTAGGAGCATCTTATGTAACCGGAGGCATAGGGATAACAGTTGCACACGAACTTGGACACAAAAATTCGAAACTGCAACGGTTTTACAGCAAAGTATTGCTAATGCAGGTTTGCTATATGCATTTTATCATTGAGCATAACCAGGGACATCATGTGCATGTTGCTACCCCTGTGGATCCCGCAACTGCCAGGAAGGGGGAAAATTTTTATGCCTTCTGGGTCAAATCAGTATTTATGGGGTATTTTCACGCTTGGCAGATTGAGATCAAGAGACTTGAAAAAAGTGGAATTAATAAAGTTAGCATCCAAAATAGAATGATTTGGTACACCCTGGCCCCCATTTTATTCGCAGGAATATTTACTTTATTTTTTTCAATTGTTTCCGGAAGAATTGTATTTGAAATTCCAATATTTTTCTTCGTTCAAAGCTTATTTGGATTCACACTACTTGAGCATGTAAATTATATTGAGCATTATGGGATTACACGGAAGGAAATTGAACCGGGTAAATTCGAAAGAGTTACTCCCCAGCACTCCTGGAATGCTAATCACCTGCTGAGTAATTTTTTTCTGTTTCAATTACAAAGACACTCTGATCACCATATCAATGCTACAAAGCCTTACCAGGTTCTAAAACAGTACGATGAAAGTCCCCAGCTGCCCGCAGGTTATCCTACTATGGTCATACTCAGCTTACTTCCCCCCTTTTGGTTCAGAGTTATGGACAAGAGATTAGAAAATCATCTGCAATTGGCCGGAAAGAGCGTCGCTTAAATAATAAAGATTAGGATTTCGAAGTGCTTCTAAAGAAGTTTATTTGTCAGGTATGATCTGCCTGGATTAAGGATCAAAATATATTCATCAAAGAATATTCAGGAAAAGTTCTCAGGCGATGACTCTGGATGGATGCGAATATATATTGAAGTAATTCTCTTTAAGAAAACCTACCAGGGTGATGCCAAATCTTTCTGCCAGATCAACAGCAAGACTCGAAGGAGCTCCAACTGCCGCCATTATTGGAATTCCTGCCACTACCGATTTTTGAACAAGTTCAAAGCTAGCCCGTCCGCTCACCAGAAGCAGATAATTATACAGAGGGATCTTCCTTTCAAAGACCATCGCTCCAATCAATTTATCCAAAGCATTATGCCTGCCAATGTCTTCGCGCATAATAACCAGGTCTCCGTCAGGCCTAAAGAGTGCTGAAGCATGTAAACCCCCGGTATGCTCAAAAACTGACTGTGATTTTCTCAACTTTTCGGGTAAGGAAGTTAGAGTTGCCCGGCTCAATACCGGTTTGGCCGGGGGTATGATTGCACAATCGCGAATTTCCAGGGAATCAATGGAAGTTTTTCCACAAACTCCACAACTTGAATTCGTATAGAAGTTTCTTTCGAGAGGCAGCAAGTTTGGGGTTATTTCATAAGCCAGTTCTACACGCACAACATTTTCAGCTTCCTCCTGCTTTCCTGTATCCTGACAAAAATGGATATCGGCTATATCATCATAACTTTTGATGATTCCTTCATTAAACAACAAACCCGTGGCCAATTCATAATCATTACCTGGCGTTCTCATAGTGACGGTAATAGCTCTCTGAACTCTCTCCTCTTTCTTTCCGAAGCCAAGTCTGATTTCAAGAGGTTCTTCAACTGCGACAAGGTCAATTTTCCTTTCAGTCTGGTTTTCTGAAAATCTATCTACTTTAACATTGAATACAGAAGGCTTAGACATTATGATAAACCTATTACATTTCCATTTTTATCAATATCAATATTTTCCGCCGCCGGCCTGGCAGGCAATCCCGGCATTCGCAGCATTTTCCCGGTTATAGGGATTAAAAATCCAGCCCCTGCTGCAATCTCAATTTCCCTAACCGTTATCTTGAACCCTTCCGGTCTCCCAAGAAGTTTTGTATCATCAGATAAAGAGTTCTGTGTCTTAGCGATGCAAACCGGTAACTTTTCCAAACCTAATCGTTTTACTTTATTTAAATCCAGTTTAGCTTTCTCAAGGTACGAAATTGAACCGGCACCATAAATTTTCCTGGCAACAGTTTCGATTTTTTCTTCAACAGAGAGATTCCAGTCGTAAACAGGAGTAAAATCTGATTTACAGTCTTTAATATTATCAATTACTTGTTTAGCCAAGTCCGTTGCGCCATCACCTCCTGCTTCCCACCCGCGACATTCGGCCACTCTTACGTTTTTGTTTATGCATAATTGTTTTAGAAATTCCAGTTCTTCCCTCGAATCACTTACGAACCTATTTATTGCAACTACTGCCGGCACTCCGTAATGGTTCATGTTCTCTAAATGTTTTTCAAGGTTTAGCGAGCCTTTTTTCAAGGCATCCATATTTGGTGTTAACAATTCCTCACGCTTCTGGCCACCGTGATATTTCAAGGCCCGAACAGTTGCTACCAGTACGATAGTTTTTGGTGAAAGTCCGGAGTAGGCGCATTTAATGTCTAAGAATTTTTCCGCGCCTAAATCCGCACCAAAGCCTGCTTCAGTCACTACATAATCGGTTAGAGATAAGCCCATTTTTGTGGCGACTACCGTGTTTGTACCCTGGGCAATATTAGCGAATGGCCCACCATGAATAATAGCAGGATTGTTTTCCAAAGTTTGAACCAGATTCGGCTTTATAGCGTCCTTCAGCAAAACAGTCATTGCACCGTTTGCTTTAAGATCCCTTGCGTAAATCGCCTTCCCTCCAAAGGTATCTCCAACATATATATTGCCCATCTTGTTTTTCAGATCCATCAGGTCTTCGGATAGGCAAAGAATTGCCATTACTTCTGAGGCCGCGGTAATATCAAAGCCTGCTTCACGCAGGAATCCATTTGACTTCCCTCCCAGTCCGGTAACCACGTGTCTAAGAGCTCTGTCATTCATGTCCATCACTCTTTTCCAGGTTACGGTTCGGGGATCCAAGCCAAGATTGTTCTCTAAATTCTGAATATTATTATCGATTAAAGCTGCCAGTAAATTGTTCGCCTTTTCGATGGCGGAAAAATCTCCGGTAAAATGAAGGTTTATATCTTCCATTGGAATAACCTGGGAATAACCACCACCTGCCGCGCCGCCTTTCATTCCAAACACCGGACCTAAAGACGGTTCTCTTAATACAACGACCGCTTTTTTTCCGATTTTATTTAAGCCGTCAGCCAGAGCAATAGAAGTTGTAGTTTTACCCTCACCCGGAGGAGTTGGAGTAATTGCTGAAACTAAAATCAGGTTTCCTTTTTGCCATTTTTCCTTATTAATATAATGTAACGGTACTTTAGCTTTGAACTGACCGAAATATTCCAGGTCTTTTTCCACAATTCCAAGGTTTCCGGCAATCTCGTCAATTCTTAAAGGTTTAGCTGCCTGAGCAATCTGTAAATCACTTTTCATTTTCAAGGTTTAGGTTTCCTAATCGTTAGTTTTAGAGAGGCTAATATTACAACATTCATTTGAAAAAATAATCCAACTGACTTGGTGGATTTATGCCTTTATTATGTAGAAATTTGATTTATGAATCCAAATGTACCCCACTTCATCAGTTATATGTTTGTACTGATTACTGCAGCAACTGTTTACATGGTTTATTATGGAGTTAGACTAACAGATAAGAAAATAGCCGGCAAAGTATTACTAATTATTATTGCCTGGTTAATTCTTACCGGGATTCTTAGTGCTTCGGGTTTTTACCTTGAAGTAGAAAAACAGCCGATTAGGTTTTTCCTGGCAGCTCCGGCAATAGTGCTGACAATAATCATCTTGTTCATAATTCCTTCAACAAGAAAATTTCTAAAAGGGTTATCTCTCGAAGTATTTACCTATTTAAGCGCCATCAGGATTCCGGTTGAAATCACGCTTTGGTGGTTATACTTATACAACCAGGTTCCTGTGGAGATGACCTTTGAGGGAAGGAATTTTGATATTTTAGCTGGAATAACGGCACCAATAATTGCCTATTTTGTCTTCACCAAAAAGAAATGGAGTACGAATATTGCCTACACATGGAATATTGTTAGTCTCTTGCTCCTTGTTAACATTATTGCACATGCTTTTCTTTCACTCCCCACACCCTTTCAGCAATTGGCATTTGAGAATCCTAACTGGGGAATTCTATATTTCCCCTATCTATGGCTGGCAAGTTTTGTAGCACCCGTTGTTTTATTTACCCACCTTGTTTCTATTTACCAACTCAGGAAGGGATCATAGCCGGCAAACTATTCTGCTTTTAGCTTGTGTAATTCCTCTTTAACAAAAGCCATCAGTTCAGATATATATGTCTTACTGAAGTCAAATTTAATATTCGCTGCTGCATAAACCTCAGGAATAGTTTTTGTATAACCTAATTTCAGAGCATCCATATAACCCTTCAATCCCTTGATATGATTTTCTTTGTAATTTTTCCAAACCGCGATTGCACCAAGTTGGGCCATCCCATATTCAATATAATAAAATGGGACCTCAAACAGGTGAAGTTGTTTCTGCCACAAATAGTTCCTGTTTTCTTCAAGACCGGTCCAATCAGTAATTGAGTCTGAAAATTGTTGAAATATTTTATTCCATACCACTCTTCTTTCGTCATGATTATGGGTGGGGTTTTCATAAATCCAATGTTGAAATTTGTCAATGGTGGCTACCCATGGAAGTGTTTCAATTATTTGTTCCAGATGCTCAATCTTTGCACGCTTCAAGTCTTCTTTTTTTTGAAAGAAAAGATTCCAATGATCCATAGAGATCAATTCCATAGACATAGAAGCAAGCTCCGCTACTTCAGAAGGTGGGTTTTTGAAATCGCCTAGTTCCAGTTTCCGCGTAAGGAAGGAGTGTACAGCGTGCCCGCCTTCATGCATAATGGTAACCATATCCCTCAAAGTTGAGGTGGCGTTCATAAATATAAATGGGACCCCAATCTCTGCAAGGGGGTAATTATATCCCCCAGGCGCTTTTCCTTTTCTGGACTCCAGATCCAAATGGTTCATTTCACGCATTATTCGCAGACACTGCCCGAGAAACGGATCGAGTGCATCAAAACAAGCGATCGTCCTTTCAACAAGTTCATTGCTGTTGGTAAAAGGTACCAATGCCTGACGACCAAGAATATCCACAGCTTTATCCCAGGGTTTTAAAGTAGCAAAGCTTAAGTTTTTTTTCCGATCTGCTGCCTGTTCATTCAATAATGGAACAACTTCTGACCTGATTGATTCATGAAAATCAAAGCAGTCTTGTGGCTCGTAATCAAAACGACCCATTGAGGCAAACATATAATCTCTGAAATTGGCAAAGTCTGCATTACGAGCTATCTCATCTCTTAACCTGACCAACAAGGTAAAAAGGTCATCTAGTTTTTCCCTGTCCTCCAATCTTCTGAGTGATATTTTATTGTATACTTCCTCACGCAATTTGCGATCGATTGATTGCAGTTTCACAGCTGCTTGCTGAAGAGTTAGCTCTTTGCCATCGATCTCAATGGTCATAGCACCGGAAATTTGGCCAAACTTTTGTGACTCGGTTTGAAGTTTTGTTTTAAGAGGAATATTTTCATCCCGGAAAATTTCAATCTGTTTAACCATGTTCCGGATCATTATTTTGTAACCGGAGTCATCAATTTCATTAAAGAAAGGAGACTCTACAGCCTTCTTATTTAAGTCATTGGATATTGGAGCAACTTTCGGCTCAATTTCGTTCACAAAAAATTCAAAAGACTTTCGCTTTTCCCCGTTCTCTGTATCACAAGACATTTTAATATACCTCCATGCAAGGTCTTCAGACAGTATGGATTCCAGTTCGCTCCGGTCAATAAACCAATTCATCAGATTAGCTTTATTATCAATCTTCCTTTCCAGCAAATCCTGAAAGTAAGGCAGCAGTTGTGCCCAATTTTTTACTGTAAAATCCTCAGGGAGAAATTTTCTTTTTTCCCTGGTAATCATGTTCACATCACTCATCTTTTATTATTAACCTATTTGAATTTTAACATCGGAGCTAATGGGTCTGCCCACACAGGTAAGTACATATCCTTCTGATTTCTCGGCTTCAGACAGGCCTTCATCTTCATCCATTTTAATTTTACCTGAAATTAGTTTTCCACGACAAGCGGTACAAAGACCGCTTTGACAGGAGAAGGGCAAATCAATATCACGATCTAAAGCTGTCTCAAGAATGTGCTGACCAGCTTTTACTTCAAAGGTATATTCCTCTCCGTCATAAATCACGGTGACGTCGTAGTCTTTACCCTCCCCTTCTTCCATCGCTGAGTCTTGTTTTTCTTCTTTACCTATGGTTCCCGCGACGAAACTTTCTTTGAAGATTTTTTCCCTGGGAATTCCTCTTTTTTCTAAAAGCGTTTCTACATTATTCATCATCCCTTCGGGTCCACACATCAGGTAAACCGTTTTCTCAGGGCCCCAATTCGGAATTCTCTCAATAAGTTGCTGGAGCATTTCATGATTCAACAACCCTGAAGGACCCTGCCAATTCACGGGAGCATCATCAAGGATATGAATAACCTGCAACCTGCCTTCATTGTGTTTCTGCAGATTCTCCAGCTGATCGCGAAATATCACCGAATCAATATTTCTATTACAATAAATCAGGGTAAGAATACTTTCAGGTTCCTGGTTCAATGTTGATTTAATAATGGAGATCAAGGGAGTAATCCCACTCCCACCACCGAACATTATAATATGGCGTTTATTTTCAATACTGAATTCTGTAGTGAAATTACCCATAGGCTCCATTACTTCTAAAATGTCCCCAGCCTTTAATCGGGTATTCAGGTAGTCAGACATCAATCCGCCTTCAACTCTTTTCACCATAACCGCCGGGTTAGAGTCGGTAAAGGGTGATGAACAAAGGGAATAAGCACGCCTCACTTTCTTGCCATCAAAAGGTAGAATTATGGTTAGAAACTGGCCTGATTTATAGTCAATATTAACTTCAGGATCAAATACAATGGAAATTGCATCCTCAGTCTCCCTTACAACTTCTTTTACTTTGAGGTTGTAGTAATGTGAATTTGTTTTATTTGCAGCGATGCCCCCGGAATCACTCATAATTGTCTTTTAGTTAAATAAGCCACTTTTCATAATAAGGGCAGTAGTTGCAAATCTAACCATGAAGCCAGAAAAAAGCCTTAGTTATGTTATTTTATGTTGAGGAAAACTAAATTTGTGCCTTCATAACCTTCACTTCTTAATGGATCTGAATTCTCTGTCTGCACTTTCACCTATTGATGGCCGCTATCGAAATCAAACTAAAACGCTTGCGCCTTACTTTTCAGAGATTGGACTGTTTCGATACAGGGTGCGGGTTGAAATTGAATATTTTATTTCCCTATGTAAAATTCCCCTGCCTCAACTAACAAAATTCGATAAGAACAAGTTTGATGATTTGAGGAAAATTTATGAAAAATTTTCCGAGGAAGATGCGAACCACATCAAAGACATAGAAAAGACGACCAACCACGATGTGAAGGCCGTAGAATATTTTCTAAAAAACTGTTTTGAAGAGTTGGGCTTAAAAAACTTTTCCGAATTTATTCATTTCGGTTTAACGTCACAGGATATTAATAATACCGGTATCCCGCTTTCCCTGAAAGAGTTTATGGAATTCGATTTTAATCCTCTTTTATCCGAAGTGGCCGATCTTATTAATCATTGCTCAAAACTTTGGGAGAAAATACCGATGTTGGCCAGGACTCATGGGCAGCCTGCTTCACCAACATTTGTGGGAAAGGAGTTCCTGGTTTTTAAAGTGAGACTTGAGCAGCAGCGCAGTTTACTTGAATCAATTCCCTATTCAGCAAAATTTGGAGGTGCAAGTGGAAACCTGAATGCCCACAAGGTGACATATCCTGATATTAACTGGGATGCATTTGCGGATACATTCGTTGAACAACTGGGGATGAAACGTAGTTTTCCTACTACCCAGGTAGAACATTATGATAATCTGGCCGCTCTCTTCGATAATGTTAAGAGAATCAATACTATTTTTATCGACCTGTGCCGGGATTTATGGCTTTATATTTCATTCGGCTATTTTTTTCAAAAGATTAAGGATGGAGAGATTGGTTCTTCAGCGATGCCTCATAAAGTGAATCCTATTGATTTCGAAAATGCAGAAGGAAACCTGGGTTTTGCAAATGCAATTTTTGAACACCTCAGTTCGAAGTTACCGGTATCCAGGCTTCAACGTGATTTAACTGATTCTACTGTTTTGAGAAATATAGGAGTTCCTTTTTCACATACCGTGGTTGCTTACCGATCACTGCTTAAAGGTTTGGGTAAATTGCAGTTAAACAAGGAAGCTATTGACAGTGATTTACAAGATAACTGGGTGGTAGTTGCTGAAGCAATTCAAAACATATTGAAGCGGGAAGGTCACTCAAAACCTTATGAAATTCTGAAAGACCTTACGCGTAAAAGTGAAAAGATCACTGAACAGGAAGTAAAAAACTTTATTGAACAACTTAAAGTTTCAGACAAGGTTAAGGAAGAACTTAAGAAAATCACTCCATTTAATTACACAGGTTAAGAATTAGCCTACCCTGTCTCCAGTCTTCTGGCGGCACTCCCTGGTCTTATTTTTTTCGACAACTTTCCAGAAAATACTGTGCTTTAGAGTAATAATTAATTTGACACCGAAATTGTGCCAGCTTTTCTTAAACCGAGCCTTAAAGATTGGATTGGGCTGCGGTTGAATTACATAAATATATCCTTTTGATCTTGTAAATTCCTCGAAGCACAAATTGCCATACAAAATTCCCTGGGTGTCAGACTTTAGGATCTCCAGATATTTTTTTGCTTTTGGGCCTTCCTTGCTGATATCAACTCTCGGATTTTGATCAATTTTATTTGTTTTAGGTGGTTTATCCTGGGCGAAGGTAAAGGAGCATAGTCCAGTTAGAAATACACCTAGAAAAATATATTCTAAATACGCAACTCTTCTCATTGCTTAAAAGTACAGGATATTTGGGAATCCTGCATTTATTTCTGTCTACGGGATTAATTGTTTTTATTTAATCTTCCGGCAGATACAGAATCTGATTGGTTGCAAAATCATGGAGAGTTAGTCTTCTAAGGTTATAATAGGCGCCCCAAAAGTTACGCAATGAGGTGATATAAGTACGCTTCGCATTATCTTTTTCTGTTAAGGCAAGACTTAAATCAGTAATACTGATCTTGCCAATCAGATACCTGTTTTTTGAAATATCATATCTACGTAGTGAAATTTCATCCGCTTTTTGTGTGATAACAATTTGGTCTTTAAGCATCTTGAAGGTTCTCACCTGGGTTAGTACTTCCTGGTCGAAATTCTGTTCATCCTGCTGAACTGTAAAATCAACTAATTTCAGATTTGCTTCAGCTGTTTTTTTTCTGGATTTCTGCCGCCCCCAATCCACAATTGGGATAAAGAACCCAAGTCTTACCCGTTGTTGATCTCCAGGGTTATTATAGACTCCTGGGAAGTCTGTGGCCTGATTGCTTAAACCAAAAACCCCAAACAATGAAGCGTCTAATCCGGATTCACCTACAGCCCTGGAAACATCTCTTTCCGCCTCCAGTTTTCTTCTGTCAAACGCGACTGCTTCCTGCCTGTTATTACGAGCTTGCTGCAAAGCTACTTGCTCATCCACTGCAAATTCCGGAACGGTAGCGGGCACAATAAGCACAAGATTTTCATCGGTAATTCCAAGATATGATCTCAACCGTAATTGTGAAGTTTCAAAATTCAACTCTGACTCCGCGACTGCCTGTCGGGAGTTCATCAGGTTAAGTTCCAATTGCAATAACTCATTTTCAGGAATTTTACCAAGTTCATATCGGCCTTGCGCAATTTTGAAAATTGTATCATTACTTTCCACGTTCTTCCTGGCAATATCTAATGAAATCTGTGCTATCAGTAAATCAAAAAATAAATTACTGGCAGTTTGTGAAATACTCTCCAAATCTTCCGCGAACTTTCTTCTGGATTCTTCATAACGAAGCGGCTCGATCCGCCGATCCCACCGAAGTTGATTAAACTGGAACAAGGGCTGAGAAAATCCAATTTCCAATGGATTGCCACCATATACTTGAGCATTGGTCTCCAAATTGTCAAATCGTGAAATACTGCTATTGAGAAAAACCTGTGTGCCGGTAGGGGCAATAGCCTGACTTAAGCTTAACGTTAAATCGGAGTTCATCCTGTTCACTGAAGGATAGCTGTAAGTACCATCCGGTTGAACCACAGGTGTTACCGAGTGATTGAAGTCAGGAAGGGTTCCGTCAAGAGCCAACCGTGGTGCATAATTACTTTTATAGGTTCGAAATTGCCAATACCTGTTTTCCCGGATTGTTTCGGCAAGAATGGCCGCCGTGGACTGTTGCTTTGCCATACGTACTACTTCTTCCAAAGTTAAAATGGTTCTTTCCTGTGAATAAACCGGTGATGAAGAGATAATACAAATAATGAGAATGGATAACTTATTCATGACGTAATGATGTTATTGGATCCTGATTAGCGGCTCGCCGGGCCGGGGCTAATCCGAAAATTAAACCAACGGTCGCGGCTACACCAAATGATAATATGATAGATGAAAACGTAATTATTGTTGGGATCTCGGCAATCCTTGACACTCCAATTGCAATGCCCACGCCCAACATAACTCCTATTAAACCTCCGGTAATACTTATCATAATCGCTTCAAACAAAAATTGAAGTATAATATCTTTTTTTTGTGCTCCGATCGATAAGCGTAATCCTATTTCTTTTATTCTCTCCATCACGGAAGCCAGCATAATATTCATGATACCTATACCACCAACCAGAAGTGAAATTCCCGCGATTGCTCCTAAAACAAAATTGAAAATACTTTTGGTTCGTTGTTGTTGTTTCAATAAGAGTTCCGGAATTGTTATTTCATAATCAACAACTTCAAAATGTCTTCGTTGGATCATCCTGGCCACAATATCTGCTACCGGATTTAGCAATTCCGTTTCGCCAACCTGGATCACCAGGCGATCAAGTTGATGGTAATTCTCCTGGGTAGTGGGTTCATCAGTGGATGAAGAGCCTATTATGATCACATTGCCCCGGCTGATTCTTGCTCCTGCTTGCACGCCGGTGCTTGTAAGCAAATCCCTGTTTTCGTATCTGATCAACATAGCCTGGATAGGTATATATACATCCATATTATAGTCTCGGATGCCCAGGTTTGAAATTGCATTTTCGCTAATTAATCTTTCTTCCAGAACACCGATAATCTCCAGCCATTGCGATCCGCACTTTATGGATTTACCTATAGGGTTATCCGTAGGAAAGAATTTGGTATTTATTCCTTTTCCTATAATACATACGGCATCTCCCCGTTTTAGGTGCTCATCGTTAAACATTTTCCCATCCGACAACACAAAATTAGCTACTTCAAAATATTCGGGCTGCACTCCAACCAATTTAGCAGACCGTCTTAAGCCACTCTTTATGATGTAAGTTTCAATAAGAATTTCAGGGCTGAGTCTTTCTATCCCAGGGACAATTTTTCTGATACTTTCGGCATCACGCAGTGTTAGCCCGGGAGAAAATTTCTTTTTCTCCTTACCGGTAGCAACATCTTCCTCTACAGCTCCTTCAGATTGCTCAACCACAGGAGTTATCACAATATTGTTAACGCCTACCAGCTTAATTTGCTCCAGTATTTCCTGCTGAGCTCCATTTCCAATGGCAAGCATAGCAATTACCGCCGCTACTCCGAAAATAATCCCGAGGGCTGTAAGTATTGATCGCATCTTGTTGGCAAAGACCGCCTCAAGAGCAATGTAGATATTTGCAATAAACCTTTCCGACACTTTGCTTTAATTATCTATCTCCTTGCGGACGCGCACCTGATGTACTTCCTGGGGTTTGACCAGGCCGCCTAAATCTGCTTGCAGGAACTACCTGACCGTTGGGTAAAGTTATCATGGGCTCCAATTC
>DASWHX010000189.1:0-49997 GCA_036397995.1 Cyclobacteriaceae bacterium
TTCACCCGCTTTATCTTTCCCCCCCAGAAGTATCTTAAATCTTTCCCTAATATTTTCTATTGGTTTTGTTTTTTCCAGCGTGTCAAACTTTACCCTGGACTTCGGTTTATACTCCATGGATTCCAAATCCAATGTGAGTATTTGTGTATTACCTTTTGAATCTTTACTTTTCTTATAAAAA
The DNA here is from genome assembly GCA_036397995.1 of Cyclobacteriaceae bacterium. Taxonomy (GTDB): domain Bacteria; phylum Bacteroidota; class Bacteroidia; order Cytophagales; family Cyclobacteriaceae; genus DASWHX01. The sequence continues at coordinate 182 of DASWHX010000189.1, forward strand.
CCCTGACCTGATTTATCTCCCAGCCAATTGTTATTCTGTAATACGTCAATTTCGGCTGGCAGCTTAAAGGTTTCTCTGGATTCATCATTCCCGAGCGCCTGATAGAGATTGTTAGTCACTTTAATCAAAGTATCCAATCCCACAATGTCAGAAGTTCTGAATGTTGCCGATTTTGGCCTTCCGATTACAGGACCCGTAAGTTTGTCAATTTCATCAATGGTTAAATTCAACTTTTTCATTGTCTCCACCACCTTCAAAATAGCATAAACACCAACTCTGTTGGCAATAAACGCGGGCGTATCTTTACAAAGAACGGTAGTTTTACCCAAGAATCGATCTCCATAATACATAAGAAAATCTGTGAGGGCAGAGTCTGTTTCAGGTGTAGGAATTATCTCCAGTAATGGCAGATATCTTGGAGGATTAAAGAAATGGGTGCCGCAGAAATTTTTTCTAAAATCTCCGCTTCTTCCTTCAGCCATTAAATGAATAGGAATGCCTGATGTGTTGGAAGTGATTATTGTTCCAGGTTTGCGGTGCTTTTCAACTTTTTCAAACAGTGATTTTTTTATTTCCAGATTTTCTACCACAACTTCCATTATCCAATCACATTCTGATATTTTCTGCAAATCATCTTCGAAGTTTCCAAGACTTACCCTTGAAACGAAATCTTTGTGATAGAAGGAATTGGGTTTCGATTTCCTGGTTGATTCAAAGGAGGAATTTACTATCCTGTTTCTTACAGCGGGATCTTCCAACGTCAATCCCTTTTGAATTTCTTCGTCATTCAGTTTGGAAGGAGTGATGTCCAGTAATAGTACTTGTACGCCAATATTGGCAAAATGTGCCGCTATCCTTGACCCCATTACTCCTGATCCAAGAATTGCTATTTTTCTGATGACTCTGTTCATCGCTGGTTTGCTATTACATATTCAAAAATATTATTCTGCTCTATGAGCTTATTGATTTCTGTTAATGTTTCAATCATGTTTGTGATTTTTTCTTCAGGAATTGAATCCCGGATGACCGCGTTGAAAATCTTTACCTTCTCTTTCGCAATTAATTGTTTCTCGTTGCCAAGTGTGGTTAGAAATATCCTAACTGACCTGCCGTCGTTCTCATGCTTTTTTCTGCAAATCAGTCCTTTTTTTTCCATCGATTTTAATACCCTGGTTAAGCTTCGAGCTTCCATTCCCATTAAGGGTGCTATTTTCATTGCCGGAGTTCCATTTTCCCGATCAATGTTCAGCAGAACAAATGCCATAGTGATGGTGAACTCATACTTAATGGCTTCCTGATTGTACATCCGGTAAATGGCATGCCAGGATGCTTTTATATTAAAATCAATAGTTTCTTCTCTTTTCATGCTCTTCTTCTTCAAATGTAAGAATATTTAGTATGCATGCATACTAAATATTGGAGAATTTATTCGTCAAGTCGCAGGTTTCAGTCGGGTCATGCAACCTCTGATCATCCTTATACGTCTGATACATAAGACTTCTATGTATTTGTGACTTATGCATTCATCAGAGCTATTAAAGGGAAATCTGCAAACCATTATTCTAAAGGTGCTTTCAGACCAAAAAAGGATGTATGGGTATGAGATTGTTCAGAAAGTTAAACAATCTTCGATAGAGACCATTGTATTAACGGAGGGTTCATTATATCCCATGCTCCACAAAATGGAAGCGGACGGGTTATTGAAGATCGAGTTGGAGTATGTAGGAAAACGTATCCGGAAATACTACTCGCTTACTGAAACCGGTGCTTCACAGGTTGAAATTAAACTAAAGGAATTTGCGGCTTTTGTAAAAACAATGAGTGCTGTGCTTCAGCTGAAACTAACCTGATGAAAATTCTGCCGGAAAAATATCTTCACTACATCAGAAAAGATCTTGAATCGAAAGGCTTAATTCATGAGGGACTTGAAGATGAAATTGTTGATCATATTTCTACTCTGGTGGAAAACCGTATGGGGCAAGGGAAGCGCTTTATGGAAGCTTATCAGGATGCCTTAAAGGAATTCGGAGGGGTTGGAAGAATCAGGCAGGTTCAAAAAGAAACTATTCAATTCGAAAACTATAAGACCAAAATCATGTTACAGAACTATTTGAAAATTGCTTACCGGAATATTGTTAAGCACAGATTTTATTCAATGATTAATGTTTTAGGGCTGGCAATTGGTATTGCTTGCTGCATACTCATTCTTCTTTATGTTGAAGATGAAACAGGCTATGACAAGCATCTTGCAAATTCGCATCGCATCTACAGGGTGGCATCGGATCATCTTTTTCATGGCAATGAATTTCGTGCAGCGGTAACTCCGGCCCCACTTGCTTCCGCACTTATCAATGACTTTCCTGAAGTAGAGGCAAGTGCGCGATTGAGAAATGGAGGCAGCATTGTTTTTCGAAAAGGAGAATCTGCCATTAAGGAACCTTCATTGGCTTATGCTGATTCCACTTTTTTCAATGTATTTCCATTTAATTTTCTTGAAGGTAATCCGGAGACTGCTTTAGTTAAGCCAAATTCGATTGTTATTAATCAAACCACAGCGCAAAAATATTTTGGAAATTCCAACGCTGCCGGAAAAACATTGCTTACTAGTGAAGGGACTGAATTGTTAGTTACAGCTGTTATCGAAGATATTCCGGTTAACACTCACTTTCAAATTCCAATATTCATCACTATGGCGAATTGGTCCAGGGCAAATAATGATAATTGGATGAGCAACAACTTCCACACTTACTTATTATTAAGAGAAGGATATAAATCAGAAGAACTGGAGGCTAAGTTCCCCGGGATGGTTGAAAAATATGTTGGTCCGCAAATCAGACAATTTACAGGGGTTAGCCTGGAAGAGGCGGAAGCCGGCGGGTCACGCGCAAAGTTCTTTTTGCAACCGGTTACCAGTATTCACCTGGAATCCGACTTAGCGGTTGAACTTGGGGTTAATGGAGACATCACTTATATGTATATCTTTAGCTCAATCGCAATATTCATTCTAATCATTGCCTGCATCAATTTTATGAATATGTCAACTGCAAGGTCTGCCGGCCGCGCTAAAGAAGTTGGCATTAGAAAAGTTCTTGGTTCTTACAGGTCTCATCTAATCAGACAATTTCTTACTGAGTCCGTTATCTTAACCTTGCTGGCGGGGATTCTTGCTTTTGCTTTTGCGGTACTTGCTCTTCCTTATTTCAACTGGGTGGCGGGAAAAAGTATTTCAATGCCATTTTCCGATGTCACTTTTGTACTGGTAACCCTTTTCGGGATCATAACGGTTGGAGTACTTTCCGGATTTTACCCTTCATTTATTTTATCTGCATTTCGTCCTGCCCAGGGAATGAAGGGAGTATTTAATGCAGGGAGAAGATCGACTAACATCAGGAGTATCTTAGTGGTTTTTCAATTTGTCATTTCTGTTGTTTTGATATTGGGCACACTGGTCATCTATAATCAGTTAAATTATATTCAGCATAAGAATCTGGGGTTTGAAAAAGATCAGGTTCTGGTTATACGAAATGCCTATCTGTTGGATAATAACCTTGAACCTTACAAGAATTCACTGGTATCAGAGTCTTTGGTTTCGGGCGCGACTATTTCTTCTTACTTGCCGGCTGGTGGTCCTCGAAGTGATAATACGTATTTCCCTAAAGGAAATCCGGAACTGGAAAGTGGAGTGAACATGCAGGTCTGGAGTGTTGATCATGATTATCTAAAGACATTCAAGATGGATATTGCAGCCGGCAGAGATTTTTCAATAGATTTTCCATCTGATAGATCTGCACTAATTCTTAATGAAAGTGCAGCCGCTGGTTTTGGTTTCGAAAACCCTATTGGAGAAATTATCTCAGAATATTACTGGGATCCAACTACCGGCGCTATTAATCAGGATTCTATGATTGACCATCAGGTTATTGGAGTTGTAAGGGATTTTCATTTTTCTTCACTAAGAAATAATATAAGTCCTCTTTGTTTAAGACTTAACCGAAGTGCGGGTTCCATAAGTGTAAGGTTTAACGCAGCCTCGGCGTCTGAAATTATTGACTTGGCCAGGACAAAGTGGTTTTCATTAGCTCCTGGCCAGCCTTTTGAGTATTTTTTTCTGGATGATCAATTCAATAGCATTTATTCTTCTGAAAAACGAACTGGGAAAATCTTTGCAACTTTTGCAGGACTGGCAATTTTTGTTGCCTGCCTTGGCTTGTTTATTTTGTCAGCCTACACTACGGAGCGACGAACCAAGGAAATTGGGGTAAGAAAGGTTCTGGGTGCTTCACAAAAAAGCATCATCTTCCTGCTATCAAAAGAATTCGGAAAACTCATTGTTGCAGCATTTATCATAGCTATTCCTTTAGGAATATATGGAATGAATGCATGGCTGTCTCAATTCGCTTACAAAGCAAATCCGGGTATATTTACTTTCCTGTCGGCTGGCTTGGTTGCTTTACTGGTAGCTTTCGTTACTATGAGTTACCAGTCCTTCCGGGCCGCCAGAACTAACCCGGCGGATTCTCTTAGAAATGAATAAATCAATGGCTTAATTCTGAATAATTGGGGTATTCGCTCTTTTTTGCTTTTAAGACGCAACCTTTTCCCGCATAAAGCTATCTAAGTTAAAAAGCTTATCTATGTGGACTAATTACTTCAAGGTTGCTTTTCGCAACATTAAGCGCCAGAAATTTTATTCATTCACCAACATTTTTGGACTAAGTGTGGGGATGGCCTCGACAATTTTGATTCTTCTTTACGTAGCCGATGAATTGAGTTATGACAAATTCCATAAGGACTCCGATTTAATTTACCGGGTTGGCATTTTTGGCCGGCTGGCCGGTCAGGATTTTAACGGAGCAACTTCGCCAGCCCCTATGGCTTCAACCTTAGTTGATGAAATTCCTCAAATAAATGCTGCCGTTAGACTGAATATCTGGACAAAAGTTATTACCAGATATGAAGAGTTGGCTTTTACAGAAGAAAAACTGTTGCTTGCAGATTCCAACTTTTTTTCATTCTTCAGTTTTAAACTTATTCAGGGAAATAAAGATGAAGTTTTGAAAGGTCCCAATAAGCTTGTGATCACTGAAAGCGCCGCAAAGAAATATTTTGGCTATTCAGGACCCGGTGACCAAACTCCCATTGGTAAACTGTTGGGTATCGGAAATGGTTCCCGAACCTGTGAAGTTGTTGGTATTGCAGAAGATCCTCCTGCAAATTCACATTTTCATTTTACTCTGATTATGTCGATGGATTCCTGGGATGCTTCCAGGCAAACACAATGGACTAGCAATAGTTTTTATACCTATTATAAGACGATACCCGCTGCCGGGGACATGAATCCAACATTTGAAAGCCTGGTGGACAAATATGTTGGCCCTGAAGTAAAACAATATCTCGGTATTGACATGAATGAATTTAGAAACCAGGGTGGAGCATATAGTTATATCCTTGAGCCGCTCACAGAAATACATTTAAACTCAAGGCTTGATAATCAATTGGAGCCGGGAGGCAGAAAAGAATATTTGTATGTCTTCGCAGCAATTGCCGCATTTATTATTCTAATCGCCTGCATAAATTTTATGAATTTGACGACAGCAAGATCGGCGGACAGGGCTAAGGAAGTTGGGATTAGAAAAACTATTGGTGCCCTGCGATACCGCTTAATGGGTCAATTTTTCAGTGAATCTATTTTATTTACCCTAATTAGCGCTGTCATTTCAGTTTTGATAATAATAGTAGCTCTACCCTATTTCAACACGCTGTCCGGTAAGGAAATTGGTTTGGATGTTCTAATGAATTCAAAATACTTGTTAGGCATACTCATTCTAATTGCCCTGGTTGGAATAGGCGCCGGATCATATCCTGCCATTTATCTCACCTCTTTCATTCCGGCTGAAGTACTTAAAGGTCGTATCCGGGCCGGATTGAAGAGTGGTGGGATAAGAAGTTTCCTGGTTGTGCTGCAGTTTTCAATATCCATAGGTTTAATTATATCCACTCTTCTGGTTTATCAGCAATTGGATCTTATGCAAAAGAAAAACCTGGGATTTAAAAAAGATAATATACTGGTTGTTGATAATGCTCCCAAACTCGGCAACAACAAAAAAGTTTTCAAGGATTTGCTCAAGCAGAATCCTGTCATTGAGAATGTTAGTTTTTCAAATATGACACCTCCGCATATTGATAATAATTCCGTCTTTCGCCCGCTAGGTGAAAATGCTGAGGACAATCTATTTTTTTATTTCAGGGTTGATGAGGATTATGATGAGTTAATGGCATTGGATCTTGTGCAGGGCAGATTCTTTGCTGATGACATCGCTTCCGATTCCAATGCAGTTATCCTTAATGAAGCGGCCATGAAACAACTGGGATGGGTTGATTATGAAGGCAAGCAACTGCTTTCATTTAACAGAAGTGAAAGTGGAGATATCATCAATGTGATCGGAGTTATAAAGGATTTTAATTTTGAATCGCTGCGCAATGAGGTAAAACCTTTGCTCTTCTTTAATGCACCTGATTGGGGATTGGTGTCTGTCCGGCTAAAAGAGGGTACGGATTTTCAGTCTGATATTAATTTCATTGAAGAAAAATGGAAGGAGTTTACGGGTAATTCTCCCTTTGACTTTGTGTTCCTTGATGAAGATTTTGATGCATTGTTCCGCGCAGAACAACGAATGGGCAATATTTTCCTTTTGTTTACGGTATTGGCAATTGCCATTGCCTGCCTCGGGCTATTTGGCCTGGCTTCTTTCACATCAGAACAAAGGGCTAAAGAAATCAGCATCCGAAAAGTTATGGGCGCATCCATGTCTCAGGTGGTGGTTTTGCTTTCAGGTAACTTTACAAAGCTGGTATTGATATCGTTTGTGATTGCCACGCCGGCTGCCTGGTACGGAATGAACAAATGGCTGCAAGGGTTTGCTTACCGGGTTGAGATTAGTATACTTACGATTGCCATTGGAGGACTTGTTGCGCTGGTAATCGCCTGGCTGACCATTTCAATGCAAGCGCTGAAAGCGGCAAAGTCAAGCCCGGTGAATTCGCTGCGTGCGGAGTGATTATTTTTTAAGCCGCTTCTCAAATTCTTCTTTATAAGTGGCTCCTACCGGCAGAAATCTTTCTTTAATTCTCACCTGGTTAGCTTCAATAAATTCCATCTTTGTTAAATTTATAATGAAGGACTTATGAATGCGCTGAAAAATTGCCACCGGTAGTTTGTCTTCTATGTTCTTCATGGTTTCAGTGGCAATCAAAATGTTTTTGCCGGTGTGGAGTTTTAAGTAATCGCCGTAAGCTTCAATATAAAAGATATCTGAAAATCTCAGCTTGAATAATTTCTTTTCCACTTTAACAAAAATGCTATCTGCATCAATTGCGTGATTCAACTGCATCAGTTCTTTTACCTTATTTACCGATTTTATGAATCTTTCGAATGAAACCGGCTTCACCAGGTAATCAACAGCATTTACCTCAAAACCTTCCACTGCATATTCCGGATACGCCGTTACGAAAATTACTTTCGGAGATTTAGTCATTGTTTTCACAAAGCTAAGGCCTGAGAGCTTCGGCATATTTATGTCAAGGAATATCAAATCAATTTCCGTTTCATGAATAAATTGTAATGCTTCAAATCCGTTTTTGCAGACGGCGCTAAGCTTAAGCCCGGGAGTTTGAAGAATAAATTTCTCCAGCACATCCCTTCCCAGGGGTTCGTCATCTACTATCATGCATTTTATGATTTCCATATCTTTAAATTAGTGAAAAAAAGATTTTCTCTTTCTTCAATATTAAATTCATGGTTTTCAGGGAAAACGAGCTCCAGCCGCCGTTTAATATTTTCCATTCCAATTCCTCCGGGTTGTTTGTCCCTGATTGTTTCTTTTTCTTCCCTTTCGTTTTGAATTTTAAAGAATATTTCTCTTTCGTTCACCTGCAGGTTTATTATTATTTTTTGAGATTCCTTTTCTCCTTTGATTCCGTGTTTAAATGAATTTTCAAGTAACGGAAGAAAAATCATTGGAGGTATTCTCCATGTACCGGTTTCACCTGAAACATTAAACTCCGCGTTGGGATAATCGGTTCTCAGTTCCTGGAGTAAGATGTAATCGGTAAGCAAACGGATTTCGTCTTCCAGCAGTATCGCTTCCTGCCTGCTTTGGTAAATTACATATCTCAAAACATCTGCCAGTTTAAGAATATATTCTCCCGATTGTTGGCTCCCATTCAAAACCATAGAGTATAAATTATTCAGGGTATTAAACAGGAAGTGGGGATTAATTTGACCCAGTAACGCTTTCATTTCGAAGTTAATTTTCTCCTTTTCAAGCTCGGAAATACGCTGACGTTCCCTGTTAAGCTCAAACCATTCCAGCGAGATCTGCAATAAAGTCAAGATGAAAAGATGACCAAATACAAATTGAATTATTTCTATCCAATCATAATAAGAGATAAAATAATATCCGGGCAAAACAAAGTCTACCCCAACGGTGAAGAAGAAATAGTTGAATCCTGCAGCGGCGGAAACTATTAACATCAAAATAAACCCGTATAAATACCATTTCCCTGAATCCAGCAAGGGTTTCAGCCATAGCAAATTAGCATAAGCAAAAGGGGCTATAGTGCATTGAAACAGGAAGGTATAAATAATATCAATGGATTCTATCTCATTCCCCCTTACAAAAATTCGCAAGAGTATATAAAAGGACAGGATCCAAAAGAAAGTGTGAAGAAGTATTTTTTGGATCTTATTTCTATCTGATGCTAAACTCTTCATTACATCCTGGTAAATAATCCCGGATCTATGTAGGCTTCCTTTTCCCGGCCAAATTTCATTACAAACTTCTGAAGTTCATCCGTACTGGCAGTAAGAATAAAGTTATTGCCTGTCTTCTCATGACTAATTCTGATTTTCTTCTGTTCCAATAAATCAATTATGAAATCCGGATCAAATGGCTCGATGATCATGGCCTTGTTTTCAAAACTTATTCTCGCAAAAGTATGAACTGGAAATAGATGCATTTGAAGCCAGTTGTTCTCTATTCCTTTGATATCTCCATATTCACTTTTGGGGAAAATATCAAGGAATAACTGGTTATCCAGTTCCAGTAATCTGGCTACAAATTCAGCCGCAATGCTATCTTCCGTTATGGTTAACAGATAACCGGATAATGGGTCCGGAGTTTTACTTCCCAAGAACCCTTGTTTAGGCGGCAGTTTTTCAAATTTCCAACTCTCACGGCCATCCCAAAATTCTCCCTCACCTGCATTTCGCCAGTTGCCAAATAATCTTTGGTCCTCGATAAGATCTCTTTCATGATAAAGTGGATGTATAGAAGGAACGCAGGAGGTAATTATTAATAATACTATCAGAAATTTTTTCATAGCTATCGCTTTTTTTAACAAATAACGAGTAGCCTTCAGTCCCCGTCAAAAATTATCGATGAACCGGTTCAAATCTTCGATGAACTGACCTATGAACCGGAACGGTTAATCCAATTGTTCCATTTTCCAAAAGATAATACCTCCGGCCTGCTTACCTAGTTCCGCATAAGAAACTTTTTTAAATGTAGTGAGATCAATCACATCCATGGTACCGGGTTCCCCTCCAATTCCCTCCACTGAAATAAAGGCGTACTTGCTGTCGGGACTTATAGCTATTCCATGTGAAACTTTCCTGGTATTTGAAATTTTAGCTAACTCTTTCCTTGTAGCCACATCCCAAACTCCCGTAGCTCCTTCTCCCTTATACGTCACTACCACTTTCAAGCCATCGGGAGTCACATCCACATTGTATGGTGCCTTACCGGACTTTAGTCGGTGAGTTACTTTCCACAGCTTTGTATCTATTTCAAGTAGTTCATCCGATCCATTTCCTGCAACATAAACTACTTGTAATGTCGGATGCGGCATTGCCCAGGTGGGTTTGGTTTTGGAATGAACCATTTTTTTGGCTGCTCCAGTTTCATAATCCATTGCTGAATGATCCATACCCCCGCTCATTGTCATTTCCTTCTCATCAAGTACCAGCATTCGGGAGACTTCCAGGTTAACTGTATTTATTTCAAACAATTCTCCTGACATCATCGCGACACTGTACTGAAGCAGCCCATTAGAAGAAATGCGTGAGCCGTGTGGCATTACGCCGGTTTCTATTTGTTTTAATTCGGTCATGGTTTCCGGGTCAACTACGGAAACAGTACTTGGAACCATATCTCCATGCAGATTAAAGTTTACACAATAAAGTAATCCCGTTGCTTTGGAAACTTCCATGGATGCCGGAAATAAACCAAGGTCGGTTTTGCCCACTAATTCATTCGTTTCTGTGGAGTACTTATACAGTGTACCGAAAGGGTTGCCATGTGCCACAGAAACAAACCAGTATTTTTTATCAAGGCTCATGGTTAGTCCATGAGGACCCTCAATATCCGCGGGCCAGATTCCAATAGGAATAGTCTTAATTACTTCCGCTTTCTTGCCATCAAATTTGATCAGTGAAACCTCATCTTCTGATTCCGCCGTTACATACACGTAGTAGTTTTGAGCAGAGAGTTGAGCGAGAGAACTGAAAAAAATTATGAGGTGATACAGGATTAATCTTTTCATTCTAATCGTTACTTGGATTGGATTTGAGTTTCCTTAGGTTTCTCTGGTTCCAGCCTGACAGCCCACAATCCGGAATTCCAATCTGAAATATATATGTGTCCTTTATATGGCTGGGCTCCCCATGTAAATGGAGCATTCGGAACAAATCCATCGGGATCTCCAGGGATTAGCCAACCGACTTCACGTCCCTGATTAAACAGATCGCCCATCAATTCTCCCGAAATATCCACTACTCTGACTCCTCCATTATAAAAAGCGACGTACAACATATCATTTTCAATCCACAAATTATGGGACCCGGCGCCGGGTACTTCAAATCTTGCAACTTCAACCGGATTCTCCAGATCAGTAAAATCAATAATATGTATAAAACCGCCGGCAACATTGGCTCCTTTCAGGTTCAGACCATATGGGAATATTTCGTCCCCGGCAAATACATAAAATTTTCCTGTTGATTTAGACCTGTAGGGAAATGTTGCATGATTGGCTCCGCTTGGGTAAGCATAACTGGCAAATTGCACCGGATTGTCCGGCGTGCCGCCTGCGATTCCATTTCCAACATCAACCAATTGAACACCATCGCCCCAATTGGAAGAATATGCAATTCCATCTTCTATCCAAACATCATGAATGGAATGGCCGGGGGTATCCAGTTCAAACTTTCCGGCAATTTTTGGATTCTTGGGATCTTCAATGTTGATAGAGTAGTATTTTTGACCTGCACTTAGTGCATAAACATGATTCTTTGAAATGAAAAGGTTGTGGACTCCACCTGTCAGATTTTCAGTAAAGGTTGAAATAATAGAAACATCCCTTGGATTTGAGACGTCCAGGATTACGATTCCATTTTTCCTGTTGGATGCCCCTTCCCTTGAAATAATGCATATTTTACCATCTTCAGAAACTTTAACATCATTAACTGTTCTTGCATCTACTTGTATGCTGTCAATCTTAACGATATCGGAAGGATCCGTTACATCCCAAAAATAGGCGGTGCCATCAGCTCCCCAGGTTCCGGTCACACCATAATCTCTCCCATCCAACCCTTCCCAAATCCAAAAATCAGAGGTGTGTTTATTGGCGACAGACCCTTTGCCTACTCGTTCCACTTTTCTTTGAACTCCGCGATCAATTATTCGAATTGTTTTTTGGTCTGCAAAATTTCCGCTCTTAGCAATAAGAGTATACATTCCCGGTTCCTCTGCCACAAAACGGCCGTCTTGTTGTATTAAGCCGGAAGCGGTCGATGAAACATCAAAAGCTCTGCCTTCAAATGAGAAATAAACTGGAATATCGGTTAGCTTTTTCCCACTCTTATCTGTGGTTGTTGCTTCCAATTTAATCACATCTCCTGCCCGGGCCTCGGAAACGGTAGTCTTCAGTGCTACTTTTGCTGTTGGATTTTCAACAACCATAACCGTGACCTCTGTCGCAATGGCTTCTTTCTTAACTGATATAGTAGTTTTACCTTTTTTATTTGCCAAAACATTTCCAAACATATCTACCGAAGCTATTTCAGGATTGCGTGAACTGTATTCCAAATCAATGTTTATTCTCTCAAGATTTGCCGCATCTGTAACCTTTGTGCGGATAACCTGATTGGTGTTTTCATAAATGCTGGAAGGAAAATCGAGAATTTCGATCCTGGAAATTGGAGGATAATTAACAATGACCGGGATATCCACCCTTGCTACATTACCATCACTGGCTGGAGAAATTATGATCAAGCTGTATTCGCCAGGTAGAATCCCGGTAACAAGACCGGTTGAATCCACCGAAACCGCTCGTCGTTTTCTGGAAAAGTACCGCAGAGTCCGTTCCTCTATTGTTCTGTTGTTTTCATCAACTACCCGGGCATTCAAAGGCAAGCTTTGGCCAACATCTATGGTCAGCGGAATTTTATCAACTTTTATTGAAACTTTACTCTGGGCGTTGGCTGAACAAAAAATCCAGCAACACAGTAAACCTGTTGCAATTCTTTTCATTTTAATACGTGAATTTGGTTGAGAGATTGAATTTAATGAAAAAGAATGAGCTTACGCAAACTTAAATTTATTGCGGCTTCTAATTGATGATTTTTTCGGACGCCGAAAAGTCACCCCGTAGCTTACGGAACCTCTTTCTGGCATCAGTGGCAAAAATGCTTCCGGGATAACGCACCAGGAAATCCTGGTAAATCTCCATCGCCTTTTCCTTATTTTTTAATTGCTCCTCATAAACTTTCCCCAAGGTGTAGTAGGCATTATCACCCAGGACATCATAACCATATTCCTCAACAATCTTCTCCAAAAGAGTTATTGTTTGATCGAATTGGCCAGCTTTCATAAGAATTTTGGCCTTTTGCATATATAATTCATCTGCCAGAGTGTGGTTTGAAAAATGGACGAGCATCGAATCTATCTGTTGAATTGCACTTTCAGCCTTGTTTTGAAACAGAAGTAATTCAATCGCGGCGAATTTTTTCATGGCCGCATTCGTTGTATCAGCATCCAATCCCGTATTTTCAACAATGAGTAAGCTCAAATCCATGGCATCATTGGCTATTTCCCTTGTTGTTGCTGTTTTCAAAATGTTCAAATGGTCTCTGGCCAAATCAAACTCCCCTTTATAATAAGACAGTCTTGCATTCCTCAATTTGGCTTCATATCCAGATTTTGATTCTTTCATCGACTTTTCAACCTGGCTGTATAGCAATGTGGATTCCCAGGTTTCGCCCGTAAGTATGTAGATATCTCCAAGGGTCAGCTTAGATTCCGCTACCAATTCCTGATTCGCGGCAGACGACTTGATTATTTCGTTCAATATTCTGATGGCTTCTTCCTTTTCATCCAAATAAAAAGCGTAGAGCTGCGCCTGATTTCTCATGGCCTCCAAAGTTGTGGTATTAATCCCGATATCATTTACAAAGGCATCATAATCATTTACTAAAGCCTTTATGTCATCAATGTTGACGGGATAAAACTTTTTAACGATTTCTTCCCTGGATTTAATTCGATACATCCTGCTAACGATAAAATTGAAGCTGCCTGGATATTCTTTTATGATATAATCAAAGATTTTGATGGCTTCTTCATAATCCTCATTGCGCATGGCAATCAGGCCAACATCCAGAACTCTTCTTCCATCTGACTTGGCTCGCTTATCCAAAGCTCTTGCCTGAATGAATGCACCGTAAAAATTCTTTTGTTGCAGGTTTACCCAGATCAGCAATTCTGCATATAATTCATTTCCGGGTTCACTTTGTACCCGCTCATAGAGCAGCGTTTCGAGACTTTCTAATTCATCCGGTTCAGATAATAAATTTTGAAGGGTGTTTTTTACATAGTTTAAGTTGGAGGGGTTTTGAACAACATAATTTAGATATTCTCCTACCATTTTGTCTTTTTGATTCTGCATTCTATAAATATTCGCCATCTCCAACGAGAAGAGCAAATCATTGTTCATAGCTCGCCTGCCTTCATTATAGGTTATCACTGCCCAATCCATTAGTTGTTTGTTGATAAAATATTGTGCCGTAATTCGAACCTTATAATTATCATCTTTAATTTTTGAGATAAGCTTCCTGAAGTAAGTATTCGCTTTTTCACTATCTCCCTGACGAACATAAAGAGTACCTATATCCAACTGATAATAAAGATTATCCGGATACCTTTTTATAACTTTATCCAAATAAGACTCCGCGCCACTAAAATCACCAAGCTCAACTAAAACATTAAAATAATTCTGATGGATGTAGGGAATATTCTGGGTATTTCTTGCAAGCTGCTCATACATTTCTCTGGCCTTTTCAAGCTCTGCTTTTGCGTAGTATTCATTTGCCAATTCTATCTCATTGGTATTTTGAGAAAATGTGTTGAATGCTAAGAACAATAAAAGGAAAGCAAGTTGAAATTTCATATCTGATTTTTCCACAATATTCATACCCATAATAATAATATAACTATAAATGTATATTTACTATTGTTATTATTAGGTTGTGATTTATGTTGAAAAGTAAGGAAAGTTAATCTTGATAAATTGATTTGTTTTTAAGTCTTCGCTTATTAACATAGATAGTTCTGTTAAAGAGCTGATTATAAGTGAATTAACATATCCTTTATGTTAGGTTAAAGTTGATTGTTGAAAATGATAACTCAGTTTTGACTGTGCAAAATGTGGATATTCAATTTTTTATTAACGGTCTGCTGAAATAATTCTGAACATTTACTGAAATTTTGGAAGTTTGGATTTTATCAACAAATTGTGAGGTTGAATTCAACTAATTATCCACACTAAGAGGAATAAGAAAAGGTCCGAGGACCCAGTTTTTTTTAAGAGTAATTATATCCGTTTTGGACTCTTGATCATAAAAGAAAATAACGGGTTCTGGCATTATTCGATTTCTAAAATTGCCTGGTCTCCAAACTCCATCCGCATTTGCATCGATGAGTACGCGAATCTTATATTGATCAGCGCCAAGGTACTCCATTAGCACTCTGGAATTTCCGGGGTAGACTTTTTGCAACACCCCTTTTGCACTCAACAGATGAACGTTGAATGGAAAAGAATCACCAGGAAATTGAAGTTCAATTGTACCAAAATTATCAGGATTTAAAATAGCAATGGGTTTTGTCATTAAAGTATTCGTATCTGATTCAATACTTTGTAGAGAATTAATATTCATTTTGAATGAAAGGTTTTTCATTAAGGTGAGACTATCAGGAAGTGTAGTGATAATTTGTAATTGTAAAGGATTAGGCTGGAAAACCCGGCTGGGCCCAAAATCTGGCAATGGAATGGACACTGAATCCAAATTAATAGTCCATAAAGTGTCGATGAATTTTTTTATAGGTTTAGTGAATTCAATTGTGGCGATAAATTCTGAATTTATTGTTTTTAAATTGGCCATAGTGATACTCGCGCTGAAAGGTTCCTTTGGTCTTGAATTCGGCAGGAAAGAAAACCGGATGGTGTCGGTAATTTTTTGCTCAGCACTATCAAGAACTGTTAAGGAAAATTGTATCTCTGGATTAGACGGAGAGGTATTATAGATTCTAATTGCTTTGTTTTCATCAATATAATGATGATAAAGAGAGTCTTGTTGGTTATAGAGCTGAATAAAATAAGAGGTAGTTCTTTTTGAAAACCTTACCTCATAATATTGTCCTGCCTGTCTGGCTGAAGTTATAGTTAATGGTTTAATATTAAAAGGAAAAGGCTTCAGGAAAATGTCAGAGCGCGTTGAATCCAACTCCAGAATTTCATTGAGAAAAGCGAAAGGTTCGGATTCTGATTGGCATTTTAGATCGTTATTTTTGTCCTTCCAGGTATAGATTGTGTAATAATCGGACTTGATATTCAGAAATTGAAAATCTCCATCAGTATTAGTTTGGGTGGCATATAGTGGAGCGGAATTAAAAATATTGAGTGTGTCATTCGCCGAGTAAATAGCAACTGTGTAGTTGGCTGCCGGTTCGTTTGTTAATAATGTAATGACATTTCCGGAGATACCGAGAGAGTCCAGGTAGGAACCGGTGCTAAAAACAAGCACTAAATTTTCAACAGAGTTACTTTCAGTTACATCTTTAATTGATTCACGAAAATTCAAGGTATAAGTTGTGCTGTCATTAAAAGCTTTTTCAAAAGTGATTTGCAGTTTATTCCGGTTTATTTTGGAATTAAATTTCCCATTAACAGAAGGGGTGATAATTAATTGGCTTTGGAGATTTGCCTCCTTAATCATTTCATTGAACTGGAGTTCGATTACCTGGCCTTTGAAATTTAAAGCTCCATTTTCAGGTGAGGATGATAGCAGAATGGGTGGATTCTCGTCCTTTGGACCACCGGTTGGTTGAGTTTGGTTGGCACAGCCCCAGGCAATTACGGCAATGACTATAGTTAGATGAACTTTAATTTTCATTTTCTGACAATATAAACCAGGCTCGAATAATTATCAGAGTTTTTAGCCGCCCATGAATTGGAACGGAATCCTGCTATCATGCCTTTGAGAAAGGGTAAGGAATGTTTCAAATTTTTCTCACTTAGAATTGAAACATAATAAGCATCCATTTTCAGAGGGATTATATTTTGGAGAGTGAGACCATTGCGTTTAAGTAGTTTCTTCATCGTTTTGGGTTTGAAATGATTAAGGTGGCGAGGTACGTCGTAACCGGCCCAATCCTGACCATATTTTACCGCGTCGTAGGAGAGGATATTGGGAGTGGCGATAATCAATTTACCATCCTTTGAAAGTAACGAGGCCAATTGCTGTAATAGGGAATTAATGTCATAAATATGTTCAAGGACATGCCATAGAGTGATCGCAGTAAACACCTGATTATGAGTAAGTTGTGAAAGATTTTCTTTAATATCAAGATTATATTTCTGATTACCGAATTCGCGAGGCCTGCCATGAAGTTCAGTACCTTCAACTTCCCAGGCATTACTTTTCATTTTTAGCAAAAACTCTCCCGTTCCTGTACCAAAATCCAATAACCTTCCGTGTGGAGAATACTGGTTAATCAGATTCTTCTTCCAGGTCAGGTTAATAGATCTTACGGTCTTATAAATCAGGTTGAAAATGTTGGAGGTTTTACCAGAGTGTGGATCGTAATGATCCGATTCATAATAGCGGCCTATAGACTCCTGGTTTGGTCTGGGGTTTGTTAAGCGGAGTCCGCAAGACTCGCAATCAGTTAGCACGAAACTTTCTCCAGACACCAGGAAGTCTTGACAGATTATTTGATTTTTGAACTTTGAGCCATTACAGACAGGGCATTCCAGAATCTTTTCAAACATTTTACTTGCCGAGGTAAACCATTATAATTGAAATGTCCGCAGGTGAGACTCCGCTAATACGGGAAGCCTGACCAAGAGATTTTGGATTAATGAACTTAAGTTTTTCCCTGCCTTCAGCGGATAGTCCTTTTATCCTATCATAATTGAATCCATCATTAATTATGTAATGTTCCAGGCTACCCATTTTATCCACCATTTCCTGTTCTTTCTTTAGATATGAATCGTATTTAATTAGAATTTCAGCCTGTTCTTTACCTTCAGAACTGAATTTGCTTAACCTCGACTCCAGTTTATGGTCGTTCTTAAGTAGCCCCTGCAGTGAGATCTCAGGCCTTCTTAGTAGATTCTCAACACTTACCTTTTCTTTAATTGTGGCCGTAATTAATGAAGTCAGGGTTCCGTTAATTTCCGTTGGGGTAACTTTCAGTTTTGAGAGTGTAGCTAGAAGTTCTGTGGTTTCATTCTTCTTGTCCAATACCCTTTCCAGTCTCAAATCTGAGGCCAAACCCAGCCTGTGACCGGATTCTGTAAGCCTGAGATCGGCATTGTCCTGCCTGAGAAGCAGCCTGAATTCAGCTCGTGAAGTAAACATTCTGTAGGGCTCATCCGTCCCTTTGTTAATCAGGTCATCAATAAGAACTCCGATATAGGCATCAGATCTTCTAAGAAGGAAAGGTTCTTTATTATGTACTTTGTTATTAGCATTTATACCGGCAATCAATCCTTGTGAAGCGGCTTCCTCATAACCTGTTGTACCATTAATTTGGCCAGCGAAGTAGAGATTTTGAATCCCTTTAGTTTCTAGACTTAAGTTTAGCTGGGTGGGCGGGAAATAATCATATTCGATGGCATAACCTGGTCGGAACATTTTTGCCTTTTCAAACCCTGGAATTTGCTGCAAAGCGGCATATTGGACATCCTCCGGAAGGGAGGTTGAAAATCCATTCACATAGACTTCGACAGTATTCCATCCCTCAGGTTCAACAAAAATTTGATGTCTGTCCCGTTCTGCAAACCGGTTTATTTTATCCTCAATTGATGGGCAATATCGTGGTCCTATTCCTTCTATTCTGCCGGAAAACATGGGAGATTTATCAAATCCGGATTGAAGAATTTCATGTACTACGGGATTGGTATAGGTAATATGACAACTTTTTTGAACAGATAAAGGCTGTGTATCCATATAGGAAAACTTACCAGGAGTTTCGTCTCCCTTTTGTTCTTCCATTTTGGAATAATTGAGGGATCTACCATCAATCCTTGGAGGTGTTCCGGTCTTCATCCTTCCTGACTGAAACCCAAATGATACAAGCTGTTCGGTTAATCCGGTGGCCGCTTTTTCTCCTGTTCGGCCACCGCCAAACTGTTTTTCACCTATATGGATAATACCATTTAGGAAAGTTCCGTTTGTTAGAATTACGGATTTAGCTCTGATCTCAATTCCCATCGCTGTTCTTATGCCTATCGCATTTCCCTTCTCTATTACAATTTCCTTCACCATTTCCTGCCAAAAATCCAGATTTTCAATTTTTTCCAGAGCGAGGCGCCATTCTTCCGAAAATCGCAGGCGGTCATTTTGCGTTCTTGGACTCCACATCGCAGGACCTTTGGACTTGTTCAGCATCCGGAATTGAATCATAGACTTATCAGAGATGATCCCTGAAAGTCCGCCTAAAGCATCGATTTCACGCACAATTTGACCTTTTGCTATTCCCCCCATTGCAGGATTACAAGACATTTGGGCAATTGTGGTCATATTCATAGTGGCCAGGAGGACCTTGCTGCCCATTGTTGCAGCGGCAGCAGCGGCTTCACACCCTGCATGACCGGCACCTACTACAATTACATCATATTCTCTAAACATACTATCCCCCGTTCCACGTGAAACATTAAAACTTTAGTTTTGAACACGGTTTGTGTTCCACGTGAAACCTTTTTTTTAATACAAAGATAAACAAGCTTCCTCTCTTTTGCGCATTGCCGATTTTTCGCCGGTAGTCTTATCAGAATACCCCAACAGGTGTAATACACCATGAATCATTACTCTTCGCAGCTCTTGCTCAAAGGTTTTCTTGAATTTTGTTGAATTTTCCTTAATCCTATCAATGCTAATGTAGATATCAGCGCTCAATACTCCCTTCTTCGAGTAGTCAAAAGTCAGGATATCAGTATAGGCATTATGCATTAGAAATTTTTGGTTAAGACTAAGCAAAAAATCGTCAGAGCAAAAGAGGTAATGAATCCCGGCCAACTCCCTTTTTTCATTCCTAATGATACCAAGAATCCATTTACGCGTCTTTTGCGGATTAGGCACCTCAAATTCTATATCCTGAGTATGAAATGAGACAGAACCATTCATTTCTAATTAATATAAAACACCAGTTCTACAGTGCGACCATCATCAATAAAATTAACCCCATCGCAGAGGTGTCTCATAAGGAAAATCCCCCTACCGCCTGGTTTGGAGAGGTTTTCAGGTGAGGTAGGGTCGGGCAAATTTCGAAAATCAAATCCGGAACCTTGATCCATAATTCGAAATACAATCTGACTTTCATCAAGTTGAAGCGTTATGCTAACATTCTTTTTCTTATCATTCTTATTCCCGTGCTGAATGGCATTGTTTACGCCCTCGGTTACAGCTACCATTATGTTTCCATAGATATCATCGTTAAGATTAAACCGGTCTTTGGCATTATCAATGAAACTTTCAATTATGCGGATATTCTCAGACAATGAAGGGATTTCAATTTTGATTGAATTCATATAATGCCAGGGAATATATTAGTTCTCTCCAATTCGTTTGAAGTATTCATTTACTTCTTTCTTATAATAAGGGAAGAGTTTGAGGGGTACCGTTTTTAATAACTCAACTTCCTTTTCTTTGAGCTTAAAATAATCTTCAAAAGCCTTTGGTACAAGGTTTTCGTAAGATTTTGCTGTTTCAGCTTCACGTTCATCATCAAGGTCGCGTTCACGTATTGAGTTTTCGGCATCCAGCAGCCGTGTCAGAATTTCATTTTGCCTTTCAATAGTTTCTTCAGTCAAATGTTTGTTAACAAGATCTAGTTCTGTTTCCTCCATCTGATTCATCAATTCCTGAAGCTCACCTTGCCCCTGCCCCTGGTTTAGCTTTTCTTCTGCCTCCTGCAATGCACGTCGAATCCTTTCCTGCTCCGCGGCCAATTTTGCAAGCTCCTCGCTGAGTTCCCTTCCAGATTTGCCACTTTCTTTTAATTGCTGAATTTGCTGGTTCAATTGCTGCTGCAATTCCGTCATACCCGGCATTCTCTGGTTTCCTTTGCCTTTCTGGGGATTACCCATGGCTTCCGACATAGCTTGTTGCATTTGTTGCAGAACGTCATCCAACATCAAGGCAAGATTGTTCATGGAAGTCATGGCAAATTGCTGTTTACCTGTGGTAACCGGAATTACGTTCCTTCCCCGGTCTCTCAGGGCTTCCATTGCCTCATCTATATATCTGTTCATTTCGCTTACCTCCCGGGTAACGAAACTTTGAATCTGAAAAACCCTGCTGGCAAGGGAAAGTAAACTGTCTTTTACAATTTTAGACTCATCTTTAATCTTTAGTTGTTGCTGAGAGAATTCCACAAACCGGGGATCGCTTTGATTGATTTCCCGGAAATCATTCATGAGCTTTTCCTGGTCAAAAGATAGCTGAAGCAAATTGTGAAGAATGTCTCTCAAATTCTCCATGTTTTCCGTCATGGTTTCCATTTCCATACCGCCCTGCATTTCCTGAAGCTTTTGGGAGAGTTGTTTCATTTGTTGTGCGGCTTTTTTCTGTGAGTCCTGAGCTTTTTTGTTTTGATTCTGCTTCAGGTTCTCAAGGCTCTTTTGTTGGTTCTCCTGAATTTGCTGTTGTTCATCGTTGAAGTCTTGCATAGACTGCGGATTCTTCAAATTCTGGTTCAAATCTTGTATTTCTTCAATATTTTCCTTTATTTGTTCAAAATCAGTGTTCAATTCTTCTTGTTGCCCGGTTAGGTTTTCATTTTCCCCTTCGTTTTCTCCTGAATTTTGACTATCCTTTTCTTCGGCCTCCTGATTTACTGAATTCTCTTCCTGTTGTGAACCTTCCTCTTGCTTTCCCTCCTCGCTTTTTTGTTCCATCTCTTCTTCCCCTACTTTGTCCTCTCCAGTTTTCCGGGCAAGTTCTTCTTGTTCTTCCGCTAATTCCTCAAGTTCATGGATAGTTTCGTTCAGCTTATATTCAAATTTCATTTTTTTGAATAGCTCAAGAGTTCGCTCCAGTTCTTTTTCAAGGTTATTTTCCTTCTGGTTTATCCTATTTATAAGCTTTTGCATTTCTTCGGATGCCTCTTTTTCCTCAAGAAGTTTTTGAAGTTCTTCATAAAGTTTTCGTGTTTCTTCATCCAGCAAATCATCCATAAGCTTTTGAAGTTGCTCCACTTTTTCCCGTATTCGGGCATTTTCTTCATCAAATCGCTGCCGCTTCAAATCATTGGCTTTATTTTCCTCACTCAGTTTTTTCAATGCTTCTTCGAGTTCATGTTTCTTTTGCAGAATTTCATTGAGAAGATTTTCATCCTGCCAATCCATATCCTTTTTCCCGCGAAGTCTGTTTTCAGCTTCCTCAAGCTTCTTCCGGAGGTCTTCTGTCTGCTTTAATGTTTCTTCAATTTTGTCTTCCGATTTGCTGGTGGCAGCTTCAATCTCCTTTTTGATCTCATCCCTGGTTGGGATCATGAAGGTGTAGGTTCCAGTTTTGGTGGATTTTGCTCCGTTTACCCCATCATTATCCCACACCTGCAAATAATAATTGATCTTCTCTCCTTCCTTTATATTCATATCACCAAGCGTCCATTCATAATAAAAACTCTGGTTATTTTGATGGCTAACCAGCGGTATTGGAATGCTTTGCCAATCAGATTTGTTATTGTTTCTTTCAATTTCATAAAACAGACCCAACCGGCTTAATCCATAGTCATCTTCCAGATAACCGCCAAGGATGAGGAATGAATACAGAACCGTATCCTGAAAGATGTTCAGATTTATTTCCGGATATTGGTCCGGAATTACAGACACTGAGTAGTTTATTTTTTGAAGATTTTCTGAGAATTTATTTCTAAGTTTAATTTCATATTCTTCAGATTTAAAAAACTGCTTTTTCGCCTCAACAAACTGATTATCAAGATTTTGAAATAGAATGTCGTTTTTAGAATCCTTGAAATCGACTTGTAATTCCATTGCTTCCAGTGTTTGGAATTGCCATGTTACGATGGAACCCTCAGGTATTTGCAGGTTACCAACATTTGAAAACCTTTCGGGGTCCTTCCCAAGATATGACGGGTAATTAATGTGGACGTCAAAGCTTTTCAGGTTTGGTCTGCTAGCAATTTTAAGTTCAAATTCAAAGCTTGTGAAGCCGGCACTTTCGAAATAAAATGACTTTTCAGCCTGAATTTTTTGAAAGGTAAATTCGAAAGACGAAGCATTGAGGCGGTTCATTTTCATCTTCCTTCCATTATTGACCAGATAAACATTTTCCGGGAAGGCTTCTCCTGTTAAAGTTAATTCAATTGTGAAATCTTCATTTTTAAACGCGAGTAATTTTTGGGAATCAATAACAAACTGAAATGGAGCGGCTGGAATAAACTCTCTGCTGAATTGAACAATTCTCTGGGTGCTGGTTGAAAACAAATTGGGCAGAACAACGGCCAGAATTAGGGCAATTATTGCGGGAGGAACGAGGTATCGAAGATACTTTCGGTTGTGACCAAGGTTTATTGCCGTTGCAAAGGTGAAATTTCTGAGATTGCCGGATTTTTGATTAATGCTGGCTGAAACCAATTGATTCTTCCCATTATTCATTTTTTGAAGCTGAATAATGTTCAGCAGTTTATCCCGAATTTCAGGAAAAAAACCACCTATCATTCTTGCCGCGTCTTCATCGCGAAGTCCATTTTCAGGGTCATTGGATTTAAACAAAGGAATCAGGATAAAGTAAACAAGCAAACCGATTGAACTGATAACGAAGGCAAAGAAAATTAATCCTCTTATTATTGAGGAAAACCTACCGACATACTCAACCAAATTTGCTGCAAGAAAGAAAGTGAGAATTATTGAAGCAGTTATAATGCTTCCTTTAAGAATAAGATTTAGATAAAACTTTTTCTTGTATTCTTTTATTTTTTTTGCTAACCCATTTACTGATTCACTCATACCGCACCTGAATTTCTATTCATTCTACTCTAAATATAGCAAGAATAGGCTTAACTGACTTTAAAGGGGTCAAACATTGTGCCTCATTACTAAAACGAATGATTTTGAATGATGTTTCCCAATTTCATTCCATCATTCTTTCATTTGGCCAAACTTCTGATTCGAAATATTCAATGACATGCATTTTCAAAAGCTTTTCCTGCTCCAAAAGATCGAAGGCCGGCAACTTCTTAACAAGTTTCCAATGAGGCCATCCTTCTTCATCATGTCCCTCTAATTGGTAAAAACCAGATAAGCTGAGCACTTTACAGATGGCGATATGCATTATATCCTGTTTCTGTTCTTTAGAGAAAGACTTAGGCCCCTTACCCAATTCCTGCAAGCCAATAAGGAATAGGACGCTATTCAGATCGGCCGGTTTTTTGCCAATTCTATCCTCAAGTAATTTGAGTAACCGTTGCCATCTCTTTTCATTTTCGTGGTCCTTTTTAAGCATTTGATTTTTTCAATTCTTCCCAATACTCCACGGCCCTTCTCAAATGAGGAATTACAATTGTTCCACCAATCAGATTGGCAATCGCGAAAACTTCAAACACTGCTTTATCAGAAACTGATAATTCAAAACATTTACCCAAATGGTACCTGACGCAATCGTCACAGCGAAGCGTCATAGAACAGGCAAGGCCTATCATTTCCTTTGTTTTCACATCAAGGTCACCTTCCTGGAAAGCATTTGTATCAAGGTTAAAAATTCTTTTCAGTATCTTGTTATCAGAATCAAGAATGGCATCATTCATCCGGTGGCGGTAGTCATTAAAGTCAGAAACAATACTCATTGTGTTATTTATTATTAAACTTGAAATTATAAAATATAATTGGGGTCATGATTAGAGATTTTGTAAATCTTTTATTTCCACAGTGGTGCGCGGGTTGCATGGGTCATTTAGTTTCGGGTGAGGAAAGTGTCTGTACATTTTGTCGTTCGGAACTTAAGATATCTTCAACCTATAAGGAAAAACCAAATGGAATTGTGAGCAAATTTTACGGCAAAATACCTGTGGAACATGCATTCACCATGTTCCAATTCAGCAGAAAAGGAGTAATCCAAAATTTGCTCCATCGAATAAAATATGGCGGGTATTATGATATGGGAGTTTGGTTAGG
This sequence comes from Cyclobacteriaceae bacterium, assembly GCA_036397995.1. Classification (GTDB taxonomy): domain Bacteria; phylum Bacteroidota; class Bacteroidia; order Cytophagales; family Cyclobacteriaceae; genus DASWHX01. The sequence goes on from DASWHX010000189.1 coordinate 24,929, forward strand.
GAATTTGCTTGGAGCGGAGATAAAACACGAGCCCTGGATTTCTGACTTAAATATTATCGTGCCCATACCCCTTCATAAAAGTAAACTCCAGTTAAGGGGCTATAATCAGAGTGAGGCATTCGCCCGTGGATTGTCAGGAGCAATACAAGTTCCTATTGATGAGGTCATGGTCAGGAAACAACACACTCAAACCCAAACACGCAAATCAAGAATGGAGCGGTGGGTCAATGTTTCTGAAATTTTTGAGTTAACCAGAGGGAAATTTGTTGAGGGGAAAAATGTTTTATTGGTAGATGATGTGATTACCTCCGGGGCAACATTGGAGGCAGCTGGGTCAGTTCTGATAAAAAAAGGAGTCAACAAAATTTATATTGCAACCATCGCCAATGCATAAAAAAAGCCCCAGAAAGGGGCTATAAATTCAAGTTGAATTTCTTTTCTTTAGTAATTAGATCCGGCCCTAATCATTGCGCATCTGAAACCAATGGTTGAAGTAGCTGAATCTTCTTCCAGATATCTTCTGGTTCCGGGAGACAGCCAGTAAGCAACGTCTTTCCAGGATCCCCCTTTATATACCCTGGATTTATTACTAATAAGTGATTGCCAGTCATTGTCATCATACCCGGTATCATATTGATTTTCCTCATCCAACCAGCCATTTCTACGTGCCGGGTTTAAATCGTCCACATCTTCAAATGAAAGTGGTCTGTAAACATCCCAAACCCACTCATTCACGTTTCCGGCCATATTGTATAACCCGTAATCATTGGGAGGATATTCATAAATGTACGATGTAATCATTGCGCCATCGTTAAGCTTACCGGCGATACCTGCATAATCACCTCTTCCTCTTTTAAAGTTTCCCAGGAAGTAACCCATATCTCTTCCATAAGGGTTCCTTAATGCATGGCCATCCCATGGATAAAGTCTTTTATGAGTTTGATTTTCATCGAGCCATTGTGTTCCAATGAGTGCCATCGCTGCATATTCCCATTCGGCTTCAGTGGGGAGACGGTAATTGGGTAAAACAACACCGGTTTCCAGTGGAATTCTGCCTTGTGGATATGCGGTGTAGTCGATTCCGGCCTGTTCCGCAAGACTTTGATTTACTGCAGCGGTTCTCCATTCCGTGTAGTCAATTGCCTGAATCCAACTGACTCCCACTACCGGGAAATATCTGAAGCCCGGATACCTGAAGTAATGATCAACATAAGGATCGTTATATGCCAATTCTCTGGACCAGACCGTTGTATCGGGTAATGCAGCTAAATAATATTCCCTGGTAGAGTCTTGTTGAATATAATACAGATACTCAAGCCAGTGGATATTAGCTATTTCAGTTTCATCCATATAGAAAGAAGCGACAGTAACAGTTCTTTCTATATTATCCCGTGAATTCATGATATCCTGTTCGGAAGATCCAAGAACGGTTCTACCCCCTTCAATGAAAACAAGGTTGGGTCCATCCGGCTGGCCCTCGAAAGGACTAACCTGAAATCCACCCTGTTCATCATTATAAGCCAATCCGGTTGTTGTACTGAGTTTCCCCGGTTTAGTGCTAGTAGGTCGTGATCCACCACCAAAAATATTTTGGATGAACTGGCAGGAGCCCAACAACACAACAGACATTAGGATAATGCCTATGTTTCTGAACGCTCTTTTTAAAGAATTCATAGCCAATTTGTTAAGATTCATAGCTTTTATAACGTACTAATATAGTAATATAAATAGTTAGCCTCAAAATAATTAGAGCGCCAAAATAGTATTTTAATTAGATTCGATTACCAATTACTTATAAAATTTCGCTGTTTTGGACTTTAAGTAATTGCAATATTGTAATGGTAATAACTGATAGTCTGGGTAAATATTATACAATGCACCACCATTTTTTGTCAGGCAAAACCCAAAATGACCTTTTATCTGCTCATATATCCAAGAATTCAATTCCGGATATTAATACATCACAATACACACTAATTTTGAATAAATGGAAGAGAGTATAAGACAGCGGAAGAAAGCAAGACTTTACTGGATATTAAATATTTCCGGGTGGTGTATATTCCTTGTAGTTTATTCATGGATCGCCGTAACAATGTATCTGTTTCATTGGAAGATTCTCCTGGCATACTTTAACAGTACAATTATTGGCTTTTCTCTGACCCATTTCCTCAGACTGTTCATCAAGAAGAAAGAATGGATCAAGCTGCCAATCAGGCGCCTGGCTTTATATACTGTTGTCGCGAGCCTGATAATGGGAGCAATCTGGGCCTTGATAACATATCCAATTAATTACTCCTTGCTGGGACTTAATGAGCTGGAGGGACTTGATAAGTTTAGAAATGAGAACATAGGCTTGGTAAATACAATTCTCACCGTTCATTTTCAATTTTCCCTTTTAATGTTCATCTGGTGCCTTCTTTACTTTGGAATCAATTTCTTTTACCATTTCAGGGAGAGTGAAGTTGAAAAGTGGAAATTAAACGCGATGGTGCGGGAAGCAGAACTTCAGGCTTTAAAATCTCAGATTAACCCACACTTCATTTTTAATAGCTTGAATAATATCCGTTCCCTGGTTCTGGAAGATCCTGAAAAAGCCCGGTCAATGATAACAAACTTATCAGGTTTATTAAGGTATTCAATTCAGTTCAGCCGCAAGGAAAAAGTTAAACTGGAGGATGAGATTGAAGTTGTAAAAAATTACCTAAAGCTGGAATCAATTCAGTATGAGGACAGATTGCGATACAAATTGGAGATTACTGAAGAAGCGCTTGATTTCAAGATTCCTCCCATGATTATTCAAATATTAGTGGAGAATGCGATCAAACATGGCATCGCTGCATTACCGGAAGGCGGAGAGGTTAATATACGGACTCACTTATTTGAAGATGACCTGGTGGTTGAAGTGATTAATTCCGGAAGGTATAAAACAGAAATTGCAGGTACAGGAATTGGTTTACAAAATGCCTCTGAAAGACTTCGCATGCTGTTTGGAAAACTCTCCACTTTAACCGTAGAAAATCTTGACGATAACCGCGTGATAGCAAAATTTTCAGTTCCAATAACCATTTGAAATGAAAGCGATTATAATTGATGATTCAAGGCTGGCAAGAAACGAGCTCAAAAGACTACTAACTGATTTTGATTTTCTCCAGATAATAGGGGAAGCTTCCAACGCTATTGAAGCGAAAGAAAAAATTGAATCGCAAAAACCAGATGTAATTTTCCTGGATATCCAGATGCCAGGAAAGGATGGGTTTGAACTGCTTGAGGAATTGGAAGTAATTCCGCAAGTTATATTTACAACAGCCTACGATCAGTATGCAATAAAGGCTTTCGAGGTAAACGCATTGGATTACCTTCAAAAACCTATAGAAAAGGACCGGCTGTCAGCCGCTATTAATAGAGTAGTTGAAAGGCAAAATGACCAGGCGGCAAAAGGTGATTCTGACTATCTTAAGCCTACAGATCAGGTATTTGTGAAAGACGGAGAAAGATGTTGGTTTGTATTGTTGAGTGAAGTACCGTTCTTCGAGGTAGATGGTAATTATACTAAAATCTTTTTCAAGGATCAGCGACCTATGATACCGCGTACATTGAATTACCTGGAAAGCCGTTTAGACCCCAAATTCTTTTTCAGGGCCAACAGGCGACAGATAATTAATCTTTCATGGATTGAAAAAATAGAACCCTGGTTCAGCGGCAGCATCAGAATTTACCTGAAAGGAAGTAAGGAAATAGACGTTTCCAGGCGCCAGACCCAGCGATTTAAGGAACTCACAGGAATTTAGCCCGTTTCCCGCATGCCAATTGATTTTAATTGAGGTAATAAATCCGACTAAAGAGCCAGAAATTACCCCGAAAATGGGGATTACTTTGCCGCATTTTTCCGGATAAATAGGTAGCAAGTTAAAAGGTTTGTTATGTTGGACAGAGCAAAGTTTTGCCGAATGAGTTTCAAGGAAAAATGTTCGGAAATAACCTTTCACGGGAAATTATTGGCAACTAAAAAACTTGGAAATCACCAGGTATTCCTATTTTGGTTAAAGAGCTTCTACGTTGAACTTTGGTTCAATAATAGAAAAGGCGAAATACATGGAATAAATTCATTTGAATCTGTAAAGGGTCTGGATTTTTACCTGGACGATTTTAGTATTCAGGAAATACGAAAAATTGTCACAGATAAAAATTAGATCTTAATCTTAATCAGAAAATCAATCGCTGCATGAACCGAAGGAATATCTGTTATTGTCAGAACCAACCGGTTTTTCCTATCGAGAAGTTTGCATTTTGAAGAGTGTGATTGTACAAAGTCAATTATTTTCCCAAAAGTATCAGATTGGAAATAGGTTTCTTTATTGGGTGAGATAAAGTGACATTTGAGTTCGGAATTCTTCAAAACTATCTTTTCAAATCCAAGACTTTCACCCAACCATCGTAGTTTTACGGTTTCAATCAATTCACCCACGCTGTCCGGTAATTTTCCAAAACGATCACTAATGGAGTCCGTGAAAGCCTTTAATTCATCCTCTGTTTTGATATTATCCAATTTCGAATACAAACTGAGCCGCTCAGAAATATTTTCTACATAAAAATCAGGAATGAGAACTTCCAGGTCTGTTTCAATAATGCAGTCCTGAACCAGGTACTGAAGATTTTGATTTGGCTTGATAAACAAATCCTTGAATTCTGTTTCCTTTAATTCCTGGATAGTTTCATCAAGCAGTTTATGATACGTTTCAAATCCGAGGTCATTGATAAAACCGCTTTGTTCAGAACCCAGCAAATTCCCGGCTCCGCGGATGTCCAAATCACGCATTGCCACCTTGAACCCGTCACCAAGTTCCGAGAATTCCTCCAATGCAGTGAGTCTTTTTCGTGCATCGGAAGAAAGCATGAAGGAAGGAGGAGTTAAGAGGTAGCAAAATGCTTTTCGATTGGAACGGCCCACCCTGCCCCGCATCTGGTGTAAGTCACTCATCCCGAACATATGAGCATGACTGATGATAATGGTATTTGCATTGGGAATATCCAGGCCAGATTCTATAATATTTGTTGAAACGAGGATATCATAATAGCCTTCAATGAACCTGAGCATGGTTTTCTCCAACTTATCTCCAACCATTTGGCCATGAGCCACTCCAATTCGAGCATCCGGTACAAGACGCAACACAATATTTGCAACTTCATCAATATCACTTATTCTATTGTGAACAAAGAAAACCTGACCTCCGCGTTGCAATTCAAAACTAATTGCATCCCTGATAACTGTTTCATTAAATTCGTGAAGTTCGGTAGTAACCGGCTGCCGGTTGGCCGGGGGTGTACTGATAATACTTAAATCCCGTGCACCCATCAGACTAAAATGCAAAGTTCGGGGGATAGGTGTCGCAGTAAGAGTAAGCACGTCAACATTTACTTTTATTTCCTTGAGTCGCTCCTTAACCTTCACACCAAACTTTTGTTCCTCATCAATAACAAGTAAACCCAGGTCTTTGAACCTGACATCCTTATTTACAATCCGGTGAGTGCCGATAAGAATATTGATTTTACCAGAATCAACATCCTGAAGAATCTCTTTGACTTTCCTGGCGGGCTTGAATCTGTTAACGTATTCAATTCCGACAGGAAAATTTGCCAGCCTTTCAGTAAAGGTACGATAGTGCTGCATGGCAAGAATAGTAGTTGGAACCAGTACAGCAGCCTGCTTACCATCACAAACTGCTTTAAAAGCAGCGCGAATTGCCACTTCTGTTTTACCGAAGCCCACATCGCCGCAAACTAGTCTATCCATTGGATGAGCTTCCTGCATATCAACTTTTACATCCTCAGTTGCTTTAGCCTGGTCGGGAGTGTCCTCGTAAATAAAGGATGATTCAAGCTCGGCCTGGAGGAAACTGTCTGCTGAAAAAGCAAAACCTTCAGACTGTTTTCTTTTTGCATATAGCTTAATCAAGTCCGAAGCGATATCAATAACCTTCTTCTTAATTCTTTTCTTTTTGTTATCCCATTCGGCCGATCCCAGCTTACTCATTACTGGAGGCACACCTTCTTTTCCGGAATATTTTGAAATTTTATGTAATGAATGAACACTGAGGAAGAGCAAATCATCATCACGATAAATAAGCCGAATTGATTCCTGTTTCCTGCCATTCATCTCCACTGTTTCCATTCCCACAAATCTGCCAATTCCATAATCTATATGTGTAACATAGTCGCCGGGATGAAGATTTTGGAGCTCTTTCAAAGTAAGGGCCCTGGATTTGGTAAACTGATCGCGAAGCCGGTAACGATGGAATCGTTCGAAAACTTCATGGTCCGTGTAAATCGCCTGACCTAAATCTTTATCTATAAAGCCTTTATGTATGCTGATGTTTAACTCTTCTGCTTTCAAATCTGGATTTATCTCTTCGAAGATGGTCATCAGACGCTCCAGTTGTTTTGGTGATTCTGCGGCGATAATATTGCGAATACCTGCGCGCTGATTTGCCTCTAACTCCCGGGCCATTAATTCAAAATTCTTGTTAAAGGAAGGCTGAGGATGTGTATTGAATTGCAGCAAGAAACTTCTTCTGAAATGAAATCTTGAGCCAAACTCCACTACTCTTAATTCAGAAAGGCATTTCAGAAAGCTTTCTTTATTTTCGAAAAGTGTTTCCGGACTCAGAACTACCTGAGTATTTCCGGCCGATTCGAGGATAGAATTGAACTCGACCGAGCACTTAGCGAAATTGGATTCGATGATGTCTAATGTCATTTTCAAATCATCAAACCAGATACTGGAATTGGCTGGAAGAAAATGAAGGAATGGTTGACGCTCTTCATGCAGGAGTTTGGTCTGCACATTGGGAATCAGGCTGAGGGAATTCAATTTATCAATGGAAAGCTGACTTTCAGGATTGAAAGTTCGAATGCTTTCAACCGAGTCACCAAAGAACTCTACGCGGTAAGGTATTTCGTTTGAAAAAGAAAAAATATCAACAATCCCACCCCGAACTGCAAACTGACCTGCTTCATAAACAAAATCTGCTTTTTCAAAATCATAATTTATGAGAACGCTTATCAAAAACTCCTGATCGATCCGGTCTCCAACTGAAATGGGATAAGTATTTTTACTAAGGGACCTTTTATTTACAACCTTTTCACCGAGAGCCTCAGAATAGGTAATTATGACAGTTGGTTCAGATTTATCATTATTTAACCAAGTCAGCACTTCTGACCGGAGCAAGACATTGGCATTTTCAATTTCTTCATATTGGTAAGGTCTTTTATAACTGGCCGGAAAAAATAAAACCTTTTCGTTACCAATAATCTCTCTAACATCATTGAAGAAATAGGCGGCATCTTCCTTATCGGCCAATACGACTAAAGAAGTTGATTTATCAGTGCTAAATAAGGAAGCCAGGATTACAGCAGATATACTTCCCGAGAGGCCTTTAAGCTGAATTATTTTTTCAGTATGAAAATTCTCCGCTAAGGTTTTTATAATTCCGTCTTCAGAATACGATCGTATCAGATCTTCTCGCGTCATTGTTTTTCAACTCGGGACCGCAAAAGTAAACATATCTAAATCTTCATAACTAAATTATTCTCCTTTAATAATGAATCTGAAGATTTAGTATTTATTATTTTGCTGTTATGAAAAAATTAGCCTTTGGAGCCCTGAATTTGTACCGAAAACTCAAATTATTCAGGTTAAAACTGAAAGGAATGACAATTGAGGATGAGCATGAGGAAAGAATTGTTTCCGGGAAAGCATGGGAAGAATTTTGCGAAAACCTGAAACCTGCAGGTGCTGCCCTTCTTTACGGGGACTCACCGAAGGATCCATTCAGCCAGGCAGAGGGATACCGGTATCTTACCAGGTTGGTAAGAGCATCCCTGGAAGCTTTCGTTGAATTTTCTGATCCTGAATACCCGGTATTACGAAGAATGGTGCATGAGACAATAAAGATGGGTGCCGATAACCCTGATAATTATTATCAAAACACTAAAATTAACGGCGAATATGAATACCGGATTTATGGAATGCGGGGGACAGTACATTATCTCGGGTTTGGAACCCAGCGCGGAGATTATGGTAAAACAGGAAATATGGAACCAAGCGGCTATCTTGAAGGATCTGAATTGGAGATAAATCCTGATGGAACTTTTGAAATCCACGTAAGTTGTGAAAAGAAAGAAGGAAACTGGCTGCCTTTGACAAAGGATTCCAGTATTTTGATGGTCAGGCAAACTTTTTTGGACAGAAAATCTGAGGTGCTTGCAGATTTGCAAATTGAAAGGGCCGGAGGGAGCAAGAAGCCATCAATGGTAACACCAAAAACAATTGATGATGGGCTAAATGCGGCAGCAGCTTTTGTATCAGGAGCCAGTCTGTTATTTTCACGGTGGTCGGATGGATTTAAGAAGAATAAGAATAAACTGCCCAGGTTTGATCAGGCAAAAAGTAATGCTGCAGGAGGTGATAATAATATTGCCTACTACCACAGTTACTGGGAATTAGCAGATGATGAAGCGCTGGTTATAGAAACTACGCCACCGGAATGTGAACATTGGAATTTTCAACTTAATAATTACTGGATGGAATCACTTGATTACCGGTATTATACAATTCACATAAATAAACAATCCGCCGTTTACAATACCGATGGAAGTGTAAGGATAATAGTAGCACATAAAGATCCCGGATTGCCAAACTGGATAAACACTGTGGGTCATAACCTGGGCACGATGTGTTTTCGGTGGGTGAAAGCAAAAGAAAATCCCGAGCCTGAAACTAAGGTTGTAAAATTTGATCAAGTGGTGAAACTTTAATCAGGTGTCAGAAGATGTAGGTTTAAAATTTGAAAAGAACTATCCGGTACCCATACGGATCTGGAATTTTTTTGGAAAGACCGGCCTGCAAAGAAAAATTAAGACTGACGATCTCCTGAAGAAAGCAAAAAGAAACACCAGATTGGAGGATTTTGGCAATGAATTTTTTATGGAGCCTTTGGAAGTCTTGGTTAAATCGATAAATGAAGAAGCAGAATTGCATGCTTTCGGAAGGTATGTTACAAAGGCAAGACTAGTAAATCTACTCTCTAACAGGTTGAGAGCGGAAGATTACCTGAAAAGAAATCCGCAAATTAATGATATAGAATTATTGCCAATCTGGTGGATATCAGGCTTACAAAGAACCGGAACCACCTTTTTGCATCGCTTACTGGCCACAGTTCCGGGCACCGCGACGATTAAAAGCTGGGAAGCTTTGAATCCGGTACCGCTGGAGAAAGACTTTCAAAATAAAAAAAGAATTGCAATGGCCCAGACCAGCGAGAAAGGACTTCGCTATATCGCTCCGGATTTCTTTGCCATCCATCCGGTTGAGCATTTATCTCCGGAAGAAGAAATCTTACTGCTCGACATTTCTTTCATGAGCACAGTCCCGGAAGCAACGTTGCGTGTGCCCACTTATGCAAAATGGCTGGAAAAGCAGGATCAGACGCCGGCTTACGACTATATGCAAAAACTGATCAGGATTATTCAATTTCAAAAAGGAGTAAAAAAAAGATGGGTGCTTAAATCCCCGCATCACCTGGAATACCTGGATACTCTTACTAATGTGTTTCCCGGAACTAATTTCATTTTTACTCATAGAGATCCGTTGCAAACCATTGCCTCCTTTTGCAGCATGATCTACTTTTCAAGGAGAATTTTTTCAAGTAATGTTGATGAAATGGAAATTGGACACCATTGGCTAAGAAAAATAAAATTAATGCTGGAGAAGAGTATGAAATTTAGAGCAATGAACAAAGACGTTGAGTGTGCAGATATTTCTTACCAAAACCTAATCAAAGATCCATTTGGCCAGGTTAAGATCATCCTGGATCGTTATAATAATACTGTAACAGAAACAGACCGGAGAGCAATTCAACAATCGGTGAAGCAAAATAAAAGAGATAAATTTGGTTTACATAACTACGAACTGCAGGATTTTGGACTGACGGGGAATGCCTTAGAAGTCGAGTTCTTAGAATACAAAACAAAATACTCACAATACTTATAGGATGGCGGATTACCAAAGCCCGGTTACTGCAACACTTACAGGCATCCTTAATGCCTTTAAGAAACAAAAAAGGATAGGGGATTTAAAAGAAACCGACCGGGTGGATGGGAAAACCTGTCTTATCACAGGGGCTAATTCCGGGCTTGGTTTTGCTCTCGCGGTTGAGCTGGCAAAACGTGGAGCAAAAGTATTAATGGCTTGCAGAAGCGGAATTCCTGACGCCGGTGAAAAAGTGAAGAAGTATTCTACTTCAGAAAAAGTGGAAATGTTTAAAGTTGATTTATCTGATCTCACTTCTGTTGATGCATTGGTTAATGAGTTGAAATCAGGAATGATAAAGATTGACATTTTAATATGCAATGCGGCAACGGTTCCCTCCAAAGCAAGGAAGACACCCCAGGGATTTGAAACCATGTTTGTAGTAAATTACCTGGCCAAGTTTGTTTTATTGAACAGAATCCGGAAGGAAAATTTATTGAGTTCGGATAATACGCCCCGAATCATAATTATTTCATCAGAATCGCATCGATCTCCAAAAAATCTGGAATTTGAGTCCTTTGGTAACTATGAAGATTTTGCCATGTCAAAAGTTGTGGCACTTTATGGATACTATAAACTGGCGCTGACAACACTGGCGAGAGAATTTTCCAGAAGGACAAACGACAAAAAGTTGAATGTTTCAGTGCATGTAATTTGCCCCGGGGCTATAAACAGTAATATTGCCAGGGAAGCCCCAGGTTACACGAAACCCCTAATCAAATTTATTTTTGCTTTATTTTTTCAGAAACCTGAGAAGGCTGCGAAACCAGTTTCTTATTTGGCGTGTTCAAAAGAAATTGAAGGGAGAAACGATATTTACCTGCATATGTATACCGAGAAGTTACCTGATGCGAAAACTATGGATACAACAAATGGAAAAGCCTTGTGGGATCGCTCCAATTTCTTGCTGAAATCCGTTAATTACGGCAGAACTTTTTAATTTTAAGACTCTTTGAATTTTTAACTCCATGTATTATCTGAGGATGGCGGGTGTTTTTGTAATTATTTATGTGGCTATTTGCCTGATTTACTATTTCATTCAGGAACTGCTGATTTTTCATCCCAAAAAATTACAGCAGGACTTCGAGTTTTCGTATGGAGACAAGGCTGAGGAAATTTTTCTGGAAAATGGCAGCGCCACCATTCACGGTTTATATTTTCCTGTTGAAAATTCCAAAGGACTAATCCTTTACTTCCATGGAAATAGCGGCGCTTTGGATGGATGGGGCTACCTGGGGAATAAATTCAACTCGATTGAGTACTCCGTTTTCGTTTCAGATTACCGCGGCTATGGAAAAAGTACCGGCAGGCTTTCAGAAAAAAATCTTTATTCGGACGCACAGGTTATTTATGATTATTTTACCGGTAGATGTGAAGACGAAAGAATTATTATTATGGGAAGATCACTGGGTTCAGCTATTGCCATTGAATTAGCATTGCAGAACAGCTATGAAAAATTGATATTGGAGTCTCCGTTTCACAGCCTCACAGGAATGATAAAAATGTTCTTCAATTATCTTCCACATGACTTGTTGTTGCAATACAAATTCGATTCACAAAGCAAGATTGATAAAATACCGGAACCTATATTGATTTTCCACGGAACTAATGATGAAGTTGTTCCGATAGAATCGGCGCGGAAATTGGAAAGCCGGATTCAATCTAAATATCATAAATTTGTAGAAATAGAAGGGGGCGGGCACAATAACCTTTCTAATTTCGACGTCTACAATGAAGAGTTGATAAAATTTTTAGACAAGTGAATTTTTATAAATTGATAAAAGCAGCGGGAATTTTGTTTTTGTTGTCGCATCCAACAATTGCTCAGGATCCACAGAATATGAAAGTTGAAAACCAGGTGCTGGATTGCGGGAAAATGAAAACGTCTTTTGCAGACATTAAAGAGGCAAAGGAAACTTTAGAAAAAACTGTTTTTGCGTTTACCCAGGAACTAAAAACAACAAAAAGAAACGGAATCAAGGAAGTGTATTATTACTCTTGCGACAATGAAACAGGCTTCCTATTAATAAAAGAGGATGATAGAGAAATAGTATATAGAGATTACCCGCGTTTTCAGTGGAAGCTTTTAATAGAGGCAACTGACCTGGATGGCTTTTATGATAAGAATGTGCGAGGGAAGTATATGTTGGTGGTGAGGGACCAGTAGAGACATTAACCTCGCCAATTAACTCATGCCAGTAATAATAACCTTGCAGTAAGGAATAGTAAATTCTACCTATAAATATCATTGAGCACTCCCGCCAGTCGAACTCCGGATTCCAATAATCGTCTTTCCACAACATGCCATTTCCTGTACACGTATTCATAGCTTAGGCTGCCGTGGTCTGGCAAATCATAAACCAGCGGCCGAAGTTCGCGGGATTCATTGGCCCAATCCAATACAGAGGCAGATTGCAAAACTGCAACTTCCTGGGGGGTGACCTTATCCAGTTCGTTTGCCAATTCGGTATAGCTGAAGTTCTTTCCATCAATCATCTGGCTATCCCAAACGTTATGAAGATTAGTAGAAGTTCCAAAGTATTTTACCCGGGCATCGTTTCCCCCCTGATCTTCACCATTCCCCACGTGTAATGGCTGGTGAATATCTCCAACCAAATGTATAAGCATCTTCACATGTTCAGACTCAGTCTTTTTATCCAGTGTGTGAGTTTTTAGTTCCCTGATTAGCCTGGTGATGGCTTCAATGATATCACCATCAGGATTCTTTTCAACCTCAGCATAGGAAACTTCATCGGGTAAAGTTACCCAGTGCCAGTCATGAGTATGATCATATAAAGAATCTGACCGGATGTCATCCATCCAATTACTTACATACGCGAGTGATTTACCATCCAGAATTCTGTCAATTTCATTTTTTGCTTTTTTTGTCAGATGATTTTCTGCAATTTGTCCAACTGTTCTATGTCCGGTCACCCCCCAGCCAATAACCTGCGTAAAACACATTACCAATAAACCAGCAAATACCTTTTTCATCTTCTCATGATTTCATAAAACGTTTTATCTCGTTTGCCAATGATTCCATATCAACTTTTTCAATGGAATGAGATGTGTTTGGGATAACCAGCAGTTCACCGTTTTGCAACCAACCGTATACCTTTACGGTGTCATCCACTTTCGCCATCGTATCTTTATCGCCCACGGCAAGTAATACCCTGCACTTTAATTGCTGATAGATCTCCATGGTTAGGGGGGCATTTGTACCCATCGATTCTATAAAAGCGCTGGTCTTGTTAACCAGACTGGCCCAGTGTGTTAGTCCATGCATTTGCTTTAGCCGGTTTGCAAATTGAGGAGCTTTTTCTTCCATTCTCCCGGGGTTTAGAAATGCGCTCTCCTTTTGTGATTCTTCCTCTGTCCAAAGCAACTTTGTACCTAAAGTAAATATCTTGTTGACTTTATCCGGATATCTATGGGCAAATAATAGCGCCGCATACCCGCCCATGCTGTACCCAAACAAATTTACCTTGCTAAGTGACATACGCCCGGCCCAATTATAGATGTCTTCCACAAAGACATCAAAGGAAAAATCCTTTATAAAAAGAGAAGGGTTGGCATGCCCGGAAAAATCCATAAGTCCGGGAGAGAATTCATTTTCAAGAAATAAAGACAACGGGGCAACCTGCGAGGAAGAACCCAGAGCGCCATGAAGCAAAAGCAGGTCGGGTTTAGACATTTTGAATTAAATTTATCAAAGATATTATCAAATTCGCTTATGAGCGGACGATACTCCATAGTTTCGTCACCCAAATCCATTGAAACGCACTTCAAGGCAAAGTTTGAATATGCATTTGAAGCGAATGCCAATGCCCATCCCATGCAGATGCTTCCTGTGATTAGCAGTTTGCATCCGGATAAAATCGTTCCTTATTATTGGGGATTGATTCCATACTGGGCTAAGAGCTCTGATATTGGACAGAAGAATTTTAATGCATGGGCGGAGGGAATTCATAAGAATTCTTCTTTCAAGATTCCCCTGGAAAGACGAAGGTGTCTGGTTCCTGCCAATGGCTATATTGAATGGCGAAATTTCAGCGGGATTAAAAGTCCATATTTTGTTTATAGCCCGGGAAATCCGTTAATAGCTCTCGCGGGACTATTCGATACATGGATGAATGAAGCCACGGAGGAAATTACCCGGTCTTTTACGATTATTACAACAAAATCTAATAACCGCCTGAGAGTTATTTCGAGGAGGATGCCCGTTATCTTAAGAGAATCAAATTATCAAAAATGGCTGGATGTTTCAAAAGATTACCGGCAGGCGATGAGTTTGTTGCGACCAATACCCGACAAACTAACCAATGCTTACCACATATCACTGAGCATCAATAACCCCGTCCATAATTACCCGGAATTACTGGAACCACAGCAAGATCCATTGGCTAAAGATAATCTGGACATAAAAATGTTTTTTGTCTAGAAGTCGTCAATCAACTCCTCAATTTCTCCTAATTTTTTATCGCTAAAGGCACCGGAAGTCGCATAAATGATCTTTCCATCCTTATCGAGAACAAAAAAATAAGGCACATCTTTATGTTCGAAATCAAGCGCTTCTTTATAGGTCTTAAGTTCGCCCTTATAGAAAAGCATATGAGGGTATAAGCTTTCATCAAGTTCTTTCAGTGCCTGTCTTTTCGCTGTTCCCTGGGCAGCAGCTTTTACCCCCGTAAACATGGGCACAAAGTAAACATTGATGTCATAAGTGAAATCGGCAAACAAACCGGCATCGTCAGCGCTTCGAACGAATTTATTATAGACTGGAGTAAACCAGGTATTCAAATCCTCTTCCGATTTTTTGGAATAAGCGAGACCAACCAAAGTAAATTTTCCTTTGGTATCATCGGGGATGGTTACTTTTTTGTTTTCAACAGTTTCAGCAGTTAGCTCGGGAAAGGAATCACCAACCTGGGCGGCCGAAATTGTTGCGCAGAATATAAGGAGAAGAAAAGCGTTTGAGATCTTTTTCATTGCAGATTGGTTTTGTTTTGAAACGAAACCTGATATTATTTAGTACCCGTTTTGGGCTGCTATTTCAGCTAATCTTTGTTGAATTTCACTTTCCGGCATCCATCTACCACGAACCATTACACCAATTCGGCTTGAAATCGCGGAAATGTCATCCAATGGATTTGCATTTAACAGGATGAGATCAGCAGAATGCCCCGCTTTAACCATTCCAAATTCGTTTTCCTTGCCAAAAAAAATGGCCGGATTGAGTGTCCCTGATTTCAGAGCATCATAATTGGGAATGCCTGCATCTACCACGGCTTTCAATTCATGTTGAATTGAAAAGCCGGGAACGTTAAAAATCTGAGGCGCGTCGGATCCAAGTAGCATCCCTACACCGGCATTATATAAGCTTTTTAAAATTTTGTCTCTAAGCTCAATGAATGCAATCGCATTTTCAACTGTGTACGCGGCGTTAGACTGGAATTGCTTCACATTATTAATCCATGCTTCCAGGGTTTGCCGGGGCATATATTTCATTTCCGGCTCTGCACCAATTTCATCCGGAGATAATGACCCTGCCCAGCGTTTCATTAATGCATGGGTCGGCACAACCCACACATTTTTTGCAGCCGTGCTTACTGAGAGGTCATCCAAAAGAGATAAGTCAGCATATTTTACAAAGTTGAATCCAAAAAATCCATTTTGGGTAGGGTCAACATTCGCGGATTCAGGGACCAACCCTTCGAGATAACCATCAAGGTGATCGACAGAGCCATACTGAGCTTCAATAGCTTTTCGGATTCCTACATGTACAGACACATGTCCGCTGAACGGAATGCCAACTTCATTAGCGGAGGCAACAAGTTCATTAAAAACTTCAAGTTGAATACCCGGATGAAGCTTTAGAAAATCATATCCGGCCTCCTTTTGTTCAGTTACCATCTTTTGGGCGTCCTCAGGTGTTTTTACAGTATTTCCATTAAGAGAAGGCCCGGAAGTGAAAATTCTTGGACTTAAAATCTCGTTATTGGCTGCTTTTTCCCTGAGCTCAAGATGTGATGGTTGACCCAGCATGCCCCGGATGGTAGTTACACCATTTGACAAATAAAGGAATAGCGTATTTTCCAGGTACTCCGGGCTTGCATTAGTTCCGGGAATATGCGCATGCATTTCAGCCAGGCCAGGAATAAGAAATTTTCCGGTTCCGTCTATCATGGTTGCTTGTTCCGGAACCTTTATAGAAGTGGCATCACCAATAGCAGTAATTTTTCCTTCCGAAATTAAAACAGTTTGATTTTCCAGAACATGATTTTCATCCATGGGTATGACATTCACATTAGTGAATGCTGTAACCGGAGCCAGGTTTTCATTTTGTGATTCCCCGGGAGGATTACAGGATAATAATAATAACAGAACAAGGTAAGGACCAATTCTTTTCATAGCCGTGTAGTTTATAATGAAGCTAAGTAAATTATTCAGGAGTTAAAAAGAGAATTTAGACAAATGGTCACATTCTCTCTAATTCTATCAATTCGTAATCCTGCCCTTTTCCAAATTGAATCAGGTCACTGAAAGTATAGGTTTCGAGAGAATTTAAATCTTTCAGTTTAAAATCATGATCACTTAAAATGCGAGTAACCTGAAAAATTATTTCTTCACCAAAATTTCGGAAAAAATACTTTTTTCCCGTTCTTATCGTATTTAAAGCAATGGACATGTTACAAATTTAAATTTTAAATTTGTAAAAGATGGAAGGGAAGAAAATGGTTTTGTTGGCATTAATGATGACCCCGGGTTTCTATGGCAACGCCCAGGAAATCAAAATAATTGAAAACCATTCCGATCTGCAGCCTCATCCTTTAGCTATCATTAATAGTGAATTCCGTGAAATAAATCTTAGCATATCTCCTGATGGAAAATACCTTTATTTCATGAGTCTTCGCGGTGGAAATCCCTGGTCTGTGGAAGGTTATTCTATTTTCAGAGGGAAGTCAAGGTATGATGGTGATATCTGGTATTCCCAAAAAGAAGCCGGGCAATGGACTGATCCGATTTGTCTTCCTCCACCGGTCAATACTTCAAGTGCTGAGGATGAGCCCAATATTAGTCCGGATGGGAATTCCGTCATGTACCAGTCGTGGAAAGATTCGTGGCTGACTGATGGAGGTCCCTATTACATTAGCAAGCTTAATGGAGACAAATGGGAAAATCCGGAGGGAATGAGTGGCGGCATCAATCAATACTTCAAAATAAATTTCAGGGATTATGAAGGTTATGCCACAGATGGAGCCTCACTCTCTCCAGATGGAAATATTTTTATGGTTGCCCTGGCACCTGATTACAATGATTCCATGGATATCTACATCTCGCGAAAGGATAATGGCATCTGGACTTATCTGAAAAATACCGCGCTGAGTACGTCTGGAGATGAGCGATCAATTTTTATTGCAGGAGACAACAAAACAGTTTATTTCGCTTCAAACGGATATGCCGGATTCGGAGGAATGGATATTTTTAAAACGATTTTAAACGATGATGATTCTTTTGGTGAAATTCAAAATATTGGAAAGCCATTCAATTCCGAAAAAGATGACCAAGGCTTTATTGTCACAGCTTCAGGGGCAGAGTCCTACTTTGTAAGAGATGATGACATTTATTATTGCGACCTGCGATTGGCAGCAGATGAACTAAAACCGCTTCCTTCGATCATCATCAGCGGAGTTGTGACAGATATTTTTGGATACCCCCTTGAATCAGAAATTACAATTTCAAAGAAAGAAACCGGCCAACTGAAAGGAAAATCAACATCAAATTCCAAGACCGGTGAATACGCGGTCTCAATCCTAAAGGAAGAAGGAGTATTCGAAAAAAAAGTAAAGGCGAATGGTCACAAAATTCAAAAAGAGAATTTTACGCTGGTTGATATGGGCCGGTTTGAAGAAAAAACTATAAACACGGTGCTGGTTGAGGAAAATACGCTATTGATCCATTTTGATTTTGATGAAGTTAGTTTATCTGAATATGACAGATCATTGCTAGACAGTCTGGTAGCTGAGATGTACCGTAATCGCAGGTTGCGGCTGATGATGGAGGGACACACAGACGAGCAAGGAACAGCGGAATACAATTCATCCCTTTCGAGGGAAAGGGTAGAGGAAGTGGCCAGGTATTTGAGAGAGAAGGGCATCCCTGAAGGAATAATGAAATTAAAGGCATTTGGAGAAACAAGTCCTCGTGCGGGACTTACTGTTGTAAACCGGGACGCACTAAACCGCAGGGTAGAGATAAAGGTTATGGAATTGAAAAGATAAATTATATTTCTTCAGATAAGGATAGGGAAAGCATCCTCATTCTATTAATTTTGACACCTCAATAGCAAAAACAAGAATGAATATAAAGGGTAAACTTCTGGAGATATTTGATGTGGTTCAGGTTACGGACACATTTAAGAAAAGAGAATTCGTGTTGGAATATATGGAGAATCCCCAATATCCCGAATTTGTGAAGTTTGAATTAACGCAGGACCGCTGTGAAATTCTTAATGCATTCAAGGCAGGAGAAGAAGTTGAAGTTTGGTTTAATCTCCGTGGAAGAAAATGGACAGATCCCAAAGGAGAAGTAAAATATTTTAATTCACTGCAAGCCTGGAGAATTCAACAGGCAGGCGCAGGTCAACAAGAGGATTCCCCCCGGAAACAGGAAGAGCCAGGATGGCTGGCTGGTGAACAAGACGATCTTCCTTTCTAAATAAAACAATTAAATGAAAAAATGGATTTGGTCTGGGGCAATCGTTATTCTAATAACGGCGGTTGCAATTATTGCCCGTCCCATTCTGCTAATTCTTAGTGGCTTTGGCGCAAAAAATCTGTGTTCCTGTGTTTATAATTCAGGCAGGGAACCTTCTTCAGTTTTAAAAAACGAATTGGGAAACTTCCCATTAACTCTTGGTAACTTTTATCTTGATAAAAAGGATTCTTCTGCAACCGGATCAGTTTTAGGTTTTGCCAAAAGGACTGCGGTTTATAAAAATGGTGAAGGATGTACTTTGCTGGTGGATTATTCCAAAGAGGAATTCAAACAGCGGAAGCCAATGCCGATAGAGTTATCGGCGGTGGAAATCGATACTTTACCATGGCCTTTTGGAACCCAATTCCCGGATACGGTGATACCAGGTGTTAACTATTCAAAACTGAGTGCGATAATGGATGATGCCTTCACAGAAGTTGAAGGAGAAAGGAAAAAGAATACCCGTGGAGTGGTAATCGTATACGATGGTCAAATGATTCTGGAAAGATATTCTGAAGAATTTGATCCTGAAACACCACAAATGGGCTGGTCCATGTCAAAAAGTATTATTAATGCGCTGGTTGGTATTCTTGTCAGTCAAGAGAAACTTGATGTTTATTCTCCCGCCCCCGTTCCGGAGTGGAGTGATCGAGCAGACCCTAGGCATTTAATATCCATTGATCAATTACTGCGCATGAGCAGCGGAATAGAGTGGGAGGAAAACTACGGCGCTCCAAGTTCAGCAACCAACATGCTATTTACCAGCGGAGACATGGGTAAATATACGGCATCATTGCCTTTGGAAGCACCTCCCGATTCTCTGTGGAAATATTCATCCGGCTCCTCAAACCTGTTATCCAGAATAATTAAACAAATAACGGATGAAGATTACCTGAGTTTTGTTGACAGAGAATTATTTTCAAAACTCGGCATAAAATCCATTGTTTGGGAAAAAGATGAAAGCGGAACTTTGGTTGGCTCCAGTTTTATGTGGGCAAGCCCCCGGGATTGGGCGAAGCTTGGATTATTGTTCTTGAATGATGGAGTTTGGAATGGCGAAAGAATCCTTCCTGAAGGATGGGTTGAATACTCCTCTACACCAACACCCAAAGCAACCCGTGGCTATGGAGCTCATTTCTGGCTAAATCGAATGCAAGAAAGAGAAAATACCCAGCATCCTGATGCTCCCGCTGATATGTTCAGCATGCAGGGGTTTGAAGATCAGAGAGTCTTTATTATTCCATCAAGAAAATTAGTAATTGTCAGGTTAGGCCAAACCTCCGACGAGCATTTTGGATTCAATGCGTTCTTAAAGAATATTCTTGAGTGTTTCCCCGATAGGTAAACTATTTATTTCTGGGTAAGTTTGACAACCATGTTCAACCAACTAGGGCTATATACGGATTTTTATGAGCTTACAATGGCTCAGGGTTTTTTCAAAAATGGCTGGGCCAGGAAGAAAGCCGGCTTTGATTATTTTTTTCGATCCCTGCCTTTTGAAGGAGGTTATCTTATTTTTGCCGGTCTCTCGGATCTTCTGGAGATGCTTAATAGGTACCGGTTTTCCAAAGATGATTTGAAATACCTGAGGTCAAAGGGATTTGAAAAACCATTTCTGAATTATCTGAAGGATTTTAGATTTCAGGGAAATATTTATTCATGCCGGGAAGGCGAGATCGTTTTTCCAAATGAAATAATTGTGCGGGTTGAGGGTAATATCATCGAAACACAATTGATTGAAACATTACTGCTTAACATTCTAAATTTTGAATCTCTAATTGCCACCAAAGCATCCAGGGTTTGTTATGCGGCCAAAGGAAGAAAAGTTATTGATTTCGGATTACGTCGTGCCCAGGGATTTGGAGGTTTTCATGCCAGCAAGGCAGCAGCTATCGGAGGAGTAACAGTCACTTCCAATGTGATGTCTGCTAATGAATTTGAATTAGAAGTTTCCGGAACTCAGGCCCATTCGTGGATCGAAGCGTTTGAGGACGAACTAACCGCGTTCCGAAAATTTGCCGAATTGTACCCTGATAATTGCGTGCTGTTGGTTGATACCTATAATACGTTGAAAAGTGGAGTACCCAATGCAATAAAAATCGCAAATGAAATGAAAAGTCGCGGCCGGGAACTGAAAGCGATCCGGCTGGATAGCGGAGACCTTGCCTATCTATCCAAGAAATCAAGAGAAATGTTAGATAAGGAAGGGTTTAAGAATGTGAAAATAATTGTTTCGAACCAGTTGGATGAACACATCATCAGAAGTTTGTTGGCTCAAAACGCGCAAGTAGATATTTTTGGAGTGGGAACAAATTTAATTACCGGCAAGGAAGACGCTGCATTGGACGGTGTTTATAAATTATCATTTTTTGATCGCCTGGATAGGTTGAAAATTTCTGATAATATTGAAAAAACTCTTCTGCCGGGAAAGAAGAAAGTATTAAGGCATTTAGATAAAGGGGGTAACTTTTACGCTGATGTGATTGTTTCTGATGACCACACCAAACCATCAGTAATGATTCACCCTTTTTCTCCAGAGAAGAGATTAAAATTAACGGGCTTTGCACACGAAAATCTTTTGATTCCGGTAATGAAAAAGGGAAAATCTACGCTGAAAGAAAATCACGTTTCACGAATAGCTGAATATGCATCCAAAAGACTTTCCCAACTACCCGAGGAACATAAACGTTTTGAGAATCCTCATATTTACAAGGTAGGTGTAAGCAATAACCTCTTGAAAAAGAGGAATAAAATGATAAAAGATATAAGATCGAAGTTTGAGTAAGCAGATAATATGAAAGCTTTACTAATTGTGGATGTTCAGAATGATTTTTGTCCCGGCGGAAGTTTGGCAGTTCCGGAAGGGGATAAAGTTGTAAATGTTATTAATTCCCTTATGGAGAAATTCAAAATAGTGATTGCAAGTAAAGACTGGCATCCGGAGAAGACTGTTCATTTTGAAAAGTGGCCCGTTCACTGCGTTCAAAATACGAAAGGAGCAGAATTTCACCCCAACTTAAATACCGTGGGAATCCAGAATATTTTTCTGAAAGGAACTGGCAACAAAGATGACGGTTACTCTGCTTTTGAAGCAACAAATGAAAATCTTGAGGATTTTCTGAAATCTCATGGAATTAAAGAGTTGTACGTTACTGGTCTGGCTACAGATTATTGTGTAAAAGCATCTGCTCTCGATTCATCAAAACTCGGCATAAAAACCATTGTGGTGGAAGATGCTATTAAAGGAGTTGAAGTTAACCCTGGAGATGTTGCGAAAGCTTTAACTGAAATGAAGAATCAAAATATTGAATTTATTCAATCAAAGGAGATCTGACGCCGGATAAAATTAATACGAAAGTTTAAGGCTCAATTCTAAGTTTTCCTAATTTTATCATGAACGACACAAAAGGAAAACCAAAAGTTCCGTTAGCATAAAATTCGTGGTTATTTATCAAGGTGAAATCAAATGCGATTCTCCGGGTCATTAATCGCATTCCATAAGAAATTATATAATAGTCGGGGATCAACCAGTTTTCTGAAATGAGCGCAATCCGGGAACCCAACCTATAGACTCCACTTAGGCTTATTGTTGGCCTGTTTGTGGGTTTGGAATTTAATAACCCATAACCGGTAATTAACGTAATGTTCCGGTCCGAGTTTCCTAAAGTTGCACTTCCATAAATAACTCCCAGATCATAATACTTTGAAACATCCACGTTCGTGCCGTTTATTTCAAGTGATGGCGCTGATAGAAACAGAATACCTGAACCCAGATGAAGATTTTCCCTAAGGGGAATTGAAATCCTGGGATTAAGATAATAGATGGGATGGCCTAAAGCCGCAGTGAGAAGTTCAAATCCGCCACCCACTGAAACGGCATTCGTAATACCGTAATTGAGTGTGTTGATAACAATAAAATTATTTTGATAATTAAACTCATTAGGTTCAAGGGGAAGTCCGCTGGGTCCTAAAACATAAGTACCCTTTTTGGGCGAAGCAAACCATTTTTCATTGGAGTCACTTGTTTTTTCAGGCCCACCTTTAATTCTTCTGATGTTTTTAACATTAACTCTGAAATCACCGGCATCATTTCTCAAAGTTACAACCCCTTCGCTGAATTGCATCACAATACCGGTAAGGGTCGTCCCATCATTTAAGATGAGCGTATATTCCGCACCGGGCTCAAACAAAGGCTGGAAATCCTGAGCCCGTGACTCAAAAAGTAGCAAAAGGTAAAAGCAGAGAAGAAATCTGAAGTGCATGAATTTGGGTTATGCCAAATTCAAATTTAGCAAAGTAGGGAAAGTTTTATCTGAAATAACTAATTATAGTTTTGACTTTTATTCAAAATAATTTCCTGAACCTGTCTGCCCAATTCCTCATTCCGTGTATTGGCATAGATGGCGGCAAATTTACCTATTAGCTGATCAGCAAATTTCAGCATGGCGGTATCCGTGTGCCTGATGCCCGTCTTTGTTTGCCTGAATGCTTCCTCCACGGCGTTTAGGAAGCTTTCGTAACGTAATTGCTCCATTCTTTGCAAATTTTCCAGAGTAATAGCAGACCTGGTTTTCATAGTTTTTCCTTTTATTCTTATTAAAATAAAGACCTTATTTTGACAATTTGTGTCAATTTACGTAAAATTGAAAATGGTAGCTCAGGCTAAAATCCTTAGAGTATTAAAACTGATTTCAATTCTGAAATCCAGAAGCAAAACCATCAAACAAATAGCTTCAACTCTGGAGATAACCGAACGGTCTGTTTACCGGTACCTTGACTTATTAACAGAAGTGGGTTTTCTTGTTGATAAGGATTTTGAAGATAGGTATTTTATTCACGTGGAAGAAGACGAAAAATCAAACTTTAATTTTTCAACGGAAGAATCCTCGTTACTCAAAGAATTGATTTCTGCCGGCGCTACCAATCACCCACTTAAGGAAACACTATTGAAGAAACTATATTTGAATTCAGATTTGAAATCCATTTCCAGGAATCTTGAAAAAGCCAGATTGGGAATGCTGGTTGGTAAAATTAATGAAGGTATAACATTGCAAAAACAAGTAGTCCTGAAGAGTTATCATTCTGCAAATAGCAATGAAATTAAAGACCGTTTGGTTGAACCCATTACCTTGGGTGAATTGTACGATGAGGTGATTGCATTTGACACTTCAGACAGAAAAGTGAAACATTTTAAATTAGAGCGAATAAGTAGCGTAATTATTTTGAGCAAAAGTCAAAGAAACACCTCAAGTCATGCCCAGGCAAAATCCGATATTTTTGGGATTGATGGAACCTCGGAAACATGGATAAAGCTCAGGCTAAATCTCCGGAGTTATTTGTTACTTAGAGAAGAATTTCCAAAATCCATTCCTTACCTGAAAAAGGAGGAGGAATATCTATTTAATGGTCCGGTCCGGAGTTTCAACGGTATTGGGAGATTTGTTCTCGGTTTAATGGATTCGGTGGAAATCGTGGGACCACCCAAATTCAAAAATTACATTAAAGAAAAGTGCAAATTAATGGTGGAGTCCTTATAACTATCAATAGGAATCGACCAATCAGAAAGTCAGTTTGCCATTCAGAGAAAGAATTAATCAGATTGTGAAATGCATTAATTAAATTCAATTCTGAATTTAGATCAACTCACTAAAACAATAAACATGAAAACGTTAAAGCAAGTTTTTGCCATCATCTTTCTTCTGCCAGGTTTCCTTATGGCCCAGGAGAAGGCAGATCTTAATGCCGTTTATAAAATTAAACAGGAAGGCCTTGACAATAGCAAAGTGATGGAAATAGCCCGGCACCTTACAGATGTAAGCGGACCCAGACTCACTAATTCTCCCGGTCTTAAGCGCGCGCAGGAATGGGCGGTTGAGGAAATGAAAGGTTGGGGACTTCAAAATTCTGGTTTGGAAAAATGGGGGGATTTTGGCAGGGGGTGGGAAGTTCAAAAAAACTATGTAGCCATGACGTCTCCATATTACCTTGCCTTTATAGCATCCCCGAAAGCATGGACTCCCGGAACCAATGGATTAATCTCTGGCGAGGTAATGATGCTTGATGCATCCACCGAAGGAGATCTGGAAAAATACAAAGGTCAGCTGAAAGGAAAAATTGTACTTTTTGACACGGATGCCGACACAAGTCCTTCATTTGAAGCTGATGCTTCAAGACTTACCGCGGAAGATTTGGCAGAGCGGGCTAAACAACCTATTGGCGGTGGCC
>DASWHX010000190.1:0-3136 GCA_036397995.1 Cyclobacteriaceae bacterium
ATGTTACTTTGCCGCCTTCTTTGAGTTCAATCTCTGCTTCACCTAACCAGGAAAGTAATTTCGGATCTGTAAGGCATTGCCATACCTGCTCAATAGGATAGTCCAAAAGCCGTTTCTTGCTGATGTCCCTTTTCATATTTAATTTGTTTTTTTGACCAGTACGAATTTAAATAAGTTTAGAAGGAAAATAAAGGGAATCCAATACATTTCTGATGGGCTGGGATGTGCTTTCAAATCAGTTCGAATTGGAGACACGGTGAGGAATTTGTTTCGAAGAAAAACTCCAACCCTCCTTCCAAGGCTTAATATATAAGTTGAAAACCGCTTGAACCCCCAATTCGAATATTTATAAAATTTACACTTCCTTTTTTGGTGAAGCACCTATTTTTGCGCAACCCATGAAAAGAACAGCCTTCATTTTACTTATAGTTATTACACTAAATTATTTTTCAGTTGCGGCATACGCTCAATCTGGAATTTCGATAAACAGGGCCATCGATGAAATAGTATTGGATGGTGAAATGAACGAAGAATCGTGGAAGAATGCCCGGTTGGTAACCAACTTTACCCAATATTATCCGACAGATTCATTGATTGCCGAAGCCCGCACAGAAATAAGGCTCACGTATGATGATAAGTTTATATACGTGTACGCGTGGATGGAAGAGACAAAAGAAGGGAAATACGTTACCTCAACCCTCCGGCGCGATTACAGAGGCGGGGCTTCGGATGGAATTACTATCGTATTCGATACATTCAAAGATCAAACGAATGCATTTGTTTTTGGGGTGAATCCTTTCAACGTGCAGCGTGAAGCCCTGGTGGCAAACGGCGGAAGTCAAGGGGATGATTTCGATCTTTCATGGGACAATAAGTGGTATTCTCAAACCGGGCGTGGTGATGGATATTGGACCGCGGAATTAGCCATCCCTTTTAAATCCATTCGTTTTAAAAATGGGGTTGAAACCTGGAATGTAAATTTTTACCGGATTGATACCCGGTATAATGAGCGTTCCATCTGGACTCCAATTCCAAGGAATTTTGAAATGTTTACTCTGGCATTTACACAGAAAATGCAATGGGATAAACCTCTTGAAAAAACCGGACCCAATATTTCCCTTATACCCTATGTTTCCGGTGGTATCAGCAAAGACCATGAAAATCTGGAATCACAAAAGGAAACCGGAAATATCGGTTTTGATACTAAAATTGGTGTTACTCCCGGTCTAAACCTGGACTTGACAGTAAATCCGGATTTTAGCCAGGTAGAAGTGGATGTACAACAAACCAATCTGTCCCGGTTCGAATTATTCTTTCCGGAAAGGCGACAGTTTTTTCTCGAAAATGCGGACCTCTTTTCTAACTATGGTTTTGAAAGATCATCTCCATTCTTTTCCAGAAGAATAGGGATTGTTCGCGACACAATAAATGATATTAATTTACAAAATCCCATTTTGTTCGGAGCGCGGCTGAGCGGTAAACTCAATAACAATTTGCGCCTTGGAATTCTCAACATGCAAAGTGCGAAAGATGATGAAGTAGGAATACCCAGTTTAAATTATTCAGTTATTACTCTGCAACAAAAAGTGTTCAGACGATCAAATGTTTCAGCCTTCTTCGTTAATAAGCAAAATTTTACAGAAGATTATGAAAATGACAGTACTGATTTTAACCGGGTATTTGGCATTTATTATAATTTGTCTTCCGCGGATGCGAAATGGAATGGCAAACTTTTCTATCACCAATCTGTAAATCCTTATAAACAAGATCATGACTTTGCTCATGGATTATATCTTGAATATAGTGTTAGAACTTTTGGCGTTGAATGGGCTCATGAATGGGTAGGAGAAAACTATGATGCCCAGGTAGGGTTTGTACCCAGAAAAGGATTTCTCAGACTTAATCCTGAACTTTCATTACGGTTTTATCCAAAGTCCGGAATAATTAATAACCATGGTCCAAGAGGGGAACTCTCCTATGTTTGGTCGGAAATTTATGGTAAGCTTGATCATGAATTGCAAGGAAATTATAACATCAGCTTTCAAAGCGGAGCAAATGCTTCGGTTGACTTTACTCAGAATTTCATTTATTTGACTGACCCCTTCGATCCGACCAACATGGAGGGAGTTGAATTACCCGCGTTTTCCAAATTCACTTATTATGATTACAGATTGTCATTCAGATCTAACGATCGGCGGGCATTTTATTTCAATATTAACCACCAGGGCGGAGAATATTTTAATGGAACCCGGTATGGCATAAGCGGCGGATTGAATTTACGTGCTCAACCTTATGTGTTAATTACTGCCAACTTCAATTACAATCATATTAATCTTCCAGAACCTTTTTCAGATGCCAACTTGTTCCTATTCGGACCAAAATTGGATGTAACCTTTACCCGGAATTTGTTTCTTACCACATTCTTTCAATTCAACAACCAATCAGAAAATGTGAATATTAATGCAAGGCTTCAATGGCGGTTTAAGCCGGTTTCAGATGTGTTTCTGGTCTATACAGACAACTATGCATCAACCAACTGGGCTGTCAAGAACAGAGCCATCGTGGTTAAGGTTACTTATTGGCTAAATCTTTGATCCATAGATAGTGTGATTAAGAGAAATTTTGGCCAATTTTTTTTAAATTTGAACTAATAAAAACCCTAAGTGTTATTTGAAGAACAATGAGGAAGGGAATAATTTCAGTTTTTAGCACGCTAATATTGGTTGCGGTAATAGTCAGCGCTGCCTTTATTACTAGTGTGCCGGGGATTAAGGATCTCTCGTTGAAAGCCAACAACGAAAGTGTTGTTAAGTGGTATACTTTTGAAGAAGCAATAGAAATAAATAAGAAAGCACCAAGGAAGATTTTCGTCGACGTATACACTGACTGGTGTGGCTGGTGCAAAAAGATGGATGTCAATACATTTAATAACCCCACGGTAGCCGAATATCTCAATGAGAAATATTACCCGGTAAAATTTAATGCTGAACAAAGGGAATCTATTGTTTTCAGAGACCACACCTTTAAATTTATTGCACAGGGTGCAAGGGGTTATCACGAACTTGCAGCTGCCCTATTGAATAATAAATTAAGTTACCCCACAGTTGTATTTCTTGATGAAGACTTTAACATGATC
>DASWHX010000191.1:0-12267 GCA_036397995.1 Cyclobacteriaceae bacterium
GTGGTTAAAGATTTCAATTTCGAATCATTGAGAAATGAGATTATCCCGATGGTTATTGTAAACCTTGAAGGAGAGTTCGGATTTTTTAGCCAGCTTTCCATAAGGATAGCCGGTGAAAGTACAAACGAAATCATTCCGGAAGTTGAAAGCATTTATAAAGAATTGAACCCGCAAAATCCATTCATTTACACATTCCTGGATGAAACGCTGGAGTGCCAATATTCTTCAGAATATACTTCGGGTAAGATGCTGGGCTTCTTTACAATAATCGCGATAGTGATTGCCTGCGTAGGACTATTCGGGTTAGCTGCCTACTCCATCAGTCAGCGCACCAAGGAGATTGGTGTCCGAAAAGTTTTGGGCGCAAGCGTGAGGAGCATAACGCTTTTAATATTCAGCGATTTTGGGCGGTTGATCATGGCCGCTTTCATTATCGCGACTCCTGTGTCCTATTACGCCATGGACCGCTGGCTTGAAAGTTTCGCATACAAAACTTCTCTTAATCCCTGGGTGTTTTTACTTGCAGGAATATTGGTGTTGTTTATTACGACAATTACCATTTCATACCAGTCTATTAGCGCGGCCACAGTGAATCCGGCAAAAAGTCTCAAGTCAGAATAGAAAGTTGATTTTGGACGGAAGACAGATGTATTTTGAAAGAACCGGTGGCTATTGTTCAATGAAAAGAATAAAGTTATGTTGTTTTAAGTATAACAAGTAATTGCAATTCATGTTTGATTTAAATTAAACCTGTCATGAAACATCTAACTATTTTACTGGTATTGTTGAGTGCAACCACCATTTTTGCGCAAGACAATTAGTCGGCAAAAAAGGACATTGAATCCGTTATTACCAAAAGTTACATTGAACCCTTATACCTGTATGGCGATTTGGAGAAGATTAAAGAAGGGTTTCATGAAGAGTTCAGAATGAACGTCTTATATAATGGTGTTTACAGCATTCGAACCCGCGATGAGTGGATTGAGCGACTCAGGAATAATTCCCTGGCTGGAAACGCGGTAAAAAAAACATACACCTGGGAGTTTAATTTGATTGATGTAGAAGACCAAACCGCCGTGGTAAAACTTACTGTAAATGAAGAAGGCAAACTTAAATATATTGATTACCTGACGCTTTATAAATTCGAAAATGGGTGGCGCGTAATTACAAAACAGTTTTCGATGTATTGAAATCCTGCAATTAATCCGCGCCTGACCTTCCAATTTTCTTCATGATTTCATCCTGAATTCATTTCAGGATCATAGCAATTAGCAATTGCTTTTTTGCTGAGGTGGTTATTGTTTACAAGCTAGGCCAGTTTTAGCATTCTGCTAACGTTTTGGGTTTGTTTAGTGGCGGATAAATCCGGAGGATCTGTACGCCTATACGGAAATAATTAGACAAATCCGGCGTTGGCGGTTTGTGCCGTTTAGTAGGCCTGAATTAAAACATCTGTCGGAATGTTCAACTTGTCGTGGAGTTGTCTAATCATATCCAACGATAGCTTTCTCTTCTTACTCAGTATTTCACTTGCTCTACTTTTGAGTCCAATGACTTTTGCTAAATCTGTCTGAGTATAACCAAGTTGCTCCATTCTGAATTTTATCGCTTCAATTGGGTCAGGCAAGTCAATTGGGAAATGTTCGTTTTCGTATTGGTCAATCAATATTCCCAATATCTCAAGTTCGTCACCTTCCTTAGTTCCTTTCTTAGCGTCAAAAATTAACTCAAGTCTGTCCAACGCTTGTTGGTAGTCCTTTTTAGTCTTAATTGGTTTTAAGTTCATAGTCATCAAATTTTATTCGCGTCAATCCTGTCGTATTCTTTATGAGTCCCAATAAATCGTATCCACATCATTTGATAATGAAAATTAATTTTAACAATTAGTCGGTATTTGTTTCCTTTCAGGTTAAAAACAACTCTATTATTCCCGAGAACACTTGCTGATGGGTACTCTTTCTTTATTTCATTGGTATTTTTCCACTCACTCTTTTCAGCTTCTCGATACCAGGATTTAAGCTGTTGTTCGCAGTCCGAATGTTTAGCCCAAAACTCTCGCAGTATTTTCTTAGCAATAACTCTCAAGTCTTAATGTTTTGTCAAAGGTAGGGAAGAGTTCCCGTATTGGGAAATTTTATTTGATAAAAAATCTGCTTTTTTTTGGTCGTGCAATTGTCATTCCGGTTTCAAAGAATCAGGTATTGTGAAATAAAAAGTTGCACCCTCCTTCACGATTGACTCCGCCCAAACTTTACCCTTATGACGTTCTACTATCCTCTTAACCAGGGCAAGCCCGACACCAGTACCTTCAAATTCTGATTGTTTGTGAAGTCTTTGAAATGCCCCAAATAATTTGTCTGAATATTTCATATCAAAGCCAGCTCCATTGTCTTTTACATAATAAGTTCTGCCGGCGTTCCGGGTAATTGTCCCGACTTCAACTTGGGCTTTTTCTTTTTTGCCCGAATATTTAATAGCATTGCTGAATATGTTAATCCACACTTGCCGAAAGAGATTTATGTCAATATTTGCCCGTCCCAATTCTTTCCAAACGATCTCAACTTCAGGATTCCCTGCTTGTTTTAGAACTTCATTCCAGATTGGTTTAACGAATAATTCCATATCTACTGTTGTTCTGGTAAGTGTGTCCCGGTTAACTTTTGACAAATTAAGCAGGTCATCTATTAACTTTTCCATCGTTAATGAATTGCTAATAATAATAGCAATCAGCCTGTTGCCATCAGGGGTTAAATGAGGACCCTGTGATTTTTTCAAAATCTCCGCGTAACCTGCAATCGTGCGCAAAGGCGCTCTCAAATCATGAGATACCGACGAGCTGAATGATTCCAATTCAGCATTTGCCTTTCTTGTAGATAACTCAGCCGCTTTTATTTTCCCTTCTGTTTCAAATCGCAACTTAAGTGTCCTGTTTACCTTAATTATGAGGAAGGTCATTAAGAGTAAAATAAAAGTTACGAGCAGGAGGAATGTAAAAGCAAATTGTCGGAACCAGACGCCAGCTTTGATGGACCTGTCCTTGATTAAAAGATTTTCTTCAGCCTGGATTCTATTCACCAATATAATAATTGACCTTGCAAGTTCACCAATTACACTTGCCCCGGCAGAATCCGGTTCAGTAGACATTTTAATTTGATGAATTAAAGAGTTTGCAAGAATTTGTAATTCGCTAATTTTTTCTTTATTTATTTCGTCCTTGGTTAAAGAAATGATAGCTCTCATATTTTCACTGAACGAAATTGTTAATTCTTTAAGAGAGGTTATGGAATTATTATTTTCATCAATTTTGAAGTCAGTTGAGACACTTTCAATTTGACTAACCAATGCACTGCTTCTTTCCAGGTTAAACATTAATTCCCGGGCACGGGAGCCCCACTCAACGGTATCCAGAAATCCTTTAAAAAATAAGAGAGATATCGCAGCGAGAAGAAAAAGAATAATAATAGAGGTGGTGAAACCTATAAGAATTTTTCGATGGAGATAGAGTCTCATAAAGTATTAATACATTTAATGTAGTTAATAAAAAATCAAAACATTTTCATAAAGTATTAATACAATATGCCAATTTAATATTCCCACAGGATACAATAAATTGAACGTATAGTAAATTTACCAAAGTAATAATCAAATAAGACTATTAATGTTAGCCATGTAAGTTAGAATTCATAATTACAGTTTTTTGTAGTTCTCCGTAATTTTTATCATATTTTTTCTTTGCAGGTTTCAGTTACGGGTGATTAAATAATCGACATGCTTAATCCGTTGGCATCAATGAAGGAGTAAACAGCATACTTCTTACAGAATGGTATTGATGCCAAATTGATGTTATACAAAATTTGAACTATCCTTATTTAGTCATAATTGAATAGATCAAAGTGAAATTGGTAATAGAAAATCTGAGTAAGACATATCCTGGAAACATCCAGGCACTGGTAAACATTAACATAGAAGTTGATCAGGGACTCTTTGGTATACTTGGCCCTAATGGAGCCGGAAAATCTACGTTAATGCGTACTATTGCTACGCTCCAGGAGCCTGATATTGGATCAATTCATTTAGATGACATTAATGTGCTAACTGAGAAAACAAAAGTGAGAAAAATACTCGGTTACTTACCTCAGGAATTTGGTGTTTACCCAAATCTAACAGCAAATAACATGCTTAACCATATTGCGGTGCTTAAAGGAGTCACGATACGCGGAGAAAGGAAAGAACTTGTAGATGCTCTTCTGCACAAGGTTAATCTTTGGACTTACAAAAACAAAAATATGGGGACATTCTCGAACGGGATGAAACAGCGTTTTGGAATTGCTCAGGCGTTGATCGGCGATCCAACATTAATAATTGTTGATGAACCGACCGCTGGACTTGATCCCGCGGAAAGAAACCGATTTTTGAATCTCCTTTCCGAGCTGGGTGAAAATGTAATAGTAATTCTTTCCACCCACATAGTTGATGATGTAAAAGAACTCTGCTCACGGATGGCGATTATAAGCGAAGGCAGGTTGCTTTACATTGGAAGTCCTGGTCATGCCATTAGCGAATTGAACGGTAAAGTGTGGAGCAGATTTGTCGAAAAGTCTGAATTGCCAGAGTTTAGATTAAGTATGAATATACTTTTTGAAAAGTTAATTGCAGGAAAGCAGGGAATTCATGTTTTGAGTGATGAAAAACCGGGTCCTGAATTTTGGCAGGTACAGGCAGGGCTTGAAGATGTTTATTTTGCCCATTTACTTAGAGCTGGGGAGCAAACATCACAACTTATGAATTGATAAAATGTTCACAGAATTCTTCTTCTTCGAACTAAAGTATCGTTTCGCGAGGAAAATAACTTATATATATTTTGTCTTGATTTTTGTGCTCAGCTTTTTAATTGTAACCAGCCCTACACTTAAAATTGCCGGAGCTGTTGGCCAAACCGCCGCCAACTCACCATATACGATTGCCTTACTTCAATCCATTTTATCTTTTGTATTTACAATCATTACTTCTGCATTCATTAGTGTTGCAATTATCCGGGATTTTGAGCACAACACCAGCGGGATCATTTTTACTACTCCCCTTTCAAAATTTGGTTATTTATTTGGTCGCTTCTCAGGGTCCGTAGTTATAGTAATTCTGGTACAAACTGCAATTAGTTTCGGATTTATGGCAGGATTTGCCGTTGGAGAATACCTGCCCTGGGATGTTGCATGGATTAACAGGAAATTACTTCCCTTTAATTTGCTCCACTTTGTTCAGCCATTTTTACTTTTTACAGTAACGAATATTTTTATTACGGGTGCATTATTTTTTTCAAGCGGGTCGCTTGGCAGAAGACCATTGTTTATTTATATGCAGGGTGTTCTTCTGGTTATCGTATATCAGATTGGATATAATTTGATGGGTAACCTCAGGATGGAAAAATGGGTTGCAATTCTGGATCCCTTCGGGGTAAATACATTTCAATTTGTAACAAGGTATTGGACGCCGGTCGAACAAAACGCCATGCTTATTTCCCTCGATGGCACTTTCCTGGTTAACCGCATAATCTGGATTGCTTTGGGCTTATTATCGCTCTTATTTACCTATTTCCGGTTCTCTTTTCATAAGAAAAGCCTGGCGTTCTCAACACCAGGGAAAGAAAAAAAAATGAGTGTTCTTCCAAATGCAATTTCACTAATTATCCCAAAGGTCAGGAAGACTATAAATTTGAAAACATATTGGGTTCAATTTACAAGGTTAACACTTGATCACTTTAGAATGATTTGGAAGGAACGACCCTTCCTGATCATCATGGCCAGCGGTGCCCTGGTTATAATAGCAAATGCTTTGAAAATCACCTCAGTCTATGGTACACCCATTTATCCTACTACCAGCGAAATTCTTTCATTGTTGGGTTCATTCAATCTATTTTTCATTATCATAATGATTTTTTACTCGGGAGAATTGATCTGGAAAGAGCGCAGTTCCAAAGTAAATTTAATCGTCGACTCACTACCGGTTCCTACCGGAATCAATTTGTTTGCCAAGATCTGTTCCATAACATTGATCTATATTTCCTTGTTTATTTTACTTACCCTTTCGGGAATAACTATACAAATAATTCAGGGATATTATGAATTCGAGTTATCCGCATACTTCTATACTCTTTATGTAGACAGATTAACCTCCCTTTTCCTTTTTACCGTGCTTGTTTTTTTTATTCAAATTGTCATTAATAACAGATACATGGGATTTGCGGTTTGCATCCTCGTTGTCGTGTTCAGATCGTATATGGGAAGATTGGGTATCGAAAGCGGCCTTTTGCAATATGCCGGCGGAAGTCTTGGAATTTTTTCCGAAATGAACTTATACGGACATTTTGTTGAGCCATTTACATGGCTCAGAACTTACTGGTCGGCTTTTGCCGGATCGCTGACTGCCATTTGCGTTTTATTTTACTTGCGCGGATATGACAATTCACTTGGCAGCAGGTTAAAAGTGGCTGTGTCCCGAGTTAAAGGTCCGATCATGGTATTCTCTCTAATTTCACTTATCGTATTTATATTATCTGGATTTTACATCAGATATAACGTCTCAAGATTAAACCGTTTTGATCATTCGGATAATTTGAAGTCCTGGAAGGCTGAGTACGAAGTGAAATTGAAAAAATTTCAGTACCTCAATCAACCAAAGATAATTAATACCGTCTTAAATGTGAGCATAAATCCAGCATCACGCGATTTCATTATTGATGGAAATTATACCTTAATTAACAATTCATCACATGTAATAAATGAGCTGCATATTAGCAAAAGCTCTGATCCTAATATTTTAATTGAGAAGGTCAGTTTTGACAAAGATTTTTCTTTAGTGAAGAAACATGATAATCTGGGCTTTGCAATATACCAACTCGCACAGCCGCTGTTACCTGGTGCAAGTATGAATATGGGTTTCAGAGTTTCTTTTATCACCAAAGGGTTTGTAAACGGTGCAACTAACCTTGATATAGTCTATAATGGTACTTTTATTTCCAATGATTATCTCCCCGGGTTAGGATATAACAGCGCAGTTGAATTAACTGAAAAGGACGATCGGGAAGATTTTAACTTGCCGAAACTGCAATTAACATCTTCTGGCAATAACAAACAGATTGGAATTTTTGGCAATGATGCGGATATGATAAACCTCGACATCACTGTGAGTACTTCGTCTGATCAACTTGTTGTTGGCCCGGGGAAACTAAAAGCTAAATGGAGCGAAGGAAGCAAACTCTTTTACCACTATGTTACAACGCGGCCCATTTCCAACTATTATGCAATAGTATCAGGCAACTACAAGGTAATTGAGGATAATTGGAAAGGAGTAAATCTTGAAATCTATTATCACCCTGAACACTTAAATAACGTTGGTGGGATGATGATGGCCCTTAAAGAGTCGATGAATTATTATACAAGTAATTTTGGGTCTTATCAAAATGATAATTTGAGGATTGTTGAGCTTCCAAGGTATAAATCCCATGCGCAATCATTAGCTACCACAATTACCTTCTCTGAAGCAATTGAATTTGTCTCAAGAGTTAAAGATCGGAACATTGATTTGGATATAGTTTCGTTTGTTACCGCGAATGAAACTGCAAGTCAATGGTGGAAACATAATATCTCAATTGCAGACACTCAGGGAATGAAACTGATCTCTGAGGGAATAGGAAGGTATTCATCACTCATGGTGCTGCAAAATTCTTATCCCGGACAAACGCTGGAAAAATATCTTGAGTATGAACTTGATGCCTATCTCCGGGGCAGAAGCATGGACCGAAAGAAAGAACAACCTCTATATTTGGTTGAGAACGATCAAGCTTATGTTTATAGCCACAAGGCGGCCTTGATATTCCATGCGCTTCAAGACTACCTGGGTGAGAAAAAATTAAATGATGCTTTAAGGGAATTTAGAGAGAACTGGCAATCCGGCAGCGTTAGGTATGCGACCTCAATAGATTTGATTAATGAAATCCGGAAAATTGTTCCAGATAGTCTTAACAATTTAATTGATGATTATTTTTTTAACATTACCCTTTTTAATAATAGTATTTCAGATGGAGCGTACAAGAAAAATCCTGATGGATCTTTTGAAGTTACAATGAATCTACAGGCACACAAGTTAGTATTAGACAGTTTAGGTAATGAAATTGAAGTCCCGATTAATGACTGGATTGATGTGGGAGTTTATGGGAAAGACATTAGCGGGCAAGACAGTCTTATTTACCTTCGTAAATACAAGTTTTCAAATTCAGCAGAGATTTTGTCCATTTCTGTGAACAGGCTGCCCACCATAGCAGGGATTGATCCATTGAAAAAGCTGATTGACCAACACCCAAATAATAATAAGGTTAAGCTGAAAGAATTTATTGATGTCAGCAATCTCTTTATTGGATTTTGAAACCCAAACCTTTTGTAACCTGTCAGTAGTTTGTAATACGGACTTCCGGTTTCTGCCGCTGTTTATTAATTGCTGCACGACAGCAATACCGGAAACCAGGGTAATTACCGCATGTCCTGACTGGGCGGCAAAGAACCGGGATGAATACTCAGACCGGAGATTTAAATCTCATTTTTATCGGTTTGATTATTTCCTATATTCTTCAAGGTGCTCAATTTGGAAGGAGTATAATATAAAATAGTTCCAACAACTAAAGATATGACAAACCCGTAAGGGAGACCAGACGCAATAACTCCAACCAATAAAGCAATGACAAAAACTCTTTGGTTTTTCATTAAATCTTTGACCAAAATCATCAAAGCCAATCCTTCGAATACAAGTATTACCCCTAATACCGGAAGTGGAAATATTTGAACAATATTTTCAAATCCATTTCCGAAAAATAATCCCAGGATGAGATAAAAAAGTCCGTATAGAATTACCGACCCGCCGGTTCTGCCTCCAAAGGTGTAATGCCCAACCATACCGCCCGAACCATGACAGCTGGGTATTCCACTAAAAAATGGTATCACGAGGTTCATAAGGGAATAAGTCAATCCTATTTTTTTTATCGTTAAAGGCTTTCTGTCGGGAAATAAATCATGGCTAACCTGTTTTGTCGCTATAATAGAATTGCCCAATGACAGCGGTATCTGAGGTAATGCTAATAATAAAAACCCGGTCGTCACATCGTCAATTGTTGGAGTGAACAACAGGGGCAGGTTGAAACCAAAGGCATACTGCAGCGTGTTTGAATCAATATTAAATAAAAAAGCGAAGATTACACCAAGCGCAATCGCAAACAAAGACGCCGGATACTTTTTGTTATCTAAAAGAAAAATGATCAATACAAAAACCACAAATGCCAAAATATAACCTGGTATCCCCTGGTCAGGAATATATTTTTGAAAAGCAAGCATGCATAGTTTTAACCCTAGTCCAAGTTGGATTCCTCTAATTACTGCTTTGGGGATTATTTGACTGAGTTTGGTCAAAAGTCCGGAAACGGAAAGGGCCAACATAACGATACCTATGGCGAGACCGGCTCCAAATAATATGTTGCTACTTATTTGTTGTACAATTACTAAAGTGGCCATTGCTTTTAGTGGTTGTACAGGCATGGGCATTTTATAAATCAATCCGGTAAATATCTGCATTAAGCCAAATACAATGAGTACACTGGGTGTATGCAAACCTGCGGCAAGTATCATGGCAATGATGAGGGGAAGATCGGTGCCAATATCCCCAAAAGATCCCGCCAGTTCTTGCTTATTGAATTTTATATCCCTTAATGTCCATTTCGTTTGAGTATTCATGGAGATTTATTCATTAACCGCTAACAGATTGCGGCTTGGTGATTATTTCATCTCTCTTTATTCGGTTACTAATTCTGTTGATAGCGCAAAGTCAACTGCTGCTTTAGAATGAATTGCTGTCGTGTCGAAAACTGTTATGTTACTGTCATCCTGTGTTATTAGCAAACCAATTTCTGTGCAACCGAAAATTACTCCTTCTGCTCCGTCTCTTTTTAATTTGGCAATTATATCAATGTATTTTTTCTTTGTCTCGTCTTTGAAAATTCCTTTTGTAAACTCGTTGAAAATGGTGGCGTGAATAAAATCTCTGTCGGAACTGTCCGGAATAACGGTGTTAATCCCAAATTTTGTCAAGCGGTCTTTAAAGAAAGCATTCTCCATTGTAAATTTTGTCCCAAGCAGTCCGACTTTGTTTATCTTTTGTCTGATGATTTCCTTTGCTGTCTCTTCTGCAATATGAAGCAATGGAATTTTTATTTTTTGTCTTACGATATCCGCGACTAAATGCGGTGTATTCGTTGCCATTACAATACAATCTGCACCAGCGCTTTGAAGTCGCAGTGCAATGTCGGTGAGCATATGCTCAATTTTGCCCCAGTCATTTTTTTCTTGCAATACTTTGAAATCATTAAAGTCAACCGAGTAAAGTAAAAGTCTGGCAGAGTGCGAACCACCAAGTCGCTCATTTGTCAGTTGATTAATTGTCTTGTAGTAAACTGTGGTTGAAAACCAACTTAGTCCACCGATAATTCCTAATGTTTTCATTTACTTTTGTTTCATTTTCAGGGTTACTTATAACGGCAGGTATTAAACCAGTAGCGGAATAAAAACCGTTAAACTTATCGGATAGCAAGATACTTAATTAAATACAAAACGGTTCAGGTTAATACCAAAACCGCTATCGCAGTTATACATTCTAATGCAACGCTTTTATCTTTTATTCCACAATTCAACTCCCAGATAAAGCATCTTTGTAAGCAGGTATTCATAGATTTTATCTGCATTGTCGCCATTTAGAAAAATTAAATACCCATTCTTTGATTTTGGAAATATTATTGCCAATGTGCTTACGCCGGGGTCTTTCCCGGTATGCAATAAAGCGAATTCATTATTGCTAAAATCTGTTAAGATCTCCCAACCTAATCCAAAATAGTTATTAACTTTTAATTCAACCTGATGATTTTGCATTTCCTGGAATAGGTTTTCAGAAAGTTCTGCGCCATTGATTACGTAAGCTAAAAATTTCCCATAATTTTCAACAGTAGTCAAAAGGTTTGCCGCAGCATTTGCTTCATAATATTTTATTGTTGGTAGTATATTTCCGTCAGCATCAAAGTTTTGAGCGTATCTTGATTCATCCATTTTATTATCCCACCAAAAGCGAGTGTCGGTCATTTGCAAAGGTGAAAAAAGCAATTCATTAGTTAGTTCTTCTATACTTTTGCCAAGTTTGGTTTCTATGGCTTTTCGCAAATATTCAAATCCTTCTCCGGAATATTGATATTTAGTTCCGGGATCAAATTGAAAAGCAAGTTTATTGGTTTCGGTCATATAACGCCAATTTGGAAATCCGGTTTGGTGGCTAAGCACTAGTCTTGGTGTTAATTTTTTGTATCGTTTGTCTTCTTTAATATCCGGGTCAATCCAAAACTTGTACAATGGTTCATCCATATCCAGTATACCCTTGTCAATAAGTTTTAGGGTAGTTAGCGCAACAATAGGTTTGGTCAATGACGCTACCTTGAAAATGGTGTTGTAAGGTGCAGTAGCTTGCTTGTCTAATGTTCCATAAACTTCAACTTTGGTCAATTTGCCATTTTCAATTACACCAATTCCCAGGGCGGGTACATTGTTTTCTTTTAATAATTTTTCTAAGTTATTATTCCTGGGTTCGTCAAACACAGGGTCGTGATGGTCGTAACTCAACACTTCGCTTAACTTCCAAGTCTTGCTTTCTAAAACCCAAATATGGGTAAATTTGGCTGTGCTTGTCCAAATATCTTCTTTCCCGCTCTCTCTCAAATAAAAATGATGAATTCCTTTTTGAATGGCACCGTAAAGATTTCCATCGTTGTAAAGAGGAAAAACTTCCAAGCTGTTTACATCTACTTTTCTAATAGGTTTTTTATCAGAATTTGAACAAATGTATTTTTCTGTATTTTCAAAAAATGCCTTTCTGTCTTGAAACCCACTTTGATCGTGATAAAATTTTAAATTGCCGGCTATATGGTTTCCCAGAAAATCCAGGTCGCACCGGTTAAACCCACGTTCAAAGAAAGTGCTATCTTGAACTTTCAGTGTTTTAAACAATTCAGTGTTTTCATCTATTTGAGCGTAAGCTAAAATAGCGACTAATAAGAAAATTATCGTGATTGATTCTTTCATTGAGTCTTCGTTTCTTTTGATTTTAAATGTTGCCGTATGGTTCGGGACTTAACGAAGTGACGGCAAATAGATGCACCATACTTTCGCCCTGCACCAAAGTTAATTAAAT
>DASWHX010000192.1:0-1977 GCA_036397995.1 Cyclobacteriaceae bacterium
CTTTGTTAGCAATGCGGTAATCAATGGCATATATGTATTACGAATGTGTATTGTCAACTTCAGAACTTCCAAATTCGATGTGGAAGCTTTACCGGAAAGAGTTATTGAATTGGGAAGGGAATTGCATTAACAAAAAAGCAAATGTCGCATCGTGATTTCTAATAAACCGCCAGGTTTCTTTAATTAATAATTCTGATAGATCTTCCCGCTTTAGGTGCACACTGCATCAGGGGTGAGAGAAAATTTCTGGTTTGAATCTGTGATGACAATGTTAAGCGATACGGTGCCTGAATGGCCATTTTTTAATTCAAATACATAACATTTTCGAATTACACAATAAGTACGTATATTTGTACTTAATTAATTCTTATGATTGCCGCTAATTATACGGAGTTTAGAACCAGGTTGAAAAAGTATTTGGATAATGTGGAGGAGAATAATGAAACACTCATAATTAAACGGGGTACGGGCAAAGGCACGGTCCTGATTTCGCTGGAAGAATACAATGCCATTATGGAGACGATGCATTTGCTGAGTTCAAAGGCAAATGCCGACAGGTTGTACGAATCTATTAAACAGATGAAATCAAGGAAAGTGGTTCGCAAAGGATTAATAGAAGGAAAGTGAGAATCGTATTCTCCAAAAACTCATGGGAGGATTACACTTCCTGGTTAAAAGAGGATAAGAATATGCTGAAAAAAATAAATGAGTTAATTAAAGATATTCAAAGAAATCCTTTTGAAGGTAAAGGAAACCAGAACCTTAAAATATGACCTGTCCGGATTATGGTCGCGCTGGATTGATCGGGAGCACAGACTGTTTTACCAGACAAAGGCGAAAGAGATTTTGATTTATAGTTGTCGATATCATTTTGGCAGGTAACCATTATGCCTGACCCGCACCATACCTCGGATCTAAACCTTCCTGCCGTAAATCAGTAAGTTTGAAGTGTCTTCAGGTAATGGATATTTTTTCTTAAATTTACTTTTGCTCAGCGTAGTCATCCCCGTAATATTTGCTGGTAATTTTGGTGTGAAAAGTCTCCGCATTGATGGGCTTGTATTTAGGTTCGCCGCAACAAGGCAACACTTCCAGCGTTTCATGCTCCCAAACGTATACCGCCATGGGAATTGAAATCCTGGGCTTGCTGATAAGAGAATGATCTCGCGGCTTGCTCACACGATGTGTTGTGCTTGGGAAAATATCATTGGTGATGCGCTGCATATAATCACCTGTATTTAGAACAATTGAGCCATCGGGAGCTTTGAGCCGAATCCATTTCATGTTTTGCCGGTTAAGGACTTGCAAACCGTCCACACTTTGAGCCGGGAGGATGGTAAAAAAATCAACATCTTCATGTCCCAGCATTCGGCCCGCACCAGAATTCAAATCTTCTTGTTGCAGTGGCGGGTAATAGTTAAGTCTGAATCCGAAATTGGTTTTGGTAAACTTTTCATTATAAAGATTAGGATCACACCCCAGATATGAAAGCATGCTTTGCATTAAAGGAAGTATTAACCTTTCATGTTCCAGTATAATATTTCTGAAAAAAGGTTCATAACCCGGGCGGGGCCAGAAATCTTCTTCCTTATAGTCTTTATTTTCACCCAGGTTGAATGCTCTCCGGCAAAAAACCCAACCCTCAACAAGGTCAGGATGGATAATAGTCGTTTCTTTCATAGGGAAGTATCCCTGATTTACTGAGCCTTGTCTGTGAGCAAGATATCTAATTCTTTGCTCCCGGGTGGTGGTTTCAAAAAACTCAGCCACCTTTTCTTCTGCCTTTGCATAAAGGGTCGAGTCAACACCATGACCTTCAAGAATGGCAAATCCAATTCCCTGCATCGCAGCTCCCAAATCCCTGGCAAATTGTTTCTTTCCCTCGTCACCCCCCTCGAAAAACAGCTTCATATCGCACGTCTTTATTTCATATTCCTCATCAAACTGATCCTGGCCCTCTTTCTCCACCAAATTATA
>DASWHX010000193.1:0-6912 GCA_036397995.1 Cyclobacteriaceae bacterium
TTCCAGGGTTTTCTCATTAATTATGATTTCACTTTCTTCAAACTTCCCGGATTTTCCGCTATAATTTCTTCCCGCAATCAACTTATGATCATGTAGAGGAATGTAGTTTTCGTCAACCTGGACAAAATATACAAAAATAGAATCATTCGGATCCTGGTATTTCAATGATGCTGACCAGAAATTACCAATACTGGGAACCAGGTTTGATCCGGAAATCCGAATGATTTCGGGAATCTCGCTAAACTCTTTTCGCATTATCGCGGCGTCATTACCCTGAAGTCTAACATTCAAAATATTGTCAGTGGTGAACCCAAGGTTAAAGGCCAGCGAATGCTTGTATTGATTGAATCCGATAACCGTAGCAGTTATGAACATGAGAGAGATCGTGTATTGAATGGCTATTAAAGCCTTTCTGAAATTCAGATGTCTGAATCCTTTTATTGAGGCAGCGTTTTTAAGAACCTTTACGGGACTTATTCTGCTGAAAAATATTGCGGGAAGTATCCCGGATATGAAGCCGACAAAAATGGCCAGGAGAATAAAACCAATGATTACGGCGGGACTAATTTTTAATGATACTATTTCTAATAACTCAGGATCAATGGTTAGAAATTGATTTCTAAGCAGAATGAAAACACCCGCGGAAAGCAGTAGCGCTAAGAGTGAAATTACTATTGATTCAGACATAAATTGCCAGATTACATTGCCGCGGTTCGCTCCGATTACTTTCCTTACTCCAACCTCACGGCCTCTTCGAATAGATCGCGCTATGGACAGATTTGTATAATTGAAAGCAGCTGACAACATTACGACAAAAGCCAATACACCGACAATCCACAAAATGACCGGATCCATATTTGCTCCGTCGTTGTTGCTAAGATTAGGCCCAAGAACAAATTGACTCATGGGCTGCAGCCATAAAGATATTTTAATGTGCTCCAGAACAGAATTCTCAGTATCAGATAAATTATTGAGATTCGCCTGTAAACCTGTAGTTTTACCCTTATCGGGTAATAATACGTACACGTAATTCATCCACATGCTGGTCCATCCATATAACCTATCGTTATTCCGATTCTGAATATCAAAAGTGGAGAAGGAGCCAAGCGCTTCGAATTTAATGTGAGAGAATTCAGGAATGTCTTTCAGGATGCCGGTAACCACATAATTAGTGGTGTCGAGTGTCACAATTTTGCCCAGGCCACTTTCAATGCCAAAAATCTTTTTAGAGGTTTGTTCAGTAAGTACAATGGAGTAGGGCTCGGCCAAAGCATTACCCGGATTGCCTTCCAGCATTGGAAACGAAAAAATAGATAGGAAAGAATTGTCTGCCCACAGTCCTCTGACAGGAATTATTTTTTCTCCAAAATGTGCATCACCGCTGAAATTTCTTCTAAGAATGCTTACAGCTTCCGCGCCGGCCATGTTTTCCCGGAGCAGCAGGCCGGTTTTGATGGAAGTAGACGCGTAAGGCCAGGGGTCGTCCTTCTGGTCAGCCCAGGTACTGTTTACGCGGTAAATCCTGTCTTTATTCATATGAAACAAATCATAAGATTTTAAGTCGGAAATAATGGAAATCAGCAATAACCCGACAGACATGCTTATGGCCAATCCTACAATATTGATCGCTGAAAAAAGTTTGTTTCTGATAATGTTTCTTCCTGATGTTTTAATGTAGCTTCCTAACATAATCCAGTTTGTTATTAGGTTTATGAATTGAAATTTTTTAAGCGTGTAAGGT
The DNA here is from genome assembly GCA_036397995.1 of Cyclobacteriaceae bacterium. Taxonomy (GTDB): domain Bacteria; phylum Bacteroidota; class Bacteroidia; order Cytophagales; family Cyclobacteriaceae; genus DASWHX01. The sequence goes on from DASWHX010000193.1 coordinate 1,742, forward strand.
CTGAAGAATTTGAAGGCATCTATAACATAATTAAACCTTGCATAAAATGGCCCCCTGGTTCTTAGGTTTTCATCAAAGTATTCGTTCAAATCTCCCTGGAGGTCTTCCGCAATATCCGGTTTGCAATACCATTCAATAAACCGGGTTGCCCATTTAGGAGGTTTAGCCTTGGTACTTTTCATCTGGTTGAAATAACAGTTTTAGGAATTGTACTCCAGATCTGATCACGAACTTTTTTTGTTTTAACCAGGGCGGTTTTACCTGAAGAAGTCACCGTATAAAATCGCTTTCGTTTGCCACCGCGCGCTTTGGTCGCTTCGCCCAATCTGCTTTTTGTAAATCCTTTTTCTTCCAGTCTGTTTAATACCGCGTGAACAACCCCCAACTTCACTGCTCTTCCCGTATTCTTCTTTAGTCCTTTACAGATTTCCACGCTGTAGGCATCGTCTGATAAAGAGGCTATGGTTAACAATACCACCTCTTCAAACTCACCCAGGTTCGTTCCTTTCATAAATATTAATTATTTATTACGTAAATGTATGTAAAATAGTTGCAAATAGAAAAAATCCTTTTACTACGCTGTGTAAATCCGGCCTTGCCAAATAACGGTAAGACGTTTTCTTTAGGTATTTACTACTATAAAGAGGGTTATTAAACTTCCTATAAAAAGAACCATAATGAAGATAACAAACCACAACCGTTTTATAGTATCAATAAGATTTTCCATATATCAATTCAATTAAAGTCTGTTTTAAAGAGATAAAGTTGACTTGATGAATTGGCTATGGCCCTTCAGCAGAAATAAATTCGGGAAGAATTAAATTGGATAATTTAATTGGAACTAATGTCTTAAAACAAACGGGAACTTTCATAAGGATAAAAGCTCTTCAAAAGTACGAATAGATTTAGCCGGTTGAATCAAAAGTTAAATAATTATTTTTAGGTTAACCGTAAACTAATCTTTATAAAAAAATAGGAAATCATCACGTTCAATTTTGGGCTTCAAACTGAACGACTCATGTATCAAAAGGAAACACAATGTTTGGGCAATAGTTGGGGAATATGTTGTTAATCAATGTCTTATGATTCATGGCACATTATTGGCACTTTCAGGTGCTCTGGAATTAAACATTTAATGCATGTTAAGTAATTACCTGAAAATAGCTTTTCGGAATATTGCCAGACACAAAGCCTATTCTGTGGTAAACATTCTGGGCTTGGCAGGCAGTTTTGCCATTACTATTCTTATAATATTTTACTCTAACAGTGTACTTACCTATGATAAGTTTCACGAAGACTCTGACAACATATATTTTATGTACCGGGACAGAGCCACCGAAGATGGACGTCTGGATGTCTTTGACACCTGGTATCCTTTGGCGGAGGTAACGGTGGAAGAGTTTCCAGTCGTTGAAAGCGGAACCCGGATGGTTACTATTGGTAATACGTGGGTGGAATTAGATGAAAAGAGGTATGAGCAGCAATTAACTTATGCAGATTCTAATTTTTTCGAAGTTTTCTCCTGGCCTTTGTTGAAAGGGGACCCGGAAACGGTTTTAGATGATCCCAATTCCGTTGTTATTAGCAGTGCAATTGCTCAGCGATTTTTTGGAAATGAAGATCCAATTGGGAAAACCCTGACTTTCGGCTTTGCAACTCAACGAATGGTTACGGGAGTTTTGGGAGAAATACCTTCTAATTCCTCTTATACCTTTGAGTGCATTGTTCCTCTTAATGATCGACAGGTTACTCAATGGCTGGGAGAGAATCACTGGCGTGGTTCATTTTGCGAAACATTTATAAAGCTGCGACCGGATGCTGATCCCAATGCACTCAGACCCCAGCTAGGTTTGTTGATGGAAAAGTATGTGAATGAGCAGGAGCAAGGAGATTTTCTTATTCTCCCAATTGGGGATTTATACGACAAGATTACGGGCCGTAAGAAATATGCGCATATTCTTCTTTGGGTAGCATTTGGAATTTTGGTAATTGCAATAATCAATTTCACAAATCTGGCAACCGCCCAAAGTTTGTTGCGGGTGAAAGAAGTGGGTGTGAGAAAAGTATTGGGTGCAAGCAAGAACAGGTTGATAAATCAATTTCTGGGGGAATCTATGATGATGGCGATTATATCGCTCATTACCGGCGGATTACTTGCCGAATTACTTGTAAATGACTTTGGTGAAATGGTGAATATGAATTTGGAAACTAACTACTTTCAAGAACCGGTTTTCCTGGCTCTGATTCTGGGAATTGGCATCATAGTCGGATTGGTATCGGGATTCTATCCGGCTTTTTTTGTTTCCCGGATGCAGGCAGGAAAAATACTAAAAGGTGAAAATGTGAAAGGCGGCAGAATGAGTTTCAGGAATGTTTTGGTAATGATTCAATTCGTGCTTGCTATAGTGCTTGTAAGTGGAGTTGGGATTATCATGCGGCAAATTAATTTCATGAAGAATCATGATCTGAATTTTGATCAGAAAAATGTTATCGTAATTCCACTATCCTTGCGTGATTTTCGCGACCCTTCAACCGCGCTGCCCAGAATTATTTCCTTCAGAAATGAATTAGTAAATATTGCGGGAGTGAATACGGTAACCGGCTCCAGTTCAGTACCGGGAAATTACCGTCAAAGTTTTTCTCTTTTTCTGGCGGAAGGAAAAATGGACGTCACTCTTGACTGGCAGGTAGCGGTAATTGACCATGAATTTTTTGAAACCTATGGAGTCAAAATGATTGAAGGAAGATCGTTCATTCAAGGTTCAAGTAGCGATTTTGATCGCGGTGTAATTCTAAATCAATCAGCCCTGAAGCAAATAGGCTGGGAAACGGGCGTAGGTAAGAAATTGTATTTCCCCCGTTCCAGAGAAGAATTGGATGTGATTGGTGTGGTGGAAGATTTTAATGTGCAGTCACTTAGAGAACCTGTGCAGCCGCTTGTTCATTATTATGGAGGTGACAGCGCCAGATCATACAGGTTTGTTTCTGTCAAGATCAATCCTGATTCGCGGGAACAGATACTTGCGGAAGTTGCCAGAACCTGGCAGCGAATGGATTTCGGTCAGGAATTAGAATATTACTTTCCTGCAGAAAGATTCAGGGAACTTTATGCAACAGAAGAAAATGTTGCCAGCGTACTTACTTTTTCCATGTCGTTTGCAATTCTGATTGCCTGCCTTGGACTTTACGCGCTGGCATCATTTAGTGTGGCTTTGAAATCAAAAGAGATCGCGATTAGAAAAGTGATGGGCGCCACTGTTCAATCCATCATTACCGCATTTTCACGAAAATATTTGCTACTGGTGGGAGTAGCCGGTATTCCTGCCTTTGTTCTTTCCTGGTATGGAATGAATATGTGGCTTGAAGACTTTGCCTATCGAATTACGATTGGAGCCGATATTTATCTGTTCACACTACTGCTTGTAATCCTGATTGCTTTTGCCACCATTGCCTGGCATGCTTTAAAGGCAGGCCGCACAAATCCAGTAGACTATTTAAGGGAGCAATAGTCTGGAAGTTAGTTATCATTTAGAATTTTTTCAGGCAAACTTATTTCTGCCAGTGAGTTCTCCTTCTTTATAAAATTCGGTTATTAAGAAAACTGTTAAATATTTCTATAGTATCAGTCTGGGAAAGCCGGGTATATTCACCCTCAGAATGAACAAAGGGTGTTATACTAATCCTTTTTAGATTATAGTTGATCGTCTCTGCCGGACGGCAGCAGGCCACCACTACAATGCTTGAATAGTAAATCAAATACAAGGTCATCACTTCTTCAAAAACGGTAGAACTTTCATAGTAGATAATTTAAGTAATTATTTTAGAGAACACTCTCGTAGATTATTTATATTGCTATTACCTTCTTTATTCTTGTGATTTTAATTTAATTTAATTTCTCAAAGCTTTAGTTCATCTTAATAATTTTCATCTCTTTGACTTTATTACCAAACCTGGCTTTTACAACGTAAATCCCTTTTTTCAACCCCTTCTCCAGATGAATAATTTCGTTGGTCCGATATTCGGTTGTACTCAATACCTCAAGCCCATTTTCATCATAGACTTTCAATTCCATGGATTCATCTTCATCACTTTCAATCAGCAGAGTAACTTCCCTATCAAACGGAATTGGCCATGCCTTGAGTTTGGGTTCATACTGAATGGTATCTTTTGTACTCCGGTCAGGTACAGCATCTAATACAAATTTGTCAGGCCAGTTGCCGGAAAAATAATTCGGAATTTCACATTCTCGGTTTAGGTACCACATGGGGTCAAACGATTCCGGCTCCGGTTCATTTCCCAGATTGGCATGGAATAGATTAGGTGAACTGTCAAGAGCCACCTCACCGGAAGCCTGGTTAAACTGCCAGGCGCACATAAGACCTGTTTCATTTCCGGTAATAAATTCATTTTCATAATCAGCAATTTGGTCACTGGTTCTGGCAAGATTCCAAAAACGGATTTCAGCAATTTCACCTTTAAAATTAATGCCTTCTGGAGGATCATACCCAGCATATAGGGGCGAAGTGCTATTCAAGCTCCTGTAACTTAATTGCGAACCATAAGAAATTCCATCCACATAAAAGGTGACTTCGTTTTCTTTTCGTGTTAATGCTATATAATGGCAGGCGCCGTCAAAAAGATTCTGGGATTCACTCAGGTAATTCGGTGTACCATTAAACTGGGCAAATACTTTACCAGTGAATGGCTCTCCCGGCCATATTCCCAGAATGAAACCATCCGCCTCAGACATGTTCCTGAAACTTCTTTTGCTGAGCAGGGTTTGATAAGTGGGAGCTTGGCCGATAAAGTAGGACTGAAAAAACACCTCGATAGTAAAGTCATCAAAATCTCCAAGGTTGAGTTCATCAACATTGGGGAATGTTACCCTGTCATCCGTTCCATCAAAAGTCAATGCATTACCAGGCCATGGACCAATGCCACCGTCTCCAGTGAATTCAATTGCATCTGGTTTAAGACAATTATGTCCTCTTGCCCATATTGAATGCACACCCATTTGTGATCCATCATCCAGAATCAGCCGGCTGGCCGGATCCTGAAGAATAATGCTGGCTCCATCTTCCACACACAACCATCCGCCTCCTTGAATGGTGAGCAGACTTTCTCCTTGCAGCCAAAGGGTAGAACCGGAACGTAAAATTAACGTGGCGTCT
>DASWHX010000194.1:0-12402 GCA_036397995.1 Cyclobacteriaceae bacterium
TAGTACAAATCTTTGGAACCTGGTGTCCAAATTGTATGGATGAAACCAAATTCATGGCTAATTGGTACGAAGATAACAAAGATCGGGGAGTAGAGATAATTGGCCTGGCGTACGAGAATAAAGATGACTTCGCTTATGCAAAAGCCCGGATCAACAAGATGGTAGAAAAACTCAATGTTAGCTATGATTTTCTCTTTGCCGGCAGCCGGGACAATGCAAAAGCCAGTGCAACGCTGCCGATGTTAAATAAGATAACGGCATTTCCAACTACTATTTTTATTGACAAGTCCGGAAAAGTAAGAAAGATACATGCTGGATTTTCGGGCCCGGGTACCGGGCATTATTATATTGAACTGGTTGAGGAATTCAATACAACCATTGATGAACTGGTTTCCGAAGAAAAGCAATAATATTAAGCAATACTCTTAATTCAGAATTTTCGTTTCTTTCTATCAAAACTTCTCTTCCGGTTAACACTCCTTCTTTTTCCAGGCTGGTACTCCGGACCTGATCCCAGCTGTGCAGGAATCTTTGCCTTATTAACCGGTTTCCCAAGGAGTTTTTCAATTTCAGCGAATGTGCTTTGCTCATTTTCTCCAACTAAAGTAATGGCCACACCCCTTGATTCAGCCCGGGCAGTGCGGCCAATTCTGTGAATATAATCCTCGCCATCATTCGGAACATCGTAATTCAAAATCAATTCAATATCTTCAATATCTATTCCACGAGATAAAACATCGGTGGCAACAAGGGTATTTATTTTTCTGTTTCGAAAGTCTACAAGCACTTTTTCCCGTTGCTTCTGTTCTAAATCCGAGCTAATTTCTTCGACATTGAGTTTTGCTTTCTTCAACTCCCGTGTAAGCGATTTAACACTGGATTTTGTTGAACAGAAAACGATAACACTATGCAAATTTTTGGAAGTCAGAATATGCGTAGCCAGGGCCAGTTTTTGTTTATCGTAAACAATAAATGCCATTTGCAGAACCCGTTCAGCCGGTCTGGAAATAGCAATGCTGATATGAACCGGATCGTGCAGAATTTTATTCGCCAGATCCAGGATGCGCCTGGGCATGGTCGCGGAGAAGAGAAGATTTTGTCTTTTCTCAGGAAGAAAAGAAATAATCTTCATGATGTCATCATGAAATCCCATGTCCAGCATGCGATCCGCTTCATCAAGAACCAGGTACTTAAAATCATTTAACACCACATACATCAAATTCAGGTGAGCAATGAATCGGCCAGGAGTCACGATAATTATATCCGCGCCTTTTTTCAAAGCTTGCATCTCACGAACAAAGGTAGCGCCATCACTGCCACCGTAAATTGCCAGGGAGCTAACCGAAGTAAAATAGGACAGGCCGGTTAATTGTTGATCAATTTGAACGGCAAGTTCCCTGGTAGGTACAATTACGATAGCTTTAATGTGATCATCATGTTCAGGCATTAAAGCAATTTTATGAATGATAGGGAGAAGGAAGGCCGCTGTTTTGCCGGTACCGGTTTGCGCGGATCCGATTATATCTTTTCCTTCCAGAATTAACGGGATTGCTTTTTCCTGAACCGGGGTAGCCTCCTGAAATCCCATGGAATCAATTCCCTGCATTACATTCTCATGGAGGTTAAATTCGCTGAATTTCAATTACCGCGGCTTTTTAATCTAATTATGATCTCTTCATGATTAATCATCCGCAAAAGTAAATCACTACGACGAAATTATCCCAACATATTATTTAAATTGGAAAATTTGAAGTTTATTTAAGCTATTAAACAAAATCGGGTAGAATGAAAATCCGTTCAATTACGTGGTTTTTAACCATCTTTCTTTGTGTATGGGGATGTCAGGTCAGCAAGAAAGTTGACCCAAGAATATTACAGGCCAGGGTTTTTGTTGAACAAGTTCGTGACAGCAGCCTGGTTCCTGGAATTGCTCTTACAGTTATTAAAAATGGAGAAATGATTATATCAGCCGGATTTGGATATTCCGATTTGGAAAGTGAAACTCCGGTTGATCCCTCTAAAACTTTATTCCGGATTGGGAGTGTGAGCAAGTCCATAACTGGTGTTGGGTTGGGAATATTAATGCAGGAAGAAAAGGTGAATCTGGATACTTCTATCTATTATTACCTCCCCGATTTTCCGAAAAAAAGCTGGGACTTCACAACCAGACAAGTTGCCGGGCATCTCGCAGGCATCCGTCATTACAGGAATGATGAATTCCTGAGCAATCAGCATTACCCGGATGTAATTTCCGGGCTTTCAATTTTCATGGATGACAGCCTCCTTTTTGAGCCTGGAACAGAATATCGTTATTCCACCTATGGGTGGAGCCTGGTTAGCGCTATTATGGAGAAAGCATCAGGTAAGCCATTTTTAGAGTTTATGCAAACCCGGGTTTTTGACGCGCTGAAATTAAGGAACCTGCAACCTGAATTGAAAGGAAGTCAGATAAGAAATCTCACCGGTTTTTACCAGTTAAATGAGAATGAAATTGTATCCGCTCCTGAGGTTGACAATAGTTATAAGTGGGCCGGGGGAGGTTTCATTTCTACTGCTGAAGATTTAGCCAGCTTCGCCCACAAGGTGTTTTTTGATTATGCCTTGCTAAGTGAATCCACAATAGATAAATTAATAACTCCGATGACTTTGCCGGATGGCGAAAGTACAAATTACGGACTTGGTTGGCGAACGGGTGAAGATGATCGAGGCCATTTCTATGTTGGCCATAGCGGTGGTAGTGTTGGCGGGATCACAATGCTGATTATCTATCCGGAAGAAAAAATTGTGGTGGTTATGCTTAGCAATAGTTCTAATGTGCGATATCAGAATGCGTACAATAAAATTGCCTGGCTCTTTATGGATTCGGAAGCAACTAACTAATTTTTTTTCATCCAGGTGATTCCAAAGAATTCCAATTCCTCAATATCCCCTTCAGGATTAAGGTTGAAGTTAATGAAAGAACTCCCCCAATATTTTTTTGAAAAGATTAGTTTGAACGTGTCATAATGCCAGTGCGTTAACCTGCCAATTTCAGTTTCATTGAAATTAAAAACCAATTCCTCATCGCTGAAGGTAACATCAATCTTTCCAAAAATTCCATCTTCAAAAACTCCAGCATATGAATCAAGCTTCTCTAAGGAAGTCTTGGTTCCTTCAACCCTGCTATCTTCCTTTTCTTGGTCCTGTACCGCTTCCGCATCGTCAGATCCTTTATACAGATTGAAAATTTCCTGGTGCCAGTCTCTGGAGTTATCATTAAATGCATAAAGATCGAATGACTTATACATTATTGCGTGCCTCAATTCAGCATGATCCATGTTGGCCAGGACACAAACTCCAATTTTTTCGGAGGGTATCATTCCAACAATGGCAATCAGACCTCCAATACTTCCGGTGTGAAACTCTACCATTTTTCCTCTGTAATCATGCTGAAACCAGCCCAGACCATAGGTAGTCCAGTTTGGCTTGGTAAGCGCGGTTGTTGAATAAAATGAATTTTTAGGAATAATGTGATTTGGTTTAAGAATTTCTGAATAAGTAGAGGCGCTCAGCAAACGTTTTCCATTCACATTCGCGCTGTCAAGCATGAAAGCGAGCCATTTGGACATGTCGCCAATGCTTGACCAAATGGACCCGGCTGGCGCAACCGGATCTGTGCTTGTGGTAACAATTGTTTCAGGCTTGCCTTCTATAATATAATGCGGAGTTACTTTATTTTCAATGGATGTTATCTCTGACATCAATGGAACGGAGTATGTCATGCTCAGTGGCGTAAAAATACGCTCATTGACAAACTGATGCCAGGGAACTCCGCTTACTCTTGCCACCACTTCCCCTGCAACAGCATACATGATATTTTGATAGGTATAGCTGCTTCTGAAACTGTAAGCAGGATCAATAAGCTCCATTCTCCGGAATATTTCCTCTTTATCAAAATTTGGAGTTATCCAAAACAAATCAGTATTCGGCATTCCGGCTCTGTGAGTAAGTAAATCTCTAACGGTAAGATTTTTTGTAATGTAAGGATCTTTCAATCGAAATTCCGGAAAATGTTTAATCACCGGATCATTCCAATTCAGCTTTTCCTCATCTACAAGAATTCCCAGGCAGGCAACAGTAATAGCTTTAGTGGTGGAGGCGATAGAAAATATTGTATTAATGTCAACCGGATCCTTCTTACCCAGTTCCCGAACTCCGTAGGCTTCCTGAAAAACTAACTTTCCATTTTTTACAATTGCTACCGCCAGGCCCGGTATTTCCCAATCTATCATTCCCTTTTGAATAAAGGACTCCATAATTCTGTTGTTTTTGTCTGAAGGTTGACAGAAAGTGGAATTTGAAACCAGTAACAACAGCGCGACAAGAATTGTATATAATTTCTTCATAATCATTTTAATTTTCCTTTAAATATCCCGGTCCGCGGAGCACTTTGCCTGATTTTACCGGATAGAATTCTCCATTATCCACAGCAATTTTTCCATTTATAATAACAAAGGGTATGCCTTCAGGATATTGATGCGGCTCTGTAAAAGTAGATTTATCGATAATTGTCGCGACATCAAAAATGACCAGGTCTGCAAAATTTCCTTCTTTGATTCTGCCGCGATCCTTAATTCCAAGTCTGTCTGCCGAAAGGCCGGTCATTTTATAAATAGCAGTTTCAACCGGAAACAAAGCTAAATCTCTTGCGTAGTGTCCGATCACCCTGGGGAAAGTTCCGTAATACCTGGGGTGGGGATGTAATTTTCCAATTTCTGCCAAACCACCATCGGAACCAATCATTGTTTGGGGATGTTGCATAATGCGGTTTACATCTGCATCATCCATCGCATGATAAATGGCACCGCAACCGCCGTTAAGTTGAGCCCTGATAACAAGTTCAGCTCCATTTTCCACCGTAGGTTCCATGCGTTCCTCAACAGCCCAGTCGTGCAGTGTCTTGCCCTGGAGATCTTCTTTCCAGGAAACTCTGGAGAATTGTATCCGGCGCAAGTCTCTTCCGCCGCGATCATTCATGATATTATAAATGATTGCCTTTTTGATGCTGTCTCTTAAAACCGGATCGCTGACTCTTTTTTCAAATCCTTCAGCCGCGCTGCCTTCCAGTGCCCAAGGCGGAATCAATACTGCAATTCCCGTGTGACTTGCAGTGTATGGATACTGGTCAAGCATAATATCCAGGCCCAGATTTCTTGCCGAATCTACCATGGCTAGCGATTGAACACTTTTACCCCAGGCAGGTACGCCAATGGCCTTATGATGGGTAAGAACTACGGGGATGACGGCCTCACGGGAAATTTCAATTGCTTCATGCACGGCTGGTAGAAGTTTCAATCCTTCTTCTCTAAGATGAGAAGTATAAATACCCCCATACGCGGAAGCCATCTTTGAAAGTTCAATCAATTCCTCAACTTTAGAAAATGTTCCCGGCAGGTATTTAAGACCGGTGGAAATTCCAAAAGCTCCTTCCAGCATAGCGGTTTCCACCATTGATTTCATAGCTGCAAGCTCTTCCCCGGTTGGATCTCTGTCTTCATTACCCATTACCCTTCTGCGGATTGTATTATGACCAACCAGAAATGCAACGTTCGGACCAACACCGATTATTTCCAAAGTATCCAGATATTCCCCAAATGGTACAGGACCACCGCCATCAGGCCCACCCAGGGCCGTTGTGACTCCTTGCCGAACCAGGTTTTCAGCATCAGGCAACCGCTTAATTGCTTCCAGATGCGAGTGCATATCAATGAAGCCTGGCGATATAGAATGACCGGTGCCGTCAATTATTTTCTCAGAAATACCCGCAAATTCTCCAACCTTAACAATTTTATCCCCATTCACCGCAACACTACCCGCAACAGGTGGATTGCCGGAGCCATCGTAAATAGTAACATTTTGAATAAGCAGGTCATATTTCTGTGTTGTTTGGCATGCCCAAAAAAATATTAACAGGATAAAGGCAGGAATTTTGTTAGAGTGTCGCATGGGTACTGATTTAAGTGGTTGAAATTAAGGGTTAAGATATTCTTCTCAAATTAATTTTCAACAAACCTTAAAGGTAGGTTTTCAACCCGCTTAAATAGTCGAAATGTTAATTCAAATATTAAATCCTGAATTTCGACGCAATGTGCTTAACTTTCAGTTCCAAAAAAGTTTTAATCAACATATTTTAGGATGAAGCCACATTTATTAAAGACAATATTAATATTACCCGGTTTTATATTGCTAACAGTTTCGCTAACAGTATTTAGCCAGGCTCCCAGGCAAAAAAGTTCTTCAGAGATTTTAATGGACATTAAGAAATTGAATGTATTAGGAAATGTGCTTTATATTGCAGCTCATCCGGATGATGAAAATACCCGGTTAATTGGATACCTGGCCAATGAAAGATTATTCAACACGGCATATTTGTCAATGACGCGTGGTGACGGCGGCCAAAATCTTGTCGGCCCGGAAATCAGCGAGTTACTGGGAATCATCAGAACTCAGGAATTACTGGCAGCCCGCAGAACAGATGGAAGTGAACAGTTTTTTACAAGAGCTAATGATTTTGGATATTCAAAATCGGCAGATGAAACGCTTCAGATCTGGGACAGGGAGAAAATACTCTCGGATATTATTTGGGTGATAAGGAATTTTCAGCCGGATGTGATCATCACCCGGTTTCCTCCTGATGAAAGGGCAGGTCACGGCCAACACGAATCCAGCACCATTCTTGCTGAAGAGGCTTTTGATCTTGCCAAAGAAATAAACGCATTTCCCGAGCAATTAAGATACACGTCCGTTTGGCAGCCGGCGCGCCTCCTCTGGAACACTGGAAGATTTTGGAGTCAAAACGTGAACGATTCTGATCCGGGAGTTATCTCCATTAACACAGGGGAGTATAATCCGTACTTGGGTAAATCGTATCCAGAAATTGCAGCCACAAGCCGAAGTATGCATAAGAGTCAGGGATTCGGCAGTAGCGGGTTACGGGGAGAGGCAATTGAGTATCTTATTTCAAAGAAAGGTTCAGCGGCTAATGAAGATTTGATGGATGGAATTGATTATTCCTGGAATCGTGTAAAGGGAGGTCTCAGGATAAAAGCCCGGGTGGACAAAGCAATTAGCAGCTACAATGTTTCAAATCCTTCCGAATCTGTTCCGCAATTACTTGAAATCAGAAGGGAATTGCTGAAGCTGGAGGATGCATTTTGGAGAGAAAGAAAAATCAAAGAAATTAATGATTTGATCAAACATTGCATGGGTTTATACCTTGAGATGAAATCTCAGGAGCCAATGTTGACCCACGGTGACAGCCTGAAAATAGGAGTGGAAGCCATCAACAGATCTCAAATTGAAGCGGTTTTTTCGGAGATACACATTCCATCTATAGGTATTTCTGCTAAGGTTAACAAGTCAATGAATTACAATAATCGAATTGAAGAACAACTCTCAGCCATTATCCCAACAACCCTGGCAACGACACAACCTTATTGGCTAATAGAAAATGGAACTTTAGGTGTTTATAGGGTAGATGACCAACAACTTGTCGGTAAACCCGAAAATAATCCCGCAATTGTTGGGGAGTTTACCGTTTCCATTGCTGGTGAGAATATGAAGTTTTCGACTCCGGTTATTTACAAGTGGACCGATCCGGTAAAAGGTGAATTATACAGACCACTGTCAATTACACCACCGGCATTTGTTGAAATTGAACAAAAAGTACTGATGTTTCCCAATGACAAGCCCAAAGATGTGCAGGTTCGTGTGAAGTCAGCCCGGGAAACAATCAGGGGAGAATTAATTTTACAGGTTCCTGATGGTTGGAAGGTGAGTCCTGCATCCCGCATTGTCGAAATTAATTCAAAGGGTGAGGAGAAAGTTTACGATTTTATTATTCTGCCGCCAAAAGATCAGCAGATAGCGGAGGTAAAGCCCATAATAAATATAGATGATGGAACATCAAGCAATAAGAAACTGATTACGATAGAATATGACCATTTGCCAACTCAAATTTTGTTTCCGGAATCCTCTTCGAAAATTGTAAGGGTTGAAATTGAAAGAATGGGCGACAGGGTTGGATATATAATGGGAGCGGGCGACGAAATACCCGAAAGCCTTGAACAAATAGGGTATTCAGTTTGGAAGATGATGGATGATGAAGTAACTCCTGAAAATCTAAAACAACTTGATGCAGTAATATTAGGTGTGCGGGTTCTTAATACAAACGATCGGATCCGATTTCAAATGCCTGCACTATTAGGGTATGTGAAAAATGGAGGAACCCTGGTGGTTCAGTATAATACTACCGGCAGATTGAAAACTAATGAATTCTCCCCATATCCTTTAAGAATTTCAAGAGACCGGGTGGCGGAAGAAAATGCCCAGGTTGAAATTCTTTTGCCTGATCATCCTGCATTAACTACACCAAACAAAATTTCCCAATCAGATTTCGAGGGTTGGGTTCAGGAGCGAGGCTTGTATTTCCCAAATGAATGGTCTGAAGAGTACGACGCGCTTTTATCAAGTCATGATCAGGGGGAAGACCCCAAAAATGGCGGACTATTGGTAGCTAAATATGGAGAGGGGTATTATGTTTATAGCGGTTATGCCTGGTTTAGAGAATTGCCGGCCGGAGTCCCCGGTGCATACAGACTTTTCACTAATCTGATTTCTTTAGGACAAAAAGAAAAACCCAGGGAAACGAAAGTTGGCCGGAATCAGAAATAGAAAAACTGAAATTTAAAAATTATGGAAAAACCACCGGAACGAAATGATTCCCAGGATGATGAATTATTACCCTCTTCCTTTGGTTCCTGGAAAAAACTTTACACCATTGTTTTGGGAACTCTCTTCATTCTTATCATTATTTTTTACCTGATGACTACCTTTCTTTCATGACTACGATTGATTGGATAGTCTTATTTGGCACTTTATTCTTCATAGTCGGTTATGGAGTTTGGAAAACAAAAGGATCAAAAAATATTGAAGGATATTTGCTTGGCGATAAAAGTCTGAAATGGTGGACGATCGGACTTTCAGTAATGGCGACCCAGGCCAGCGCCATCACATTTCTGTCCACTCCCGGTCAGGCATTTGAAGATGGAATGCGATTCATCCAGTTTTATTTCGGTTTGCCTTTGGCCATGGTAATCCTTTCTATAACGGCCATACCTATTTACTATCGGCTAAAAGTTTATACAGCGTATGAATACCTTGAGACAAGGTTCGACCTAAAAACCCGCTCCCTGGCGGCTTTTCTATTTTTGATTCAAAGGGGTTTGGGCGCCGGAATTACCATTTATGCTCCCGCCATTATTCTTTCTACCATTTTGGGATGGACACTCACCATGACAGTTTTGCTCATTGGGATTCTTGTTATTATTTATACAGTTTCCGGTGGATCGAGAGCTGTAAGCCAGACTCAGAAGCAGCAAATGGCCGTCATGATGGGTGGGATGATACTGGCAGGAATAATGGTTGTCCATTACTTGCCCGAACACGTGTCATTCGGGGATGCTGTAAAAGTTGCAGGAAAGATGGGGAAAATGAATGTTGTCAGTCTAAACTTTGATTTATCAGACAGATATAATATCTGGTCTGGCTTGATAGGAGGGATGTTTCTGGCACTTTCCTATTTTGGAACCGACCAAAGCCAGGTGGCACGGTATCTGGGTGGAAAATCAATCACTGAAAGCAGGCTTGGTTTGCTATTCAATGGTTTGCTTAAAGTTCCCATGCAGTTTCTAATCCTTTTTATTGGAGTAATGGTATTTGTTTTCTATCAATTTACAATGCCGCCCGTATTTTTTAATGAAAGTGCCAAGCAGTTACTTTATGATACGCCGGCAAAAGATCAGGTAGAGTTATTAGAAAAAAGACATGAGGAAATTTACAATCAGAAGAAATCCGCAGTTAATAATCTAATTATTGCAATGCGGCATGGAAATACGTTGGCGGAGGAGGAATCTATTTCCGACATCAATCGTGCCATGGCGGAATCCAATGCAATAAAGACCGAGATTTCCGGAATAGTTGAAGAACAGCTGCCAGGAGCAAATCCACGAGATACAGATTATGTATTTATAACCTTTGTGATGGAGAATCTTCCGGTGGGATTAGTTGGCTTAATTCTGGCAGTAATATTTTCAGCTGCCATGAGTTCTTCCTCTTCAGAGCTGAATGCTTTGTCATCAACTACCACAGTAGATATTTATAAAAGATCAATCAGAAAAGTAGGATCGGAACGCCATTACCTCAATTCCAGCAAACTCTTTACATTAATGTGGGGGCTGTTTGCAATTGGATTTGCATTATTTGCCGCACGTCTCGAAAATTTAATTCAGGCAGTAAATATTATCGGTTCAATTTTTTATGGAACTATTTTAGGTATTTTCCTTGCAGCTTTTTATTTCAAGAAAATAAAATCCAACGCGGTGTTTTATGCAGCTTTGGCAGCTCAACTGGTAGTTCTCTATTGTTATTTTAGGACCAATATCGCATTTCTACTCTATAATATTATTGGCTGTGTATTAGTCATAACACTTGGGTATATTTTCGAAATGTTTTTTAGATCCAGGAATGTTCAATAAAAAAACACCGGCTTGTGGCCAGTGTTTTCTATTATTGTCTTTATAAAGCTGCAATTACTTTTTGTTCCATTCAGCAACTTTTGTGTCAACTCTTGGCTTTAAAGTAGTATTGTAGAAGTTCAAAGTTCCGCCGGTGACTGTTTCTCCTGCCTTATAGAGCTCGTTGACAGTGGCGACAGCTTCTTTGTATTTTCCAAGTTTTGCCTGGATATCAGCTTTAGTTTCAAGATTGAAGATTGATTTATTGATCTCGCAAGCTTTTGTCATCCATTCAAGAGCTTTATTCAAATCCTTATTATTGTTGTAGTAATAATTTGCTGAAGTAGCATAAAGGGAACCAACGCCCGCCATGGGATTTCGCATCGCTTCATCTATTTGCTTCACAATGAGAGCATCGGCATTCGCATCAATAAGTACGGAAATATGAGCATTTTCCCACATCAGATCCAATGTCGCGGTACTTTCGGGAGTGATATTGTTTATACCGAAGGTCAAAGTTTCGACTATATTAGCGGGTTTCATCGCTTTTATCACAAAACTGGCCATCTCATCTTCAACTTTGTAATCGTCAGTATTTCCACCCACAGATAAATCCTTGTACAGGATAAATTTCCATTCATCGCCACCGGGAATAGTGTAAATGGCATAGGTCCCTGCAGGTACCTCCTTACCGTTAACTTTCACATCCGTGCTAAAGGAAATTTGAGTTCCGGAATTAGCTCCGGTTCTCCATATATCACCATACTGAAGAAGATACCCATCTCCGGTTCCAAAAATATTTCTTCCTTTGACACTCGGCCTGGAATACTCCATTTTGATTTCAGTTAGCCCCACCATTTGGGAAAAGGTTGCGAATGGGCTGGGTGCGGGAGTCTGAATGGATTGCGCATTAGCAATAAATGCGGTAAAAAGCAGTACTACTAGTAGATTTATTTTTTTCATTTTCATATTGTGTTTGTTAGGATGCCAAATTTAATAAATGAAATGAATATCTAAGAATGTATTTTAGATATGATTGGCCTAATTGAATAGAAAATTGAATGCAATTTTGAATTTTATTTGATTTTAAGGGGAAGAACAGGTTTTCAAAATAAATATTGAAAACCTGCCTCAAGTGCAATAATTATTTTTTAGCTGATTTATAACCCGCCATTTCCTTTTTTGTATACCGCACATAATCATCATTGCCTTGTTCTGTCGCGATCTTAATAGCAAGTTCAGCTGTTTTAATCGCTGAGACATTGTCTCCTAATTTTGATTGAATCTGAGCTTTCACCCTGTATGCCCAATAAGCGTTTTCAGTGTTATTAATATAAACGTCAATCCATGCTAATGCATTTTTAAGATCCTTATTCAAAGTATTATAGTAATTTGCCGCCGCAAAGAAATCTCCAGGTTTCGCCTCTTCAGGCTTACTCATTATTTCTTCAATGCTCGCCAATGTCTTTTCCTGATCATAACTTTTGATATTCATTTGAACTTTTACATTACCCCATGCAAAACCCAGAATTCCAGAAACATCGGACATGGGTGTTAAATAGAATTCAAAAACCTCCAATGGTTCTCGTGTTGAAATTGTTGGAACGGTTATCCTTTCCAAATCCTGACTTTCATCGTACTCGGTTCCCCAGCTTATTTTCTTATTGATGATAACAGTCCATTCCTGTTCTCCGGGAATTGAATAAAAGGAATAAGTACCCGCCGGAATCCTTTTACCTTCAAGTTCCACATCAGCGGAGATTGTGATTTTAGTAGAAAGATTTGCTCCGGTTCTCCAGACCTGCCCGACAGGTGTCAGCTCCGCAAAAAGATCCCTTCCCTTCATGCT
>DASWHX010000195.1:0-2040 GCA_036397995.1 Cyclobacteriaceae bacterium
ATTTAATATGAGTCTACCTTGAATCGAAAAAGTAAACCGTTATTCGGGGCGAATCGCGATAATCATCCACTCTTTATCTCCCTTTTCTTCCATACGATTTATAAATGGATTTTCTTCCTTAAGAATTTTAAAGCCTGCAAAAATTAATTCTTCCCGGGCATACCGGATGGCGATCTCGTGCTTTCCGGTTTGCCGGTCCCTTGACCATGACTCCCGTTCCGGAGCGATGGGTTCAATCAGCACCAATCTCCCTCCTGGTACAAGTGAATGATAAATGTGCTGTAAAATCTTTTCATTCTCATCCATCTCATGGTAAGAGTCGATAATAACAACCGCATCAAGGGTAAGCGATGGTAATTTAGGATCGTCATAATCACCTTTGATTATCTCAACTTTATCCAGTAACTCCCGGCTCCGGAGATTTTCCTTTAACTTATCAAGCTGGTAAGAATCAATGTCAACGGCATACACTTTGCCGGTTACTCCTACTTTCCCGGCCAGTTTCACTGTAAAATATCCCTGATGACAACCGATATCGGCAACTTTGGTTCCTTCTTTTACTCTAATCGCCTCAAGGATTCGCTCAGGCTGCTGCCACTTGTCACGATCTTCCCAGGCGCTTTCTTTGTAGATATTATTGTACTGACCAAAGCAATTTGTAGTGAATAAAAAAAGGCACAAAAAAAGAATTAATTTCATGATTACAGGTTTGAATATTTGCCACAAGAAATAGGCCAAATCAGACCAATATACCGGGCAACCACTTACAACATTCCTTAGATAATTACGAACTTAACTCCTTAATTGTTAATAACTTGTTAAATAAGACTTCACAGTATCTTATTTGAATTAATTTTAAGTTTTACTTTGAAGAATGAGCCGGAACACTATCAGATTTGTAACAGTGCTGGCAACCCTTTCAATTGTGGGGTTATCAATTATTCAGATCTACTGGGCAAAGAAAGTTTACAGCCTGAAGGAGTCTGAATTTAATCTAAGCGTCAGCAATGCACTGTTAAAAGTTTCAGAGCGATTGTGTAAATGCGAGAAAAGTACCCTGCCCGCCAATCATCCTGTTGATCAACTTTCCAGCAATTATTTTGTGGTTAATATAAATGATATGATTGATCCAGTCTACCTGGATTTCTACCTTAGGGATGAATTAAGCAAGCGAAACGTAATTACCGATTTTGAATACGGAATTTATGACTGCACTTCCCAGGACATGGTTTATACGAACTTTGTTCAGTTTGATGGAACACCTAATCCTGAATTAGCAACATCAACATTTCCCACTCTGAACAGCGAGACATATTACTTTGGCGTCTACTTTCCACACAAGTATGGAATGTTGGTGAGTCAGATGGGGATTTGGGTTTTCCTTACCGGAGTTATGGGATTGGTGATTATCTTTTTTGGTTACACGCTTTTTGTGATCCTGAAGCAAAAAAGATTGTCGGAGATTCAGCGCGACTTTATTAATAACATGACTCACGAATTCAAAACCCCCATTTCTACTATCGCCATTTCTTCAGAAGTGTTGAGAAATCCTGATATCACGCAAAATCCGTCGAGACTTCTTAATTATGCAACCATAATTCAAAACGAAGCCAATCGCTTGCGACAACAAGTGGAAAGGGTGTTGCAGATGGCTACTCTGGAGAAAGAGGACCTGGGATTAAAAAAAGAAAAGGTTGATGTTCATGAGATAATTAACAAGGCCATTTCCAGCCTGGAGGTTCCCCTGGCGGATAGGCATGGAGTGGTGGAAAAAGAATTGTATGCTCAATCATCAGAAATTATTGCCGATCCGCTGCATCTCACCAACATCATATACAATTTGATTGATAATTCCATTAAGTATTGCAATGAAAATCCGAAAATAATTGTTTCAACAAGAAATGAAAAAGGGAAGTTTGTTATTGAAGTCGGAGACAATGGAATAGGAATTACACCCGAACATCAAAAGAAAGTATTTCACAAATTCTTCAGGGTTCCTACCGGAAATATTCATGATGTAAAAGGATTTGGCCTGGGTTT
>DASWHX010000196.1:0-10766 GCA_036397995.1 Cyclobacteriaceae bacterium
AGCCTTTTCTCTTTTAAACTCATCTCTTTTGACTCGTCCTTTAGAGCGGTTCGCTATCATTCCAATTGTTCAAAGAACGTCCGCATTCTTGTCTCCAAAAATACTTCGACAACATTTTCTATGTTGTTACTTTTTTGCCCCACCTTCTGATCGGTTTCCCCTCTTTTCCCCTCAAAACGGATTGCAAAGGTAGGTGGAAAGTTAATAATTTTCAATAAAGAGGATCAGAAAACTTGGGACGAAAAGCTATGCAAGCATCTTATCCATTACCAGGGTTTGTTCCCTCCTCGGACCAACGGAAATCAGCATAATAGGAACACCTAACTGTTCTTCCAAAAAGGTAATATAATTCTGCAATTCACCAGGTAATTCGTCAAACTTCCTCATCCTTTCTAAATTCACTTTCCAACCAGGAAAAATTTTGTAGACCGGTGTGATTTCATCATCGACAATTCCAAAGGGCACTTTGTCAGTTAACACTTTACCTTTTAACTCATATTCAGTACACACCTTAATTTCATTGAGTACGCTCAGCACATCTGCCTTCATCATAAATAATTTTGTTACACCGTTAAGCATAATCGAATATTTTAATGCGGGTAAATCGAGCCAACCACACCGTCTCGGTCTTCCAGTGGTGGCTCCATATTCATTTCCAACTTTTCTCAAACTGTCACCGATCTCATTAAAAAGCTCGGCCGGAAAAGGGCCACTTCCTACACGGGTACCATAGGCCTTGAAAATTCCGTATACATCTTTAATCTTGTTTGGACTGATTCCAAGACCGGAACAAGCACCTGAAGCGGTGGTGTTCGATGAAGTTACAAAAGGGTAGCTGCCAAAATCAACATCCAGCATTGATCCCTGTGCCCCTTCGCACAAAACATTATTGCCCAACTGAAGTTCTTCATTCACCATATAATCTGTATCAGCAAGATTGAAAGTTTTCAGAAATTCTATTCCAATCATAAGTTCTGCTTCCAAAGACTTTCTATCAAATTGAATTTCCGATCCAGCTATTATTTCGTAATGAACTGCCATGCGTTCCCTGATCTTTGATTCGAAATTATCAGACAACAGATCGCCAACACGCAAGCCTGTCCTGGAGATCTTGTCCTGATAGGTGGGTCCGATTCCTTTTAATGTGCTTCCTATTTTCTTATCTCCTTTTGATTTCTCCAAAGCCTGATCCAGGAGTATATGTGTGGGCAAAATTAAATGAGCTTTCCTTGATATGAATAAATTGGACCGGAGATCAAGGCCATAACCTGAAAGGCTATCGATTTCTTTCTTAAAAGCTGCGGGATCAAGTACGACGCCATTACCGATAATATTTTTTATATCTTCCCTGAAAATTCCCGATGGAATCTGGTGCAAGACATGTTTAATATCTCCAAATTCCAATGTATGGCCGGCATTAGGGCCACCCTGAAATCTGGCAACAACTTTATACCGGGGTGCCATAAAATCCACAATTTTTCCCTTGCCTTCATCTCCCCACTGAAGGCCGAGTAGAATATCTGCTTGCATGTATCAGGATTTTTTAAGTTTCTGAACTGCTTCATCTTCGTTATCGGCAATTTGGAAGATTGCATTCAGCTTTGTTATTATCAGTAATTTTTGGACGTTTTCGGAAGGGTGAAGCAAATATACTTCACCGCCTTTATTACGAAATTTGGTAAGAATGGTGATTAGAACTCCAATTCCGCTGCTGTTTATATACCTGAGATCTGAAATATCAATGATACAGAGTTTCACATCCTGAGAAAGTGAATCGTTAGCGATTCCAACCAAATTCATTCCTGAATCTTCGCCGATAAGATCTCCGGACAGCCTAATCCTGAGGATATTATCTATTATCTCATGAGTGTATTTCATTTTTTTCTTTGTTTTCGCAATTATTTTTGGAGCAGGACCCGTAAAGTATTAAAGAATGATGCATCACTTTAAACTGGAGTAAATCTCCGACAGTTGTTTGAATATTGTGAATCCGGGGATCACAAAATTCAACGACCTGATGGCAATCGGTGCAAATTAAGTGATCATGCTGTTTATACCCGAATGCTTTTTCATATTGTGCTAAATTCCTGCCAAACTGATGTTTGCTAACTAAATCACATTCAACCAATAAGTCCAGAGTATTGTAGACTGTTGCACGACTTACCCGATGGTTTTTAGAAATCATGGTTGAGTATAATGAATCCACGTCAAAATGGCCCATGGTATGATAGATTTCATCAAGTATAGCATCCCGCTCCGGGGTTTTCCTCAGGTTTTTCATTTCAAGATATGTAATGAAAATTCGTTTTACTTCTTCAATATTTTCGTATTTAGCTGCCATTAGCCTAATTCATATTCCAAAGTAACATTGAATAATTGAAAGCAAAAAGGAGACTATGGTGCATTTTCATTATCCAAATAATTAAATCGGCTAACTTTCACTACGCCATTTACTTTCATCAGTTTATGAATCAATAAATCCAGATGCCGGGTATCATTTACATAAAGTTGGATATTGCCTTCAAAAATTCCCGTATCGGTATCTACTGTGATTGATCTCATATTTACTTTTAACTCATTGGAAATTATTTTCGTTACATCATTAATTAGTCCTACCCGGTCTGTGCCAATAATTCCAAGCCCTGCAAGAAAAGAACTTTCATGTTTTGAGGCCCATTTTGCTTTTACCACCCGTTGACCATGCTTTGACAGAAGTTCGGGTGCATTAAGACAAGATGTTCTATGAATTTTGATTCCTTCGCTGACGGTAACGAATCCAAAAACATCATCACCCGGGATAGGATTACAGCACTTAGCAAACCGGTATTCCACAATATCCATGTCTTCACCAATCAATAAAATTTCCTGTTTTTTTTCTTTAGCCCTGGCTATTTCTTTTTTCAAGGCATTGGCATCTTCAATATTCTTTGTTTTTACAGGATCCGCGGTTTCTTGTTTGTTTCTGAATTTCTTAATCTCACTAGGAACAATGAGACCCTTTCCAACTTTATAGAATAAATCCAGCTGCGTTTTTGCATTGAAGTAGGTTCTTAACTTGTCAAAAGTTTCGGTTGTCGGTTCCAGCTTTATTTGCTTTAGTTTTCGCAACACGATCTCTTTTCCATCCCTGGCAGCCTCTTTTTTCGATTCTTTGAGGGTGTCTTTGATTTTTGTTTTGGCTTTTGAGCTTACCACAAATCGCAGCCAATCTTCTTTTGGTTTTTGTTTTGGTGAGGTGAGAATTTCAATTTGATCACCATTCTTAATTACATAATTCAATGGGACAAGTTTCTGATTAACCTTTGCACCCAAACACCGGGCTCCGATTTCAGTATGAATTTCAAAGGCAAAGTCCAGAGCTGTTGCTCCAACAGGAAGGATTTTCAACTCTCCTTTGGGAGTAAAAGCAAAAACTTCTTCATTAAATAAATTGGATTTGAAATCATCGACAAACTCAATGGCATTTGTATCGTTTTGCTCAAGCATGTCCCTGACTTTATTGATCCATTTTTCTAATCCGGATTCCTGAGAATGAGGGCTATCTTTATATTTCCAATGAGCGGCATAACCACGCTCAGCTATTTCATCCATTCTTTTAGTCCGTATTTGCACTTCAACCCAGGTTCCATTTTGACTCATCACTGTTGTGTGAAGAGATTCATATCCATTACTTTTTGGAGTTGAAATCCAATCACGCAATCGATCCGGGTTGGGGGTATAATAATCAGTTACGATAGAGTAAACTTGCCAGCATGCTTGTTTTTCCAGGTCGCCTTCAGCATCAAGAATAATTCGGATAGCAAAGAGATCATAAATTTCTTCCAGGGGAATATTTTGATTCTTCATCTTGTTCCAAATAGAGTATACTGACTTTGGTCTGCCTTTAATTTCAAAATCATAGTCAAGTTTTTTCAGTTCTTCCTGAAGAGGTTTGATAAAACTCTTGATAAACCTGTTACGCTTTTCTTTTGCCAGGTTAATTTTGTTTACAATTTCCTTATATGGCTCAACTTCGGTGTATTTGAGGTAGTAATCTTCCAATTCCGATTTGATAGCGTAGAGTCCCAATCGATGGGCAAGTGGAGCATAAAGAAAGATAGTTTCAGAAGCTATTCTTAACTGTTTCTCCCTGGGCATTGATTCCAGAGTTCTCATATTGTGCAGACGGTCTGCAATTTTTATGAGAATTACCCGAACATCTTCTGAAAGGGTGAGCAGCATTTTTCTAAAATTCTCTGCTTGTTGTGAAGTTCCGTATTCGAATACACCTGATATTTTTGTAAGGCCATCAATAATGGAAACGACCTTATGTCCGAATTCCTTTTCAATTTCTTCAAGCTCAATATCGGTATCTTCGACCACGTCATGTAATAAGGCTGATACGATTGAAGTGGTTCCAAGGCCAATTTCATCCACGCAAATCTGGGCTACGGCAAGGGGGTGAAAGATGTATGGGTCGCCGGAAATTCTCCGCATATCGCGATGGGCTGTTGTAGCGAGATTAAAAGCTTTTTTGATTAATCGGGCATCGCCTTCTTTCAAGATAGGTTTAGCTTTTCTGAGCAAAGAACGGTAGCGCCGTATTATTTCTCTTTTTTCTTCTTCCTGATCTACTTCCTGGATTTCCTTTACTTCTGCCATTTTCTAAAAACGGATGCCTGAATTGTTCGTATTGAAATATTATGTAAATTTGCCCCTATTTTTTCCAAAGCGGATGTGGCGAAATTGGTAGACGCACTAGACTTAGGATCTAGCGCCGCGAGGCATGGGGGTTCGAGTCCCTCCATCCGCACAGTAAACCCTCGATTTGTGAATTTAACGATTCGGAGCGAGGGCATCAATTTTTTCAGAATTGTCTATTAAACCAACAGCTTTGGACATCACTTTAGAAAAAACTCACCCGTTATCGGGTTCAATTAAAATTACACTAAACGAAGGGGATTATCAACCCAAAGTTGAAGAAAAAGTAAAGCAATACGCCAAGAAGGCGGATCTTAAAGGCTTTCGAAAAGGAATGGTGCCTCCCTCGGTAATCAAAAGAATGTATGGCAAATCTATAATCGTAGAGGAAGTTAATCACCTATTATCGCACACCCTACAGGACTACATTAAGGATAATAAGTTAACCATCCTTGGAGAACCTATTCCTAACTATGATAAGCACGCGGAAATTGACTGGGAAAATCAGAAGAATTTCAATTTCGAATACGAGATCGGTCTTGTAGACAATTTCAAACTGGACATAAAAGCCAAGAAAGTGAAGGCTTATGCAATTGAAGTGGGTAAAGAGGAAGTTGATAAAACAATTTCCAATCTTCAAAACCAATATGGACAGATGACCAATCCTGAAATCAGCGAGAAAGGAGATAGTCTTTTCGGTGAACTAAAGAGCGAAGATGAATCATTTTCGAAAGATCTATTGCTGGAGTATGAGAAAGTTGAGAAAAAGCTTCAGGAAAAAATGAGCGGTGTGAAGCAGGAAGACGTATTGGAATTTGACATCAAGAAAGCCTTTAAAGATGTTGAAGCATGCGCTGAGGTTTTATCAATACTTCCTGCGGAAGCCAAACAACTTAAAGGAGCGTTCAAGTTTCAAATAAAGAAAATTAACAGGGTTATAAAGGCGGAATTAAGCCAGGATTTTTTTGATAAGGTATTTGGCAAGGATACCGTGACTACTGAACCGGAATTTTTAGATAAAGTGAAGGCGGAAGTTGCAAAAGGTTATGAGCGGGAATCAGGGCGATTTCTGGAACAAACAATTGTGGATACCCTGGTTGACAATACCAAAATAAATTTTCCGGAAGAATTCCTCAGGAAGTGGCTTTCGGTGTCTAATGAAGGGAAGGTCTCCAAAGAGGACATTGCTAAGGAGTTTCCCAATTATCTTAAAGAACTTAAGTGGTCTTTGATAAAGAAACGAATTACTGAAGAAAACCAAATTAAGGTTGAGCATGCAGATGTAATAAACAAGACGAAGGAGTTAATTCAGGCACAATTTGGAATGAGAATGTCTCCTGAACTGGAAAAAAATATGGTTAGTTTTGCCGATAACTATCTGAAAGGGAATGATGGTGAAAATTACATGCGTATTTATAACCAATTACAGTCGGAACGCATTTTCAGTTTTCTGAAAACGCAACTTAGCTTACAGGAGAAAAAGATTAAACCTGAAGAATTTCAGAGGCTCGTATTGGGGCAGGAATAAAAATGCCTTATATTGGCATTAATCATCTGTTTTATAGCACTATATAATTAATGAACAAAGAAGAATTTCGAAAATTCGCGGTTAAGAATAAGCATGTTAGTGGAACCGCGTTTGACGATTATGCTCGTCAAATTGAAGACATGACTCAATATGTGATTGAGGAACGCCCGGGTAATTTCAGGGCAATTGATGTATTTACGCGGTTAATCAGTGACAGGATTATTTTCCTTGGTATGCCGGTAGATGATGTTATAGCTAATGTTGTTACGGCACAGCTTTTATTTCTTTCTTCTGTTGACCCAAAGAAAGATATTGTAATGTACATCAACAGTCCGGGCGGCGTTGTTACGGCAGGATTGGGTATTTATGACACTATGCAATATGTTGATCCGGAAGTAGCCACCATTTGCACAGGTCTTGCGGCTTCGATGGGGGCGGTACTGTTGGCAGGCGGCGCCAATAAAAAAAGATCAGCACTGCCGCATGCCAGGATAATGATTCACCAGCCATCAGGGGGAATGCAGGGTAAAAGTACGGACATGGAGATATCTCTTAAATTGATAATGTCATTAAGGCAGGAATTGTATACCATTCTTGCCCACCATACGGGAAAGCCTGTGAAGGAAATTGAGAAGGATTCAGATAAGGATTACTGGATGAAATCTGATGAAGCCAAGAGTTATGGTATAATTGACGAGGTATTAAATAAAAAAAAGTAGGTTATGGCTGAAGTTACCTGTTCATTTTGCGGGAGGAGTAAGAAAGATGTTGATTTAATGATATCAGGCATACATGCGCATATTTGCGACAAGTGCATAACACAGGCTCAGCAAATTCTTTCTGAAGAAACCAAGGCGAAGGAGGGTGAAACTCCAAAGTTCAATTTGATCAAGCCAATTGAAATGAAAAAATTTCTGGATGAGTTTGTGATTGGACAGGATGAAGCCAAAAAATATATTTCTGTCGCGGTTTACAATCATTACAAGAGATTGATGCAAAAGAAAGGTGAAGATGATATTACAATTGAGAAGTCAAACATTTTGATGGTGGGTGAAACCGGAACAGGAAAAACCTATTTGGCAAGAACTCTTGCTCAACTTTTACAAGTACCTTTTTGTATAGCCGATGCTACTGTGCTTACCGAGGCGGGTTATGTAGGGGAGGATGTTGAAAGCATTCTTACGCGGCTGCTTCAGGCAGCCAATTACGAAGTGGAAGCGGCAGAACGAGGCATTGTTTACATTGATGAAATTGACAAGATCTCGAGAAAATCAGATAATCCTTCAATTACGCGAGATGTTAGCGGGGAAGGTGTTCAGCAGGCCTTGCTAAAACTGCTGGAAGGAACACAGGTTAATGTTCCTCCCCAGGGTGGCAGAAAACATCCCGATCAGAAGATGATCACAGTTAATACGGAGAACATTTTATTTATTTGTGGTGGTGCATTTGACGGGATGAATAAAGTTATAGCTAAAAGAATCAACACCCGTCCTATAGGCTTTTCCTCTGACAAAGACAGAACATCCGTTAAGGAGGACAGTTTGCTTCGTTTTGTAAATGCCCAGGATCTTAAAAGTTTTGGGCTAATTCCGGAACTAGTAGGAAGGTTGCCTGTTGTTACCTATTTGGAACCTTTAAGCAGGGAGGTTTTGAGAAGCATTTTAACTGTACCAAGAAATGCGCTGGTAAAACAGTACAAGAAATTGTTCGAAATGGAAGGCATAAGTCTTTCCTTTACAGAAACTGCATTAGATTTTATAGTTGAAAAAGCAATGGAATTTAGGCTTGGTGCAAGAGGACTAAGATCAATTTGCGAAGCGATTGTCACCGATGCCATGTTTGAAATGCCAAGCAAGGAGGATGTTAAGAATCTAAACATAACAAAACCCTACGCGGAGGAGAAGTTCAATAAGTCCAAGTTCACCAAGCTAAAAGTTGCTTAATCACTTTTCAGATATTTGAACATTAATTCGGCAGCCATCGCCGAAGGATTTTGCTGACCCAAATCCTGACTTAATTTTTCATACTCTTTAAGCTGAAATCTTCTTTGATCGGATTCACTGGCAATTTTTAGAAACTCCTTTGATACTACATCTGCCTGCACATTGTTGTGCAATAGTTCCTTAACTACTTCTTTGTCGGCAATAAGATTAACCAGGCTAATATATTTGACTTTTATCAGCAGTTTTCCCGCAAAATAATTAAGCGTATCTGATTTATAAATTACTACTTGCGGAACATGCCAAAGAGCAGTTTCTAAAGTAGCTGTTCCGGAAGTGACTATTGCGGCATCCGCGTGGGCCAACAAATCATACGTTTGTTCAAAGGCCACAGAAACATTCCTGACTTCTGAAACAATTTCATATAAACCGGCTGGCAGTGAATTTACACCAGCCACCACAAATTGAAATTGAGGGTTTCTCTCTGCAACTTGCTTCATGACGGGAAGCATTTTGCGCAACTCTTGTTTTCTACTGCCTGGAAGCAGCGCGATTATCTTCTTTTCCGGATCAAGGTTATTTATTTCTATAAAAGATTTATTTATAGAATGACTTCTCACAGCATCTGCTACCGGGTTTCCTACAAAATCCACTTCGTAATCAAACTTTTTGTAAAAATCTTTTTCGAAAGGAAGGATTACAAACATCCTATCCACTGTTCTTTTTATTTTTAATGCCCTGCTCTGATTCCAGGCCCAAACCTTTGGAGATATGTAATAGAATACTTTGATTCCTTTTTTCTCAGCGAACCCTGCAATGCGCAAATTAAAAGCGCCAAAATCGATCAATATCAAAACATCTGGATCATAATCCAGAATATCCTGTTTGCATTTTCTTACTAATCTGAGAATCTTAAAAATGCCAAGCAACACATCAGAAACTCCCATAATTGCTAATTCCGCATAGTGGACCGCCAGGGTAACTCCTGTTTTTTGCATTTCATCTCCGCCAAACCCCCTGAATTCAGATTCAGGATCTCTGCGTTTTAATTCTTTAACCAGATTTGAGCCATGCAGATCGCCCGATCTTTCACCCGCTATAAGATAATATTTCATTTACAATGCGGGTTTAATCTTCGCCATAATATTCAATGAAGTTCCGGGGGGTTTCATACAATCGAATGGAGTGCAGATTTGCATTTTTACTCAACAACGGAATCTCAGGTTCAAGAATTTTCCAGACTTCAAAAACAAGATTTTCACAACTCGCCATTTTGCCCTGCATAAAATCGACATCCAGATTCAGATTTTTATGGTCAAGTTTGTCAATAATCCTGGATCGAATCAGGTTACTCAATTTTTTCAAGTCAACCACAAATCCTGTATCCTGGTCTGGCTCTCCTTTCACCGTAATTATAAGATCGAAATTATGGCCGTGCCAATTTTCATTGGCACAGGGGCCAAAAACTTCCACGTTTTTTTCTTTAGACCAATGCGGATTGTACAGCTTGTGTGCCGCATTAAAATGTTCTTTTCTGCTTACCAGTATTTTACCCATGATACCAGGCTACAAATTCTTTGGCAAATATAGTTAATTCCGAGGGTTTGGATTTGGTTGGTATTCCAGGAGGTTTATTTAATTACCACAATCCTTCCGGATTCACTTTTTCCTGACATTTCTATACTGACGATATAAATCCCATTTGATAGATTATCGAGATCTATTTTTTCGCTTTGTTTTCCGTCTTGTGAACGACCCGGTACATACCTGACAACCCTACCGTGCGCATCAATCAACCTGATAACATAATCTTTTCCGGATGGTGAATCAAAGTCAACGTTAATAAAATCACTGGCAGGGTTGGGATAGAAATTCGCGCTAACAGACAGTTCTTCCTTATTAATTCCTACCACTACATTTTCAGGCCATTGCAAGCCATCAATCTGTGCAGCCCAGAGTCCGCGACCGTGGGTTGCTACTATCACTTTGTCATCTACCGCCTTTATTTGCCAGATGGATGCTGATGGAAGATTTCCTTCCTGGAAATGCCAGCTTACGCCATCATCGATGGATTCAAAAATCCCAATTTCGGTACCAGCCCAAATGATGTTAGGATCAACGGGGTGAACAAATAAACAATAGGTGGCAACATCCGGAAAACCATTGCTGCTTGTTTCATCAGTTCCGTAGCCACTGATGTCTTCCCATGATACTCCTAAATCTTTTGTTCGTAAAATTTTCGGCGTTCGAGCTAAAGAGAATAGCAAGTAAGCGGTGTTGGGTTCATAAGGGTGAGTAGCAATACCTGATATTGGCCCTAAGGTACGCAGTGAATATTTTGTTACCGGACTGAATGTATTGCCCCCATTAGAGGAAACATGAATATTTATGGCTGAGCTCATCGCTCCACCTGCCCAGATCACTTTGTAATCCGCATCTGAAACTTCGATGTTGTATGTAGAAGTAATAGTACCACTGCTCCACTGATTATTGATGGCTGTTGTAGTCCAGGAATTGCCGAAGTCAGCAGATCTTGAAACTCCTGAAGAACCTACCAGGTAAATTAAGTCCGGAGCAACTTTTGAATTGCCGATTCGAGTTATAAATGGTGCATTACC
>DASWHX010000197.1:0-8804 GCA_036397995.1 Cyclobacteriaceae bacterium
GTTTGTTTTCCCATAACTATAGATAATTCATTGCATTTCAAAAGTACTTTGTATTTCAAAGTAAAGCAAAGAAATTACCTAATACTATTTTCCTGGGCATTAGATTTTACCGTTGGAATTTGTTAATAAGGAATTAATTTAGAAAATAACCTTGCTAAATCTTCAGGAGGGATTCAGATGCTTATTAATAACCCGTATCACCCAAAGAGACCATTCAGTATTGCCAAAATATAAGGTTGATAAATACCACCGGACAGTAATGATGGCATTCCCGGGAAACCCAGGTGCAGGATAGCAAAAATGCCAACACTTTTCAAATATTCATCGCAATCATGCTAACGCTAAGTAACAAAAGGATGCCAATTGAAATGGCTGCGACCTTTTCTTTCTCTTCCAATTTAGGCAGTATACGCAAATAAATACTGGTTCCTAAGGGGAGGAAAAGAATAACTCCTGAAATTACGCCCGGTGAATACGAAAGGGTAAAAATACTAAGCACCAAATGGATAATACCGTTCACAAAAATTAGTGTTCCCAGCGCGACTAAAATCAGGTTATTTTTATTGAAAAAATAAGAAAGTGAAAAGCCCGAGATAAGGAGCAAGCCAATAACATTGATCATTATGAAATCCTGATCGGAAAGCTGTGCATCCAGAAGATTGGAATACCAAATTGGAAACTTACCAAAATATTCTTCCAGTTGATGAGCTAAAAGACTTAAGGGTAGCAACATCGCCGTCTGATTTGGTGAAAAAGTTTTCATAACTGATGCGGTTATTATTCCATGTTAACACTTCAATGGTAAAATATCAGATACTTCTTCACACTACCTTTGATTCAGAGGATTAAAAAAACTGTCCGTATTCCATGCCGGTCTTTCAGCGTTGTTGGCTATAAAGTAGCTGATTAAAAAGTTGCATTTCACATAGACCTCCCCTGCTTCGAAATCAAACAGGTCGTTCCACTCATCGGAAGGTTTGTGATAAACATTTCTAGTATAATTACGTATAGCCTTACTTAGATCTTCATCTGGATTGGTAGACTTTAACCCATACTTTACATGCAAAGCGGGTATTCCTTTCTTAATAAAATTATATTGATCGCTCCTCACAAAACGCACTTCATCCGGCATATGATCGGGCATTATCTCCAATGAAAGAATCTCTGCCGCATTTTTAACTTCATTCATAATGGTAGAATGCTCCGCACCTAATGGTTCTATGGAAAGTAATGGCGCAATTAATGTCGGCATATCTGTATTTACATTGGCTACAATACTTTCTATTGGCACGGTTGGATATGTAGTGAAATAATCAGAGCCCAAAAGACCCATTTCTTCCGCCGTTACCATTACAAATAAAATGGATCTTTTTGGCTTTCTTTCTAATGATTGGTAAAGCCGGGCTATCTCAAGAAGACTTGCCACACCGGAGGCATTGTCATGAGCTCCATTGTAAATGGAATCTCCCTCAACAGGTTTGCCAATTCCCACATGATCCAGATGGGCAGTATGAATTACATACTCCTTTTTAAGCGTATTATCACTACCTTCTATCTTGCCCACAATATTCGCGCTTTGAAACTCAGAGAAAATTGATTCGGTTTTTACCCTGATACTTCCAATTGACTGTCCCACGATCTTATTTTCCTTGTAATCAGAGATTGCCGCGTTTAATTCTTTGGAAGCCATGGAAGCCGAATTCAGGAGGGCAGAAAATTTTAATTTGCCTGGAAATGCACGTCTGCCAAACGCTTCACCGTCTTCCCGGGTAACTCCAAAGACACCTCTCTGAGAAGCTGAGTTTGCCCTGGCCGCAAACGTGGAATCAATGGATGGATTCGAATTGATAAAAAGTATTCCAACAACTCCTTTGTCTGCCGCTTTTCTATATTTTGTTTCCCAATTAGAAAAGTGCGCACGTTCTGAAGATTGAAGAGATTCAGGACTCCCGATGAGAACAAGTATTACTTTATTTTCAACATCAACCAAAGAGAAGTCATCATAATTTGGGGCATTAATTCCATACCCTGCAAATACGATTTCTGTTTCAGGTAACTCTGAAGTTACTTCATTCAGATTTCCTATAAAATAATAATCCTCATTGGCTGAAAGCATTTTTCCATTCCATTCCATGAAAGAATTCCCTTCACTTATCCTCGAATTCCTTATGGTCAGCATTTGGATATATTCACCCCTCTCCCCCGCGGGTTCAATCTCCATTTCTTTAAATTTCCCAATAACGTAATCGATAGCCAAACCATATTCAGGCGTACCCGGCAATCTGCCCTTTAATTCATCGGAGGCCAGATACTTTATATGGGCGGATAAGGAATCCCCCGCAACAAGTTCCAAAAGTTGTGACAAATCTTCCGGTTCTGATTTTGGATCGCAGGCTCCGCCAAGAGCTAACGCGGGTAATAACAAATAATACGGTATTTTCATCTTAATTAGCAATTCATGAATGGTTGAAAGTAATAATTAAATTCGATTTCATCCAATAAAAAAGCCCCTCCCAAAATTGGGAAGAGCTTAATTTCCTTAAACGAAGGGTTCTTAGGAGGCTAATTTAACATTAGCTGCATTCAAACCTTTTTTTCCCTCCTGAAGTTCAAAAACCACTTCGTCGTCTTGTTTTATCTGGTCGATTAGACCAGAAATATGGACAAAGTACTCTTTTTCACTTTCGGAATCTTTAATGAAGCCAAAACCTTTTGACGCATTAAAGAACTTAACTGTTCCTTTTTTCATTTTGATAATTAAACTAAATATTAGGTCCAAAGTTGCATAAATTTTGCCAAATCTGATCTTTCCGATTGCATTATTTGAAGAAAATACTTACGGTTTATCTTAAATTATAGAATTTCCATCGCGTTTTAAAATCCTTGTTTAATGATTGATTGGTAAGTGTCGCCCTGATCATTTCAACAGGTAAACTATTTTCCTGCAGAACCGCGTCGTGATATTCTTTATACGTCATTTCTCCCGAATCCACCAGTTCCTTTTTCAGGGCCCAAAATTGCAGACCACCCAACATATAGGCTACCTGGTAAAGGGGTGAGTAACCACCTACAAAAGACCTTCGCACTTCACCTTCGGCGTTTGCTTTTTCATGACCAACACGGTCCACCAGAAAATCGATACATTGCTGAGGAGTCCATTTACCCAGATGGTAATTCAGGCTGAAAATAATTCTTGCACAGCGATGCATTCTCCAAAAAAGCATCCCGATCCGGTCTTCCGGTGATTGGGGAAATTTCAAATCATATAAAAGAAGCTCCCAATACAACGCCCAGCCTTCGGTCCAAAAAGGAGTGCGAAAACGGCGGTACGTTTTATACCGGCTGTTCATGAAAAACTGAAGATGATGACCCGCGATAAGTTCATGATGAACAGTAGATCTTGAAAAGTGCGGATTATTACCCCGCATACTCATCAGCTTATCATCATGGTCCATGGTGTTGGTTGGATAGGAAATGCTTAAGACTTCTCCTCCTGTAAAAAATGGATTCACCAATTGTCTTCTTGGAGTCATCATGATCATTCTCCAGCTTTCTTCGGCCACCGGAGGTATTGTCAGCAAATCATTTTGTTTCAGAAAGTCGATGGACTCATTGTATAGTTTCAGGATGGCGGCAGGTTGCTCACCTTCGGGAACGTACGTGTTCTTTACTTTTTCCAGCGCGGCATGCCAGTCTTTGCCGAAACCCAATTCGGTTGAAGCCTTTAACATTTCAGCATCACACCAGGCAAACTCCCGGTTAGCAATTTCAATTAATTCTTCAGGCGTATAGGGAATCATTTCCTGATTCAGCTGGCGGATAATTTCCTCTCTGCCGATCGGTTGACCCACTATTCCGCTGCCATCGTCTTGCTGTGTAGTGATTAACTTCGCTTTACTTTTCATTAACCGGCCATACCTGGAAATCATGGTATCAAGTTTCACAAAGGGTTTTTCCACCCACCATGTAAAATCGGGATCATAACCGTTATAAAATTCATACAAATGCTCAAGACCTCGTTGAACATCTTTAATGGCAGCCTCAGCCCGGT
This sequence comes from Cyclobacteriaceae bacterium, assembly GCA_036397995.1. GTDB lineage: Bacteria > Bacteroidota > Bacteroidia > Cytophagales > Cyclobacteriaceae > DASWHX01. The sequence goes on from DASWHX010000197.1 coordinate 4,052, forward strand.
TGGTCAATCGTGAATCGAAGGGTTGGGTATCATTTAGTTTTTGAAGGCCGGCTTGCAGTGTTTCCAAAGTATTGTTCAGTACTCGGGCAACTTCAGATCCATTCATGGATAATCCGCGGCGTCTTTTCTTTTCCAGCTCATAAACCGGAGTCGCAAAAGTTATCCATTCCTTGATTTGATTCATTTCAGATTCCTGAGCCTGCAGCTGATACATATTGTCATTCAGATCTCTGCTGAATAAAATGTAATCTACCCGCGAAGACACGTTCAGTTCATCAAAATCCAGGGCAGACAATTTCCCAAGATATTCCTGGTTAAGATCCTTAAATCTCTGGATCCTTTCGAAGGTATTCTCCATAAAATAGAACCTGCTCAAACTTCCGTAATCGGCGCGGAACTGAACCATGATATTATTCACTTCTGAAGTTTGCGCATAGAGATCAGGGCTTTGAGAATAAAGTTTACTTCCTGATAGAATGAAGACCACCAGGTAAATTGAAAGTACATTTCGAATCATGATGTATGGGATTAAGGTGATTATTTATGCAAGATTTTCCTTTATTTCTTCCTCATAAAATTTTGAACCTTTGGGTGCCCGGTACTTCTGAAAGGGTATTTCAAGAAGATTGATTAAATCATCATTTTCTTTGGGATTCATATGGGTATCTATTCCGTACACCAGTGAATCAACATCCTTTTCTGCAAAGGTTCTAAAAATCCGGTCCCAAATAGAAAAAATATTTCCATAATTAGTATCTGTATAGGGTTGCGTATAGTGATGATGCACCTTATGCATGTTCGGGGTGACGAATATCCAGGATAAAATCTTATCGGGACCTTTCGGCACTTTGATGTTTGCGTGGGTTATCTGCGCGAATATCACGGACAGAGTTTGGTAAATGATAATCACTCCCATGGGAACTCCGGCGATCAGGACAGCCAGCAGTGTAAAGGTAATTCTGAAAATAGTTTCTCCGGGATGATGTCTCAATCCGGTAGTTACATCCACGTTAGTATCCGTATGATGGATAAGATGGAACTTCCACATCCACTTTACTCTGTGCTCTAACCAATGGATAAAATAGGCGCCGATAAAGTCGAGTAATAATACTCCCAGAATTACATGGATCCACAGAGGAAGACCCAGAAGATAAAGGATGCCGAATTGATTTTGAGCGGTGAAATCACTAGCCAGCAGCAGCGCGCCCGCCAGTCCAAGACCTATAAGCAATTGAAGCGCGTTCAAAGTAAGGTTCTTCAGTGCATGAACAATTTTCTTATACTCAAAACTGAATAATGGAATTGTTCCCTCTAAAACCCAAAAGAATGTAATTCCGACAATGAAAAAAATTGTTCTGTACACTGATGGGATTTCCGCGAAATAATCAATAATGCCTTCCATCCTATTTTACTTTTACTGCCAGCGTATCATGATGCTCAGTTATAAAATTTCTCAGGTATGCACCGATACTTCCGGCACTTGTAAAACCGGCCGCTTTAGCAGCCGCTTCTTCCTTTTTATCTGAAGACTGAGCTGAATTTGCGTAGTCTTTCAAATCCTTATAGTACCCCATGGTGAACATATCCCATTTTGCTCCTTGCGTTTTAACAAAAATCTGATTCGGATCTCGAGACAATTCTTCCAGGTATTTATTTTCCATCACGCGTTCATCGTAAAGTTGTTTTCGCTGCCCTGACAGCGCCACAAAAATTTCAACATGAAAAAAATCCGAGTTATTGAATGTTCTGCGAAACTCCCTATGAGTGGGTCCGGTGACATATAATTCTTCCTTCCAGCTAATTAAATGATCCATCGGATCATCCAAAACCCCCCGGCTTCCTGTTGTTAAAAGCAGCCCGGTGTCATCGTAATCGTCAATCGTTTCCATTATCAACAAATCCCAGTGGTCACCCTGGCTATGCCTGATTGCGTGCAAATCTTTTTTTTCAACCTCCGCCTTTTTCTTAATTGCATCAATTAGTTCCAATAATTTTCCAGGTGCGGCCCGTACCATGGTTGTTCTATAAAGTTCTTGCGCGGAAATAAGAAAAGGAAGCAGCAAAAGAATCGTAGCGGAGATAATTCTTTTCATGGAGGACAATTTAAAAAAAATTACAGACTTACCGGCCTGATTTTCACTGAAAGGTCTTTATAAACCAATATAAAGTTATTTTCAGGGATCATGCGCCAGTCATCTACAATATCCGTCAATTTTTCTGAGACCACCATAACAGATTTTTCACCCTCCCTGGCCGGGATCATTTGGCAAACTCCTTCCTGGCATTCATAGCGGCTACCTTCAGAATAATACAGGGTCAATGGTTTAACTGTTTTATCGGAGGCATATCGTAATGCTACCAGTCTTTCTCCATCAGTCATCACCATATTCAGATAAGCGGGGTCATCAATCTTTTGCTCATGCATGGCTTCGAGCAAAAAAGCAATGGTCTCTTCAAAAGATTGAGAGATAGTATCAGCATCTATTCGGTCCTTTTTCATTAAATTATCAAGAACCAGAGCGAATAAATGTTCCGAATCGGTTTGGCCCTGGATCCAATGAAAGAGCGGATCTGAAAGTTTTTTATGAACGCTTCTTTTTATTCTTGAAAAATTTTCAACACCGCCGTTGTGTGCCATCAGAAAATTTTTGAAATGAAAGGGGTGGCAATTTGATTCAGAAACATCTCCTTCGCTGGCAGCCCGCACGTGGGCGACCAGGCAATCCGACATTATCTTGGGTGCCATGTACCGCAAATTTCTGTTATTCCACGCCGGATAAATGCTGACAAATACAGCCGGGTCCTGCGCGATTTCTTTGTGATACCATCCCACTCCAAAGCCATCTCCATTCAGAGGTTCTTCAATTTCCAGGGCATGAAAGCTCTGATTAATCAACGAGTTTTTGGGTTGAAAAAGAAATTTATCCAATACAACCGGTCTTCCCAAATAAGCTAATAACCTGCACATAGTTTTATCCTAAATGTTGAAAATTTAAGTAATTTCCTTCTGATATTAACTGACTTGGTTTACATTTCTTTTCTAACTAACCCCTGACATATCTTGCTGGTCACATTTGTTATCGGATATATACTTGTTACACTCGGCATAGGATTTTGGTACGCGCGCAGAGTCAAAAGCAGTGCAGATTTTGTTTCTGCCGGTCGCCAACTGCCGCTAATTCTCAATTCCTTCGCTCTTTTTGCGCTTTGGTACGGATCGGAAACCATTTTTGGCGCTTCGGCAGTTTTTATGGAAGAAGGTCTTCTTGGTGTAATTGAAGATCCATTTGGAGCTGCTCTGTGCCTGATTCTCTTTTCTGTTGTTTTTGCCAGGCGACTTTACCGGATGAACCTTTTTACGCTGGGCGATTTATTCAGAAACAAGTATGGTAGAAAAGTTGAAGTCATTGCTTCCTTCTTTATGATAATAAGTTTTTTTGGATACGTGGCCGCGCAATTAGTTGCCCTGGGATTGCTTATCCATTCCTTAATGGGAATTGGACTGGAAACTTCCATTATAGCCAGCGCGATAATTGTTGGCACTTACACTGTTGTGGGAGGCATGTGGGCCATATCAGTTACTGACTTCCTGCAAAGCGTTGTTATTATTTTAGGACTTGGCTGGGTTACCTATACCCTTGTGAGTGAAGCTGGAGGGCTTGGTTTGGTAATAGAAAGTGCACCAGCCGGGTTCTACAGGTTCATTCCTGAGGCAGAGCCATTGAGTTGGATAGAATATTTCGGAGCCTGGTCTGTAATTGGTCTTGGATCACTTGCCAGTCAGGATGTTTTTCAAAGAGTAAACGCCGCTAAAAGCGAAAAGTCAGCTGTGCTAGCTGGATATCTTGGAGGAGGCATTTATCTTTTGTTTTCCATGTTCCCACTAATAATAATCCTAAGTATTAGAAAGCTTTATCCGGAACTTCAGGTTTCAGATACGCAGCAAAGTATACCGGAAGTAATTTTACTCCACTCAAGCCTGCCCGTTCAGATTTTCTTATTTGGTGCGTTGATTTCCGCGATTTTCAGTACCTGCAGCGGTGCCATTCTGGCGCCGGCAAGTCTTATGGCAGAAAATGTAATTAAACCACTTTGGGGTAATAAACTTAGTGAGAAGAGATTCCTTATAATTCTCCGCATCTCTGTAATTGTGATTACTTTAACAGGAATGATGATGGCACTTGGGAGCAAGAACATTTATGAGCTGGTTGGTGAGTCCAGCATACTTGGTTTGGTTTCTATGCTCATCCCCATGACGGCCGCTATTTTCTGGCAGCGTGCGAACGCCCTCGGTGCCATCAGCAGTATGATCCTGGGATTTATTTTCTGGCTATTTGCCGAACATATTTTCAGTACTTCAATCCCCGCACTATTTTATGGAATGGTGGGTGGGCTGATCGGGCTGTTTGCCGGAAATTTTGGTTCAAAAAGCATTAACAAAAAAATAGAAGGTGAGCACTAATGATACTATAAGCTTCAGGAAGGTGCCGAAAAGGAAGCCTGCAAAACTTCCTATCGCCGACCGCATGGCATTCTTCCCTTTTTGGCCGGCATAGAGTTCTCCCAGCAGAGCTCCAATCAATGGCCCAATGATTATACCGAAGGGTGGAAAGAAAAAAATACCCAGCAATAACCCGATAATGCTTCCCATAATTCCATATCGGGAACCACCAAATCTTTTCGTTCCATAGACGGGAATTACATAATCAAGGAGAGTTACAGCTCCGGCAAGAATTCCCCAGGTGATTAGAAA
>DASWHX010000198.1:0-18875 GCA_036397995.1 Cyclobacteriaceae bacterium
GCCGGGCACTGGGTACACGCGGAACAACCCGAGTTATTTATTACCCTCTTAAATGACTTCTTGAAGTCTTAGCGAAACCGGCTTATTACGTAAAGGATTATTGTAAGAATGATACTGATAATTATGCCGGTGGTGACGGGGATATAAAACTTGAAATTTTCTCTTTCAATTATTATATCCCCCGGCAACCTTCCGATAACTGAATTTTTGGGTAAAAGTGTAATGATAACCCCAACGACAATTAAGATAACTCCTGATATTATGAATAATTTTCCCATCTTCATCATAATAGAATGAAATCTCTAAATCAAACAAAAGGAAAGCTTTTATTAATTCCAAATTTGATTTCGGAGACAAAATCACAAATTGAGCTTGAGGTTGTTTCCGCTATTCAGAATACAAAATACTTCCTTGCCGAAACGCCCAAAATAGCGAGGAGATTCATAAAAAACATAGACTCAAACATTCATCTGGAATCACTTAGTATAAATCCATACGATAAAAATACCTCGATGGAAGAATTGGAATTGTTACTTCAACCTTTAAAACAAGGCTTTGATGTTGGCATTATTACAGATTCAGGAATGCCGGGTATAGCTGATCCCGGAAGTTCAGCGGTCTTAATAGCTCATAAGTGGGGTGTGCAAGTGAAGCCTTTCGTTGGTGCTTCCTCTATTTTTCTTGCTTTATCAGCTTCAGGGTTGCCAGGCCAGCAATTCTCTTTCCACGGCTACTTACCGGTGTCCGAAAAAGAATGCACATCAACAATTAAAAAGCTTGAGTTGGAGTCATCTAAAAGAAATTCAAGCCAGATTTTTATAGAAACACCATACCGAAATAAAAGACTTTTTAATCTTTTGTTGAAAACCCTTATGGGTGATACCAAATTGTGCATCGCTATGGATATTACCGGAATTGAAGAAAGGATAATGACCCAAACGGTATCAAAATGGAATCGGCAATCCTTTGAATTCAAAAAACTTCCCTGTGTTTTCATAATTTATTCCGGTACCTGAAATTTCTTTGTTGGGCTATTATACCTAAATTTGCGTTCCATTTTATTTAAATATTGAACATGCCCTATTTATTCACATCTGAATCCGTTTCAGAAGGTCATCCTGACAAGATTGCTGATCAAATTTCCGATCGCATTCTTGATAATTTTCTCGCTATGGATCCGGATTCAAAGGTTGCCTGTGAAACACTGGTTACTACCGGTCTTGCGGTAATTAGTGGTGAAGTGAAATCCAAAGCTTACCTGGATGTTCAAAGCATTGCCCGGGAGGTTATTAACGAAATTGGTTACAATAGATCTGAACTTCAGTTTGATGGAAATTCTTGCGGAGTAATCTCTACCATTCATGAGCAATCACCGGATATTAACCAGGGTGTCGTCCGGGCTTCGGAAGAGGAACAAGGTGCCGGCGACCAGGGGATGATGTTTGGATACGCAACTAATGAAACTGAAAACTTTATGCCGCTGCCCCTCGACTTGTCACATAGAATCCTGTGGGAGTTGTCGCAAATCCGTAGAGGCGGAAAAGAAATGACTTACCTGAGGCCCGATGCGAAAAGTCAGGTAACAATTGAATATAACGATGACAATACGCCTATAAGAATTGATTCAATTGTCGTTTCCACCCAACATGATGAATTCAGCGATGAAAAAGCCATGCGGGAAACAATTAGCAACGACATAAAAAACATTTTGATTCCGAAGGTTAAATCACATCTCCCGGAGAAGCTTCAAAAGCTTTTCACCGACCAAATCACCTATCATATAAATCCAACTGGTAAATTTGTAATTGGAGGCCCTCATGGTGACACCGGCCTGACCGGAAGAAAAATTATTGTAGATACGTATGGTGGAAAAGGTGCGCATGGCGGTGGTGCTTTTTCAGGAAAAGATCCCTCCAAGGTAGACCGGTCGGCAGCCTACGCCACCCGGCATATTGCAAAGAATCTTGTTGCTGCAGGAGTTGCCAATGAAGTTTTAGTCCAGGTATCTTATGCTATAGGAGTTTCCAAGCCCATGGGGATTTATGTGAATACTTTTGGAAGCTCTAAAGTGAGCAAAAAGGATAGCGAAATAGCTCGCGTTATTTCAGAGGTTTTTGACATGAGGCCTGCTTCAATAATCAAAAGACTTAAACTGAAAGAACCCATTTACTCTGATACTGCCGCTTACGGGCACATGGGCAGAAGTTCTGAAATCAAGAAGGTTCGGTTCAGATCAAATGGCGCTATTATTGAAAGACAAGTTGAAACCTTCACCTGGGAAAAGCTTGATTACGTTGATAAATTAAAAGAAGCTTTTGGATTATGAAGGAAGCCCTTTCTTTTGAAGACTCTTTTTAGGCTTAATAAGCTTGTCCTTAAATTTTTTTATTTGACGTTTAAGAATATCCGTTGCAATATCAGTCGCTGCTTCAAAAGTGCTTGACTTTTCCTTTACAAAAATTTGTTCGCCCGGAACATTAACTTTCATTTCCACCGTTTTGTTTTCAGGATTTGTATTACTCAACTTCAGCATTACTTCCACATCAGTAACCTTGCTGTAGAATTTCTCCAATTTCCCCAGCTTCTTGTTGATATATTTAATCAACTTCTCATCGGCAACGAATTTTATCGAATGAATCTGCACTTTCATATAATTAGAGTTTAATTTTTCACATTTAACTAGGCTTTTGGATGCGCCTGATCAAAAACCTTTTTAAGTTTCTCCATTGAATTGTGTGTATAAACCTGTGTAGCAGCCAGACTGGAATGCCCGAGCAAATCTTTGACAGCATTTAAATCTGCGCCTTTATTTAACAAATGTGTTGCAAACGTGTGCCTCAAAACATGGGGACTGGTCTTATCTGCACTCGTATAATTCTTTAGATATTTCTTTATTATTCTGTAAACAAACTCCGGGTATACCTTTTCACCTTTATTTGTAATTAAGAAAAAACCATTCTTTGTAATTAACCCCTCCTTTGCTTTCATGTAGTCAAGAATTACAACTTTTAATCCATTTGAAAATGGTATTACGCGCTCTTTGTTTCTTTTTCCTAAAACTTTAATGGTTTGCTTATTAAGGTCGATATCTTTCACTTCCAGATTAACCAACTCTGAAAGCCTGATTCCGGTACCATATAGGACTTCAAGCATTACTTTGTCTCTCCAGCCATTTAAAGAATTTTTGAAATCAAACTGATCCAGCAGAATATTCAATTCGGATTGCTTAACAAATTGAGGTAATCTTTTTGCTGTTTTCAGTACCTTAATTCTTGATGATGGGTCTGTTGTAATGGTTTCTCTTTTTAATAGAAATTTATAAAAGGACCGCAGAGTTGCAATTTTCCGGTTAATTGACCGCGCACTTATCTGATTCTCTACCAGGCTTACAATCCAGGCACGAACATCAATATGAGTTGCTGCTTCTGGAGTGGAATCAAAAGCTGAAAGAAATTCTTTGAACTGCTTTAAATCGGTTTGATAAGAAACCAGTGTATGCCTGCTGAAACGCTTTTCAAATTTTAGGTATTTCAAAAAGGACTCAATCATCATCTTTACGTTCCCACCGCAGTAACACTAACTTAACAAAAAAAATGATAATTGGGAAGGACGTTAGTTATTTTCCAGGTCCTTCATTTTTTGGCGATATTTAGCTTTTAGTTTCACAGCTCTATGCCTTATGGAGGGTTTCTCAAAGTACGTCCTCGACCTTAATTCTTTCAACACGCCGGTTTTCTCGAATTTCTTCTTAAAACGCTTAAGTGCCTTATCAATAGACTCGTTTTCTTTTATGTTAATTACAATCATAATATTCTATTCGGGTTGCAAAGTTATTAAAAGAATAGCAAATAGGCCACCCTGTGCCTGAAAAAATAAAAGGAATGCGGGTGTAAATTATGAAAGTAATAACCTTGAAATGACTATTTTTTGGATTTCAGAGGTTCCTTCACCAATGGTACATAGCTTGGAGTCTCTATAATATTTTTCAACGGGGTAGTCCTTTGTGTATCCATATCCTCCAAATATCTGCACCGCTTCTGTCGATACTTCAACGGCAACTTCTGAAGAATAATATTTTGCCATTGCACTTTCCTTGGTTACTTTCTTGCCCTTGTTCTTAAAGTCTGCTGCCTGATAAATGAGAAGTTTAGATGCTTCTATTTTAGTCGCCATTTCTGACAATTTGAATGAAATCCCCTGGAATTTAGAAATCGGCTGTCCGAACTGATATCTTTCCTTTGAATACTTTAATGATTCTTCAAAAGCACCCTGGGCAATTCCCAGACCAAGCGCTGCTATGCTGATTCTACCCCCATCAAGAATTTTCATTGCCTGCTTAAACCCCTGGCCAACTTCGCCCAGTACATTCTCATCAGGTACCCTGCAATCTTCTAAAATTACTTCACTTGTTTCAGAGGCTCGCATTCCCAATTTGTCTTCCTTTCTGCCAGGCTTAAGACCGGGGGTTCCTCTTTCAATTACAAATGCAGTCATTCCGTTGGAATCACCGGGTTCCCCGGTTCTTGCTATAACTACAGCCACGTTTCCGGAATTTCCATGGGTAATAAAGTTCTTGGCTCCATTTAATGTCCACCCATTCCCATCTCGCTTTGCTACGGTTTTCATATTAGCCGAGTCGGAGCCTGTGTTTGGCTCTGTTAAAGCCCAGGCACCAATCCATTCACCGGTGGCAAGTTTGGGCAGCCATCTTTGTTTTTGTTCTTCATTCCCAAATTCCAGTATATGTCCTGTGCATAAGCTGTTGTGTGCAGCTACTGATAAACCTATGCTCCCGTCCAGTTTTGCTATTTCCGATATTGCAGTCACATATTCATGATACCCGAAACCAGAACCCCCATACTCATTAGGGACCAATACGCCCATCAAACCAAGTTTTCCCAGTTTATGAAACAGTTCGACAGGAAAGTGTTGGTCATCATCCCATTTCTTCCGGTAGGGGGTAATTTCTTTCACTCCAAAAGCTTTTATCATTTCAGCTATCATTTGCTGATTTTCTGTTTCACTGAAAGATAATGTAACCGGATTTTCGCTAATTGTTGTATGCATAAACTATTGACCTTTAGATATTTAAGTAGTTTTGATATAAAATGTTCGCTAAAATAACAACTTTTTAAGCTTGTTTACAAAATCTTTTGAGGGATTGAATGAATAAATTGATTTAAAATCCCTATTAAGTAATAACACAGGCTAACTTTACGTCCAAAAACAAGTTTCAAGGGATGAATATTGCTGTTATTGGCACTGGGTACGTAGGATTGGTTACCGGAACCTGTCTTGCTGAAACCGGGAACAAAGTTATATGCGTTGATATTGATGAAGAGAAGGTTAATTCTTTGCAGAGTAGTAAAATAACAATTTATGAACCTGGACTTGAGCCCATTTTTGAAAGAAATATCCGACAGGGAAGACTTCAATTCACAACAAGTCTGGAAACAGGAGTTAAGAGCTCTGATATTATTTTTCTTGCTTTGCCAACACCCCAAGGTGAAAATGGGTCAGCCGACTTATCCCATATACTTGAAGTTGCAAAAAAAATCGGACCCCTGTTAGACAAGTACAAAGTGATTGTTGACAAAAGCACTGTGCCTGTTGGAACTTCGGACAAAGTGAGGAAAATGATTTCAGAAAGTACGACATCAGAATTTGATGTAGTATCCAACCCGGAATTCCTGCGTGAAGGTGTGGCTGTTGATGATTTTATGAAGCCAGACAGGGTAGTAATCGGGACAAACTCGGAAAGAGCCCGATCTCTTATGGAAAAATTATTTGAGCCAATGGTTCGTCAGGGGAATCCCATCCTTTTCATGGATGAAAGGTCGGCTGAGCTAACCAAGTATGCAGCCAATTCTTTTCTTGCAACCAAGATTACCTTCATGAATGAAATTGCTAACCTCTGCGAATTAATGGGAGCTGATGTAGATATGGTGAGGAAAGGTATAGGTACCGATACCCGGATAGGAAACCGGTTCTTATTTGCGGGAATAGGATATGGAGGAAGCTGCTTTCCAAAGGACGTGAAAGCTCTTGGTGAATCATCCAGGGAGCTGAATTACGATTTCAGAATTTTGGATGCAGTAATGCAGGTAAATGAAAAGCAAAAAACAAAACTTATAGACAAAGCAAAAAAGTATTTCAATGGGTCGTTATTCAATGGGTCGTTAAAGGGAAAGCATTTTGCTGTTTGGGGTTTGTCTTTCAAACCTTATACCGATGATATTCGTGAAGCACCAAGTTTATCAAATATTAAAGAGTTGTTGAATTTAGGCGCAACAATAAGCGCGTTTGATCCTGAAGGAATGGACAATGTTAAGAAAGTTCTGGGTGATTCAATTCGTTATTCTGTTAACGAATACGAGTGTCTTGAAAATGCAGATGGGCTTTTCATTTTCACTGAATGGCCCGTGTTCCGAACCCCCGATTTCGATATTTTAAAAAATAAAATGAAAGGGCATGTTATTTTCGATGGCAGGAATTTATACTCAATTAAATCAATTATGAACCTTGGTTTCAATTATTTCAGTATTGGAAGAAAGGACGTTGTTCAATGAGCAAACTTAAGGTGTTAGTTACAGGTGGTGCGGGCTTTCTGGGATCGCACCTTTGTGAAAAATTTCTGCAGGAAGGTTATCAGGTATTCGCGATGGATAATCTCATTACCGGCGACTTACGAAACATTAATCACCTCCTTTCTAACCATGATTTTGAATTTATCAATCATGACGTCACAAAGTTTGTTGATTTCCCCGGCAACTTAAACTTTATAATGCACTTTGCCTCACCCGCCAGTCCTGTTGATTACCTGAAAATACCCATTCAAACATTAAAAGTTGGTGCCCTAGGAACACACAACTTGCTTGGCCTGGCTAAAGCCAAAAATGCCAGGATGCTGGTTGCCTCTACTTCCGAAGTTTACGGTGACCCATTGGTGCACCCTCAAAATGAAGAATACTACGGAAATGTAAACCCCGTGGGACCAAGAGGGGTTTATGATGAGGCTAAACGATTTCTGGAAGCCATAACAATGGCTTATCACCGCTTCCATAAATTGGATACCAGGATCGTCAGAATTTTCAATACCTATGGTCCGAGGATGCGCCTGAATGATGGAAGGGTTCTGCCTGCATTTATTGGACAAGCTTTGCGGAGTGAAGATTTGACAGTTTTTGGTGATGGAAGCCAGACAAGATCATTCTGCTACGTGGATGACCTGGTTGATGGAATTTATAAATTATTATTAAGCAGTTATTCCATGCCGGTTAATATTGGAAACCCGGATGAAATTACTATTCTCGATTTCGCCAAAGAAATCATAAAACTCACCGGTACCAGGCAGAAGATCGTGTTTAAACCTCTTCCTGCCAATGATCCCAAACAGCGCCAGCCGGACATTACTAAGGCTAAAAAACTTTTGAGTTGGGAACCAAAAATACATCGCAGCGAAGGACTTAAAATAACTTACGATTATTTCAAATCACTTCCTATGGAAGTATTGAAGAAGATAGAACATCATACTTTTGAGAATTATATTAAACCATGAGTGGTAAGATTTTAGTAACAGGCGGAGCAGGGTTTATTGGTTCTCACACCGTGGTTGAATTGTCAAACTCCGGCTATGAGCCTGTAATCCTGGATGACTTCAGGAATTCGGAGAAAAGCGTACTGCTCGGATTAAAGAACATCCTGAAAAGGGATGTGAAATGCTATAATGCAAATTGTTGTGAGGCCGATACGGTGGAGAAAATTTTTGATAAAGAGCAATTTAACGGTGTCATACATTTCGCGGCATTCAAATCCGTTAATGAATCGCTGAAGATTCCGGTTCAGTATTATTATAATAACATTGTTTCCTTGCTTGTGCTAATTGAGGCAATGAGGAAGTTTAATGTGCACGAGTTCGTATTTTCCTCCTCCTGCACTGTATATGGCCAGCCGGAAGAATTACCTGTGACCGAAAGTTCTCCGTTTAAAGAGGCTTTTTCTCCATATGGTTCAACAAAACAAATTTCAGAGAAGATACTGATAGATGCCTTTAAGTCTAACCTTCCGCTCAGGACAATGTCCCTCAGGTATTTTAATCCCATTGGAGCTCATCCTTCCGGTGAGATTGGTGAATTACCAATTGGGTATCCAAATAACCTTGTTCCATATCTTACACAAAGCGCGGCTGGAGTCCGGGGACCACTTACCGTATTTGGAAATGATTATAATACGCCTGATGGAACCTGCATAAGAGATTATATTCATGTGGTGGACCTTGCCAAGGCACATGTGAAATCACTGGGATATCTGGCCGGTGTCAAAGAAGAATCCACTTTTGAAGCTTTTAATGTAGGAACCGGAAACGGAACCTCAGTTCTGGAATTAATTCATAGTTTTGAAAATGCCAATGTGATTAAGTTGAACTACGACATTGGTCCCCGAAGACCTGGCGATGCGGAGTCCATTTATGCAAATTGCGATAAGGCCAAAGATCAACTGGGTTGGGAAACTTCTTTAACTTTGGAAGATGCACTGCGGGATGCCTGGAACTGGCAGAAACGCTTAAGTAACAACAAATGAAATCTGAAAAAACAATTCTGATAACGGGTGGTGCCGGCTTTATTGGAAGCCATGTTGTAAGACTTTTTGTGAATAAGTATCCCAACTATCGAATTATCAATTTAGATGCATTGACCTACGCCGGAAACCTGGAGAATCTCCGGGATATTGAATCAAAGCCAAACTATGTTTTTGTGAAGGGAAACGTTTGCGACAAAATTTCGGTAGCCGCAACAATGAGCGCAAGCAATATAACCGACATAATTCATCTTGCCGCGGAGTCTCATGTTGACAGATCCATAACAGATCCCCTGCAGTTTGTTCACACAAATATTTTAGGCACACTTACCTTGCTTGAGTGTTGTCGTGATCTTTGGAAAAACACAGACAGCCGGTTTTATCATATCAGCACTGACGAGGTTTATGGATCCATTGACGAAGGTCTTTTTACTGAATATACTCCCTATAATCCAAACTCACCTTATTCAGCATCGAAAGCAAGTTCTGACCATTTTGTTCGGGCTTACGGAAATACTTATGGCCTCCCTGTAGTTATTTCAAATTGCAGCAATAACTATGGTTCATATCAATTTCCGGAAAAATTAATCCCTCTTATAATTAATAATATTTTAGAGAGAAGACCTTTGCCTGTTTATGGTAAAGGAGAAAACGTTCGCGATTGGCTTTTTGTTGAAGATCATGCGAAAGCTATTGACCTTATCTTTCACCAGGGAAGAAATGGGGAAACCTATAACATTGGAGGCCAAAGTGAATATAAGAATCTTGATCTTGTACATCTGATTTGCGAGGAAGCTGACAAGATCATTAACCCTGACACATCCTCAATAGAATTAATAACCTTTGTGAAAGACAGACCCGGCCATGATTTGCGATATGCAATTGATATTTCAAAATTAAAAAATGAATTGGGCTGGTCGCCCTCGGTTTCATTGAAGGTAGGTTTAAACAAAACAATTTTATGGTATATTGAAAACCAGGAATGGTTAAGACATGTTACATCCGGAGCTTATAAGAAATACTACAATTTAAATTATAGCAACAGATAATGAAAGGTATTATTCTGGCAGGTGGAACTGGTACCAGGCTGCACCCAATAACGTTGGGTATTAGCAAGCAAATGATTCCTGTCTACGATAAACCCATGATCTATTATCCTCTGTCTGTTTTGATGCTCGCCAGCATAAAGAAGATTCTAATCATTTCTACATCGCACGACTTACCGCTCTTTAAACAATTGCTTGGAGATGGTTCCCAATGGGGATTAAAACTTGAATATGCTGTACAGGAGAAGCCGGAGGGATTGGCTCAAGCCTTCCTAATCGGTGAAAGATTTATTGGAAAGGATAAGGTCGCCCTTATTCTTGGTGATAATATTTTTTACGGTCGCGGTATGGGAACTTTGTTGCGAAATTATAAAAATCCCAGGGGCGGTGTAGTATTTGCCTACCGGGTCAATGACCCGGAGCGATATGGCGTTGTAGAGTTTGATGCAAAAATGAAGGCTGTGTCTATTGAAGAGAAACCAAAGAAGCCAAAATCGAATTACGCTGTGCCCGGGTTATATTTTTATGATAATGATGTTGTTTCAATTTCAAAAAAATTAAAACCAAGTACCAGGGGTGAACTTGAAATTACCGATGTAAACAATATGTATCTTAAAAAAGGTAAACTGAAAGTAGGAGTGCTGGGAAGAGGAACTGCATGGCTTGATACCGGCACCTTTGATTCAATGGTACAGGCTTCTAATTTTGTTCAAATCGTAGAAAAAAGGCAAGGATTGAAAATTTGTTGTCCGGAAGAAATTGCTTACAGGATGGGCTTTATAGATAAAAAACAGCTAATCAAACTGGCGAAGCCCCTGGAGAAAAGTGGGTATGGTGCATACCTGTTGAAAATCCTGGAAGATGAGAATCCTATTCGTAATAAATAACATGCATCACCGTACTGCCGACCACCTCTAAAATATTTTTATCAATCAAGTCAAGATTATCGCGGTGGGTGTGATGGTAGTCTCCAAAGTACCCATATTGAGGATCATAATGCACAATATTAATGGAGGGAATTCCGGCTGCATTCATAAATTCATGATCATCTGTGATGGCTCCCTTCCTTTGATTAACAAAGTAATTACTATATCCTAATTGGCTCGCGGTTTGCCAAACTTTTTCCACGATTTTTGGTGCCATTTCATAGCTTAGCCCCTCAATAAAAAATTTTGAATCTTTAGCACCAACCATATCCAGTAAAATTCCAAAGTATGCCGAGTATCCCCTCTTATGCTTATTCTTTGCCCAATATTGCGAACCCAGGCAGTACCAGGTTTCCAATCCGCTTTCGAGAGGCGTTGATGGCCTTAGCATATTTTCTCCCCAATCCTCCCCGTCAAACAGAATAATATCAATGCCCGCATCAGGTGGAGTATTTATACTTATAACCCGGGCTATTTCAAGGAGAACAGCTACACCACTAGCTCCATCATTGGCTCCATCAATTGGTTTATCCATGTCTGCTGAATCTTTATCAGCATAGGGGCGGGTGTCCCAGTGTGCGGCCAGTAAAATTCTCCGGGTTTTTCCCTCATGGAAGGAACCTATAATGTTGCGCAAATTTAATTTAACTCCATCCGCGGAGGTTGCAGTAAAATTTTGCACAGTAATAGTACCACCATATTCAGCTAACTTAGAGATTAGATAATTACCTGTTAATTCATGCTCCCGGGAATTAGGAACCCTGGGGCCAAAATCAACCTGTTTTTTCAGAAAGTGAAAAGCAGAATCGCTATTGAATGGAGGTACAGATACATTTTTGATGGCCGGTCTGCTTATGATTTCCTGCGATTTTTTTTCTCCGCAGCTGAACAGAATAATGGTTACAATCAGGATGCTATTCTTCATAGGCCCACTCAACTCCAGTCTTCATATCTTTCAAAATAATGCCAGATTGCTTTAAGTCGGCTCGAATCATGTCTACTTTATCGTATTCTTTCTTAAACTTGGCCTGCTTATACACTTTTAGCAACGCTTCAATGACCTCAACCGGCCGGGCTGGATTTTCTTCTCGTAATCCTAACACTTTCTCAGTGAAATCAATAAATGTAGTGCACATCTTTTCAAACACCGGCTCACTGATTTCATCAAAACCTATTTGACCGGTATGAAGTGAATTTACCTTCTTCAGCAAATTAAAAATATGAGAAATAGTTAACGCGGTATTAAAGTCATCATTCATGGCATCTTTACAGCCTTGAATGGAATCGTTAATCTCTTTCACCAAATCTTTATTTACTTTTCCATCGACTCTCTCAAATTTCAATTTCCTGGAAATCCGGATTCCATTCATCAGTCTTTTATATCCCCGGGCTGCAGCTTTCAGGGCTTCATTACTAAAATCCAATGTGCTGGAATAGTGTGATTGCAACATGAAGAAACGAACCGTCATAGGACTGTAAGCCTGATCCAATAATTCATGATCACCCTTCACGAGTTGCTCAGGAAGAAATGAATTGCCCAGCGACTTGCTCATTTTCTGTCCATTCACAGTAAGCATGTTTGTGTGCAGCCAGTAATTAACGGGAGCCTTCCCATAGGCTCCAATTGATTGAGCTATTTCACATTCGTGATGAGGAAATTTCAAATCCATCCCCCCTCCATGAATATCGAAAGTTTCTCCCAAATATTTAGTGCCCATTACGGAACATTCAAGATGCCAACCGGGAAAACCCAAACCCCATGGTGAGTCCCATTTCATTAAATGGCCTGGAGCCGCCTTTTTCCATAAAGCAAAGTCAAGCGGAAATCTTTTTTCATCCTGACCATCAAGCGCCCTGGTCCCGGCCATCAAATCTTCCAGCACGCGTTTTGACAAAATCCCATACTGGTGGGACTCATTATATTTTTTGATATCAAAATAAACTGAGCCATTCGCTTCATAGGCAAATCCGTTTTCAATTAGCTTTTTTATCATCTCGATCTGCTCAATTAAATGCCCGGTAGCGCTGGGTTCAATACGGGGGGGAAGAATATTGAATAGATCCATTACGTGGTGAAATCCGGTTGCATAACGCTGCACAATTTCCATGGGTTCCAGGTTTTCCAGTTTCGCCTTTTTTGAAATCTTATCTTCGCCCTCGTCAGCGTCACTTTCCAGGTGTCCCACATCTGTGATATTTCGCACATATCTTACTTTATACCCTTTGTAGGTAAGAAACCGGTATATAACATCGAAACTGATAAAAGTCCGAACATTGCCCAAGTGCACGTCACTATAAACCGTTGGTCCGCATACATACATTCCAACAAATGGCGGGTTAATGGGTTTAAACTCTTCTTTTTTGCCCGTCAGGGTATTGAAAACAACAAGATTCTCTGGCATGGATGCAAAAATAACCAAATAAATTATTTAGGAATCAGCTATTTTGAAGATTGGCGTCAAAGTTTTGCTTTAACGCCTGATTTCGATTATTTTTGCCTTGAAACTGATAGTAAACAATTTTCTGAGGGGGCTAAATGGTCCCCTCTTTTTATGCATCATAATGAAGCTTGAGGAAAATAGTCTGAAGGATTTGGTTGAAAAGAACCTGGAATATGAAAGCTTGTTCCTGGTTGCAGTCAAGGTTTCCCGGCACGGAGATTCACAGCGAGTGAAAATTATCCTGGATGGGGACAATGGAATTACCATAGAACAATGCGCTGAAGTTAGCAGAAAAATCAGTCAGGTACTGGATGAGGATGAGGGGGATCAAAGCCCATTTGTACTGGAAGTTACAAGTCCCGGAGTTGACCACCCCATTCGAATGTTCAGACAATATGTAAAGAATGTGGGAAGGAGGGTTAAGGTGATTCTCCAGGACCGAATCGAAATTAAAGGGATTTTAAAATCAGTAAATGAAAAATTTATTGAAGTTGAAAAGGAAATAAAATCAAAAAATAAGAAAGAACATAAAAGTGAGATGGTAGAAATACCATTTGACAAAATTGAAAAAACTAACATTCTAATTTCATTCAAATGATTACGCAGATGGACAGCCTAAATTTAATTGAAACGTTTGCCGAGTTCGCGAAGGGCAAGAATATTGATCGGCCAACAATGATCAGAATTCTCGAAGATGTTTTCAGAACCATGATCAGGAAGAAATACGACCAGGATGATAACTTTGACATTATCATTAATGTCGATAAAGGTGATCTTGAAATTTGGAGATTTCGTGAAATTGTCGATGACAATTCGGAAGACATCTGGGATTATGATAAAATCACCTTAACGGATGCAAGAAAGATCGAAGCCGACTTTGAAATCGGCGAGGAAGTAGCTGAAGATATTAAACTCGAAGATTTTGGAAGAAGAGCTGTTATGACTGCACGTCAAACTCTGATGCAAAAAATAAAAGACCTTGAAAAAGATATTCTCTTTCATAAGTATAAAGACCTGGTAGGTGAAATTATTAATGGAGAGGTATATCAGATTCTTTCAAGGGAAGTTCTGTTGATAGATGGTGAGGGCAATGAACTTACCATTCCAAAAAGTGAACAAATCCAGAAAGACAGGTACAGGAAGGGTGATACCGCCCGCGCGGTGGTTCACCGGGTAGAAATGGTCAATGGAAACCCTAAAATTATTCTTTCAAGAACCTCCCCTGTTTTCCTGGAAAGACTTTTTGAAAGCGAAGTTCCGGAGGTGTACGATGGGTTAATCACTCTTAAGAAAGTAGTTAGGGAGCCTGGTGAAAGGGCAAAAGTGGCTGTTGAATCGTATGATGACAGGATTGACCCGGTGGGCGCCTGCGTAGGAATGAAGGGATCCAGAATTCATAGTATCGTTCGTGAATTGCAAAATGAGAATATCGATGTAATCAACTTCACCGAAAACCTGGAACTCTACATCCAGCGGGCATTGAGTCCTGCTAAAATTAGCAGTATAAAAATTAATGCGGAAGAAAAAAGAGTTTCCGTATACCTGAAGCCGGATCAGGTTTCTCTGGCAATCGGTAAAGGCGGGCAAAATATTAAACTTGCCAGCAGGTTGGTGGATATGGAAATTGATGTGTTCCGGGAAATTGGAGATTACGAAGAGGAGGATGTGGATCTGGAAGAATTCGGTGATGAAATTGAAAATTGGATAATTGACGAATTCAAGAAAATTGGATTGGATACCGCAAAGAGTGTGCTCGCATTATCAATGGAAGATCTTATCCGAAGAACAGATTTGGAAGAAGAAACTATTGCAGAAGTAGTGCGCATATTAAAGAAGGAGTTTGAGTAAGTCAATTTTTAATACTCATAAAAATTGGGGATATTTGAAGTATGGCTGAACAAGGCACAATGAGATTGGGACAGGTGGCTCGTAAGCTAAATGTTGGTATTCATACCATTACTGAACATTTAGCTTCCAAAGGTTTTGAAGTTGAAGATAAGCCTAATACCAAGATTACGCCTGAACAATTCAATATCCTGGCTAAAGAATTTGCAGCTTCTCTTCTTGAAAAGGAAGAAGCATCCGGCCTTACTATTGGCGCGAAGCACAATGAAAATGTCGTAATTGAAAAATCACGGACAGAGCAAAGAGAATCAGAAGATGACGATGAAATTCTGATTAAGAATTTATCCCTCGAAAAAGATGGAGAGGTAACTGATGTTGGAAAAGAAACAGAAGAATCTGAAAAACCGAAATTAAAAGGTATTACGGTAGTCGGTAAAATTGAACTCGGCGCAAAGAAAGAAGAAGCCAAACAGGAATCAGAAGAGAAGGAAACGATTACAAAAGAAACAAGTGCCGGGACAAGAGAATCCGGGACCGAGCCTGTGCCTGAATCTGAATTGATTAAAGCAAAGTCAGATAAATTGCAAGGCCTTAAAGTTGTTGGCAAGATTAATCTTCCAGCCAGAAAAGAGAAAGAAAAAGAGAAGTCAGAACCTTTTGCTTCTTCCGACAAATCTGCCGACAGGAAAAAGAGACCGCGAAAGCGAATCCCGACTCAAAAACCGCCACAGAGAACAGGAGACAGAACCAGGAGAAGACCGGAAAAAGAGGAGCCTTCAGAAAAAGAAATTCAAGAACAAATTAAAGCCACGCTGGCAAAATTAAGCGGTGGCAAGAAAACCTCCGCCGGAGCCAAGTATCGCAGAGAAAAACGCATCTCAAAAGCAGAAGCCCACGAAGAAAAAGTTTTGCAGGAAATGAGAGATAGCAAAGTCCTGAAAGTGACAGAGTTCATTTCAGCCAGCGATCTGGCTTCACTTATGAATGTTAGCATTAATGATGTAATCTCCACCTGCCTGAATCTGGGAATGTTCGTTTCTATTAATCAGCGATTGGATGCGGAAGCAATCACCATCATCGCAGATGAATTCAAATACAGTGTGAACTTCACCACCAGCGAAGATGAAACTGAAATTTACGAAGAAGAAGATAGTGAGGAAGATTTAAAGCCACGAGCTCCCATTGTCACCATAATGGGACATGTTGACCACGGTAAAACCTCATTGCTGGATTACATCCGGAAATCAAAAGTTACTGCCGGTGAGGCCGGAGGTATTACTCAGCATATCGGCGCCTATGACGTATTAACAGAAGGTGGACAGAAAATCGCCTTTCTTGATACTCCTGGCCATGAAGCATTCACTGCAATGCGCGCCCGCGGAGCAAAAGTTACGGATATTGTTATTATTGTGGTTGCTGCAGATGACAATGTGATGCCTCAGACGAAAGAAGCCATCAATCATGCTCAAGTGGCTGGAGTTCCAATTGTTATAGCTATAAATAAAATTGATAAACCCAATGCTAACCCTGAAAAGATAAAGGAAGAACTCAGTAAGGTAAATATCCTGGTTGAAGATTGGGGTGGAAAATACCAATGCCAGGCT
This sequence comes from Cyclobacteriaceae bacterium, assembly GCA_036397995.1. Classification (GTDB taxonomy): domain Bacteria; phylum Bacteroidota; class Bacteroidia; order Cytophagales; family Cyclobacteriaceae; genus DASWHX01. Next base: position 16,440 of record DASWHX010000198.1, read on the forward strand.
ATCTCAGCTAAATTGGGGCAAGGAGTAAATGAATTGCTTGAAAAGGTTCTTCTTGAAGCTGAACTTCTGGAGTTAAAAGCAAACCATGATAAGCCCGCGATTGGAACTGTGATTGAAGCCTCTCTTGATAAGGGACGGGGTTATGTTACTACTCTTTTGGTTCAAAATGGAAAACTAAAAATCAGCGACATCATTCTGGCAGGCCCTTATTACGGAAGAGTAAAAGCCATGTTTGATCATACCGGTACAAAAATGAATGAAGTTGGTCCTTCAACTCCGGTTCTGGTTTTGGGATTAGACGGCGCTGCCCAGGCAGGAGACAAATTCAATGTTATGGAGTCTGAACGCGAAGCACGGGAAATTTCGGTGAAGCGTGAGCAGATTTTACGGGAGCAAAATATCCGGACTAAGAAGCATATTACCCTTGATGAAATCGGAAGGAGACTTGCCATTGGCAGCTTCCGGGAATTGAATGTTATAGTTAAGGGCGATGTGGATGGTTCAGTTGAAGCTCTTTCCGATTCTTTGTTGAAATTATCAACCGGTGAAGTTCAGATTAATATCATTCATAAAGGCGTTGGGCAGATATCTGAATCCGATGTCCTTCTTGCCACAGCCTCTGATGCTGTAATTGTTGGCTTCCAGGTGCGGCCTTCCGCAAGTGCCCGCCGTCTGGCCGAATCTGAGGAAATAGAAATTCGATTATACTCCATTATTTATGACGCCATCAACGAGATTAAAGATGCCATGGAAGGTATGCTTGCTCCTGAAGTGGAAGAAGTAATTACCGGTAACGCTGAAGTAAGAAGCGTTTTCAAGATTACAAAAGTAGGAACAGTCGCCGGCTGTATGGTAACCGAAGGGGTGATCAAGAGGAACAGTGAAATCAGACTTGTGCGGGATGGTATCGTAATTTATGAAGGACAAATCCTGCAGCTAAAAAGATTTAAAGATGATGCCTCAGATGTAAAATCAGGATTTGAATGCGGAATCAGTATTAAGAATTTCAATGACATCAAAGTTGGTGATGTGATTGAATCCTACGAAAAGAAAGAAGTTAAGAGGACCTTGTAATTTTCTTTCATGGAATTTGTCCAGAAATTTCTATTGACATTAATCGGATTGAGCCTGTTCTTTTTAGTGCTGGGCCTTTATAAACCTTACTGGATGGTGTGGTGGGAAGATATTCAGAACAGGAAAAAAGTGTTGTCCGTCTACCTTACTTCCGCGATATTTTTCCTTTGCATTTACCTTGTCATAAGTTACCTGTACTAAGTTTTTCTGGAGAAGAAATAATTTCTTTTTTTCTTTATGAATCGCGTACTCCAAATACTGCTCATCCTTCCTTCATATACTTCCATCCTACTCCGGATATCAATATTCTGATATTCGGCTCGTCTGCACGGTTATTTTTGTGATTAAATGATTATTTTGATTTTCAATTACCTCCGTTCATAACAATAGCAAAATCATCCTTGTAATAGTTATTTTTATAAATCATGACAAAATCAAACAAATCATAGTGCAGACAACCATAGAAGAAGAAATGCAATTCGTATAGGCCAACAAACGCATTATTGAAATTTTTGAGCAAAAAATAAAAACTAAAATCAGTGAGGTTTGAAGTTTAGTACTGAGAATGCTTCATACTCCCTTGAGAATGAAAACTTTCCATGGCAGCAGAACCTTAATGGTATGATAGAAGAATTTGAATATAAAGGAAGATGGAGGGTGCCTGATGAAGAATTCTGGTATAATGGAGCTCTTAAATTCCATCCTGGCGAACCTATTATTTTGGAAATATTCGGAACATTCAATCCTGGAATGTTCGATACAGAAAAAAAGGGAATTATTTTGGGCGAAACAACAAAAGGGGACATCACCCTTGTTGATAGTGATTACATAACACATAGCCATAGTTTTGTTTCTGATGTAACAATTGGAAAATATCGCCCAAGTTATATTATAGCTGGGCATCAATTCTATTCCGCTGAATCAATTCAGTTTAGTAAGACTACGTTCAAAACATTCAATCTTTTTACATGGCTCGACACAGCAGGCCTTATACGAGACGAAAGAAACTTACTTCCAAGCGAGTACACCAAACCTGAGTCGTTATCATTTAAGTGTTTTGAAGAATGTAGTGGTGCTATTGATTTTCATCATACTCTAAATCTTATTTTTAGAAATAATCGAACTGAAGTTGAGGAAGATTGCTCGGTTTCATTAAGCTATAACAAGAGCCGACATTTTAAGAACATTTTAATGGACATCTATATCTTTAATGGCTTCATAACTTTAATGACTTTTGAACAATGTTATCCTCTTTCCATTTCATTTACTGACCCAAGTTATACGGAAGATAATAAAGCCAAAATAATTCAATGTTTTTATCAAAATCCTGATTACAACAAAAAGTATAAAGCTCGGAGTAAA
>DASWHX010000199.1:0-11487 GCA_036397995.1 Cyclobacteriaceae bacterium
AGCGGGAGACAAAAATGAAATTTTGAAATGGGAAATTGAAAATGAATATGCAAGAAGACCTGAAAGCTATGGATTGCCCTGGATAGAAATTGTTCCATCCGTGCTAACAAGACCGAATAAATTTTCAATTGACAATTATTCAGGCTCGCTGGAAAGCTGGGAGACTTTTGGCAAATGGCTTTGGGATTTGAATAAAGATTTGGATGAACTTCCGGAGGCAACAACTAGGAAAATCTCAGAGTTGGTAAGCTCAATTGAAGATCCGGTGGAAAAAATCAGAGCGGTATATGATTATGTACAATCCAATACACGCTACGTGAGCATCCAATTGGGGATTGGTGGATGGCGACCCATTGCTGCAAACCTTGTTGACCAAATGGGTTATGGTGATTGTAAAGGACTTTCCAATTATACAATCGCATTACTAAAGTCGATTGGTATTCATGCCAATTATGTTATAATAGATTCGGGTTGGGGTGAAGATCCCTTAATCAAGGATTTTCCAAGCTCTCAGTTTAATCATGTTATCGTGTGCGTACCATTAAAGGAGGATAGCGTTTGGCTTGAATGCACAAGTCAGACAAACCCATTCGGGTATCTGGGTACTTTTACTGGAGATAGAGCGGCTTTGTCAATTACCGAACAGGGAGGAAAAATCGTTCATACGGTTGATTACGATCAGAAATTAAATCAGCAAAATTCCTTTGCAAATGTTTCAATTGTTGCTTCCGGAAACGCAATAGCGAAAACAAAGCGTTTCTATCACGGGTTAATGTATGAAAAAGGCGGCCTGGATTCCTATTTAAATAAGAACACTACCGAACAAAGGAAATGGCTCAATGAAAATATCGACATCCCAAATTTTGAAATCATAAAATTCAACTTTCAGAATAAAAAGGAATTGATACCTGTGGCGATTGAAGAAATGGAATTGCGATTGCAAAGGTATGCTCCCGTTTCCGGGAAAAGAATCTTCTTTAAGCCAAACCTATTTACAAAGCGCAATATTGTACGACAGCAAATCAGGGAAAGGAAAACCGATTTGCTGATTAGGTTTGGTTATGTAGAAACTGACACGATCATTTTTAACCTGCCAAAAGATTATCACCCGGAATTTATTCCTGACCCAATTAATCTGGAATCAGAATTTGGCACTTATAGCTTCCGTGTAGAGATTGAGAATAGTAAATTGATTTATTACCGCAAAGCCAGTATAAATAAAGGTAGATTCTCTAAAGAAAAATATCAGGATTGGATAGGCTTTAACAAGATTTTGGCTGATTATGATAATATGCAGATTGTTCTGATTAATCGAACGTAGCTCAATTTTGACTTAACGGACTCCCAGGTTCATCGGCAAACAAATCATACACCTTTTTATCCATCCACACAGGAAACCATTTATTCATGAATACCGCAAGTTTTCCCTGGCGGGTCATTATTACTATTTTCCTCCGATTTACGGCTGCCTTATAAATTCTCTTTGCACATTCTTCGGCGGTCATCATCTTATCCTCATTCCGAGGAGATTCACCCTGGAGTTTCCCTTCTTTATTCAGCGTGGCTTTCCTGATATTGGAAGCGGTAAATCCGGGACAGACCGTCATTACATTTACACCGGTATATAACAGTTCTGTTCTTAACACTTCAAGAAATCCCTGCATGGCAAATTTGGAAGTGGAATAGGCAGTTTTTCCAGGTAATCCACGATAGCCCGCGATAGAGGAAATTCCCAGGATCGAACCTTTATTTTTAAGAATATGAGGAAGGCATGCTTTGGTAGCGTAAATGGTTCCATAGAAATTGATATCCATCACTTTCTTAATCACTTCCAAATCAACATCTGAAAAAAGGGCTCGCATATTAATTCCCGCGTTGTTAATCAGGACATCTATTTGCTCAAATCTTGTCAGAGTTTGATCAACCATGGCAACATTGTCTTCCCACTTGCTTACATCACTGTGAACTCCGAGAATTTCAATGCCTTTTTTCTCCAACTCAAAAACCACTTTGCTTAAAGCGTCGGAGTTTCTGCCGGTAATAACAATTTTGGAGCCTTTACTTCCAAAGATTTCTGCTAAAGCTTTCCCGATTCCCGAAGAACCTCCGGTTATTATTACTACCTTATCTTTCATTGCATCTAGGCCAGTATCGATTCAATTTCTTCCTTTGAAAAAGATTTATAAATGTTTTCATCCTTGGTGATTAGGTTTTGAGCGAGTTTCAATTTCTTCTTTTGAAGTTCAAGAATTTTTTCCTCTACAGAATTCCGGGTGATAAACTTGTAGGTAAAAACTTTTTTATCCTGACCAATCCGATGCGCCCTGTCTACGGCCTGGGCTTCCACCGCCGGGTTCCACCAGGGGTCGAGTAGAAAAACGTAATCCGCTTCGGTGAGGTTCAAACCTAATCCACCGGCTTTCAGGGAAATCAGAAAAATCCTGACTGAGTCGTCATTTTGAAATTGCTCAACTACTGATTTTCTGTCGCGCGTGGAGCCATCCAGGTAACAATACTTGTAACCACGTTGTTCCAGTTCGGAGCGCATTATGGTGAGCAATTTTACAAATTGACTAAATACAAGGGTTTTGTGTCCTTCCGATTGCGCGTTGTCCAGCATGTACATTACATCTTCAATCTTTCCGGAAACACCTTCAAATGATTCGTCCACCATTTTCGGATGATTCGCGAGCTGCCGGAGTTGAGTCAGGCCCTGCAAGACCAGTAGTTGGGATTGACTCAACCCTTGCTTCTCAATGGTATCAAGGATTTGATTTCTGAATTTTGATTTAACCTCATCATACATTTCGGCTTGCCTGGCAGTCATTTCAGAATACTTAATATTCTCCACTTTTTCCGGTAACTCTTTCGCGACTTGTGATTTTTGCCGTCTCAGGATAAATGGTTTAATCAGGGAGTAAAGTTTTTGCGTTTTCGACTCATCTTTCTTCTTCTCTATCGGAACCATGTATTCATTTTTGAAGAACGACATTGTTCCCAGCAAACCAGGATTGATAAACGAAATCTGAGACCAGAGATCCAGCGTCGAATTTTCCACTGGTGTTCCTGTCAGGATCAATTTATATTTAGAATTAAGCTGGTGCACAGCTTTTGCCACGATGCTGGATGGATTTTTAATAGCTTGTGATTCATCCAGGATTATATAATCGAAATTATATCCGGAAAGGATTTCGGCATCCAGCCGTATTATGCCGTAGGAGGTAAGTATGATATCAAAGTCTTCAAAAACCGAGGGGTTTTTCTTGCGATGAGTGCCAGTGTAAATGAAAATTCTGAGCCGTGGGGTAAACTTCTTGATTTCCATCTCCCAGTTATAAAGCAGGGAAGTAGGCATCACAAGTAAGGATGCGCTGTCGGCAACAGATTTTCTGGCCTGTAGCAGAGCAAGGGTTTGAACAGTTTTGCCCAGTCCCATATCATCGGCAAGACATCCGCCAAAGCCAAATTCATTCAGGAAACAAAGCCAATCATACCCAGCCTTCTGATAAGGTCGGAGCGTTCCGGTAAAATGCAGGGGCATCTCAAAATTTCCGATGGACTCCAGGTTTTTCAGCTTTTCAAGCTTTCTGCTGATGGTCACTTCAGCAAGCTGATTTTTCTTTAAGTCGGAAATCAACGCCAGGTGATGTTTGTAAAGGTGCGATGTTCCTTTTTCGACATCTAAATGAACAAAAGCGAAAAGCTCGCCATACTCCCTGAACCAACTTTCGGGAATTACCGCGAGCTCTCCATTGGGTAATTTTATCTCCCGACGGTTCTTTGTGATGTACTTTCGCAATTCCTTGAAAGGAATTTCAAACTCACCAAACTTGACTATGGCGTTAACGTCAAACCAATCTATGCTTTCATCAATTTGAACTTTAATCGAAGATTCACCAAGGAAGTATCGTTTACCATTTGCCCCTTTTTGATTTATCTTGAATCCTTTCTCCTCCAACGGAATTAAATTATCATTTATCCAATTGAAGGCCTCGGGCTTCGACATTACGGCTCTGGCATTTTTGAGAGACATACCTATACTGGAGAGAAATCCTATCGCGCTCTTTTCTTCAGAATTTACCCTCCGTACTTTGTGAAACGTATAATCATTGCCCTGCTTTTCCAGTTTTACACTTATGGGTTGAATCTTGTCAGCCGGGAACTGGTAGTTACCGTACCTGAACGAAAGCTCAAACATTATCTTATCAGATTCCGACTCTTCCATTTCTTCAAATAAATCCATGGTATTACCATTTCCAAACTCGGAGAAATTTAACACCGGCTCGGGAGCTAGTTTTTCATTTTCAATTTTGAAACCCTTTGCAAACACTTTAAAAGAAGCAACAAGAGGCGCTATAAATTTTTTGTAATACGTATCCTCCAGATTCCTGGGAATAACAATAAATTTCTTATTAAGAAAAGGTTTAAGCTTATACCCATCCACTTCACCCTGAAATCCATACAATTTATTATTCAGAACCAGCCATGCAGGATTATGGCAAATCAGGTAAGCTCCTTTATACTGCCATTCAAGTTTTTCACCATTGTATTTAATAGTTGGGAAGTAATGAGTATTGTCCGCATTTCTCCTAAAGTGAAACAACACACTTGCGTTTTTTGGCGTAATTTCTATTTTCCGCCATGTGGGTTCACCATCGTTCCCCATTTCGTACATCTGTCTGCCTTTTATTAAAGAGAGAATTTTGGCCCTTCTTTTTTCAAGGAAAGATTCGATTTCGTTCTGAACATCCACATTACCCCTCTGCTTATCATAAATCTTTAGAAAGAATTCAGCGGGTTTGATAAGTTTTCGTGAAAATTTCTTCACAATAGCATCCTGCTGTATTGAATCCATTAACTCAATTAGTTTGAAGTCCTTTTCATCCAGTCCTGAAGCGAATTCTCTGGCATTTTGCGAGGAAATATTCTGATGTTGAAAGGTAAGCTTGCCATATTGGTCAACATGAACCACGAAGGATTCAAACAAAAAACCCATGTATTCGTGCTGGTAGAGCGAATAAACTATTTGGAACGGTTGAGCGGCGGAAACCTTCATTCTTACAATTGGCCAATTTGCAATGTAAGAAATTTTGGTCTAAAATCCAGTGATATTTACCTGCAAGCCCCTAACTATGAAGGCTTTTCAGGGATGCATACCGGGTGGCAATTAGCGCGGGACGAAATGAAGAAAGGAAAGTTATAACTACAATACTGGCCCCTGTATATATAAAATCAGTAATTTTCATTTTAACCGGATAATCTTCCAATACAGAGGTTTGCATTCCCATAGAGATAATCCCATAGTTTTGCTGAATCCAGGTGATAACCGCGCCAAGGATCAAACCAATGCTTGCTCCGCTTAATGCAATCATGGCACCCTCGGTTAGAAAAATTCTTCGAATGATGGAATCATTGGCGCCCATTGAATATAAAATGGAAATGTCCTTCTTTTTGTCAATAGCAAGCATAGACAAGGAAAAGAAGATATTGAAAGAGGCAATGGCTATGATAAATGTGAAGATGATAAAAACAAAAAGTTTTTCAATCCTGACGGTGCGCAACAAGGTGGCATGTTGTTCGTCACTATTCAGGATTTTGAATGTTGGACCCAATTTTGATTTTAGTTGAGACTGCACTTCCCGGATGTTAGCGTCTTCCAAAAGTCGCAATTCGAGTGCAGTTCTTCTTGAGCTGAAATCAAAAAGTTCGAGGGCAAATTCAAGCGGTACAATAATATAGGTTTCGTCAATTTGCTTTTCCAGTGCAAAGTATCCTGCAGGAAGGATGGAACGCTTATGAATCAACCTTGATGGATCAATAGCGGCCCCCGATGGAGCATTTCTTACGTAATGAAGTTGCAATGGTTCAAATAAATTTGCCGGGTCCATCCCCAATGCATACTGAATTCCCTTGCCTACGATCGCGAAATTAATGTCATCTTCTTTTAATTTGAACTCGCCGTTCACCACAGCACTCTCAAACTTTTCTTCGTTTATGAAATCAGCACTCACACCTTTTAAAATCGCGGCATATTCAGCATTCTTGTAAGTGATATAAACAAAGTCTTCGGCCGATTCTGTTACACGGTTAATGCCGGGGACACTTCTGACTTTCTCCAGTAATTCTTCAGTAATTTCAAATGTCTTGCCTTCTGAAACCTCAATTTTTATTTCTGGATCAAAAGTTCCGTAAAGGGTTCTTAGCAACTCTTCAAGTCCGTTAAAAACACTTAGCACAATAATCAGGGCCATAGAGCCAATGGCAACACCGCCCATTGAAATGCGGCTTATCACTGTGATAAAATTTCTTTTCTTTTTTGAAAAAAAATAACGACGGGCAACGTAGAAAGGAAATCTCATGATTATTACTCTTCTTCGGAATCCCTGGCAGATTCATCCGCGGGTGGAGGAATTTCCAGAGAATCGATCAACGCGTCCATTTTGAAAGCTTTTTCTTCAAGATCATCAACCATAAAAATGAGCTCAGGAATTATCCGCACCTGCTTGCCAATCTTATTACCCAGCATTTTCCTGATCTCTTTTTTCCTAAACTCGATCTTTTCCAGAATCGCTTCCCTGTCTTTCTCAAGTAACATACTGAGATAGATCTTCGCAAGGGCAAGATCCGGGCTTATGGAAACGTATGACACTGAGACAAATGAATTCCCCACAATCCCTTTTGTGTCTTTTAATAAAATCTCAGCAACTTCCTTTTGTATCAGCCTGGCGAATTTTTTTTGTCTTGTAGTTTCTTCCATTTCACAAAAATAGTATTGTTGAACTCCTTATCCTTTAAATTATGGAAAATACCTTTTTATTACGCTTTAATTAATCTTTATTTTCGCCTGATTATCAGGATAACCGTTTCAAATTGTTAACATTTTTTAAGATAAACGATCCGTACAGGGTCCTCTTTGTATTTCTGGGTCTCATACTTGTCTGGATTCCAGGCTTGATATCCAATCCCCTGACATTACCGGAATTAAACTGGATGATTACGGGCGAAAGGTTAGGTGGCGGTAATATCCTTTATCGTGATCTTTGGACGGAAGTTGCTCCCTTTTCAGCAGGTGTTTACTGGGTATTGGATATTTTCTTCGGAAGATCTCAGGCCGCCTATATGATACTTGCCCTGGTTCTCATAAGTTTTCAGTGTGTCATTTTTAACCGGATACTCCTTAAAAATGATTCTTTCAGGCAGCCTAACTATGTCCCGGCGGTTATATATGCATCATTGTCGATTCTCTCCTTCGATTTTATGACGCTTTCACCTCAATTGATGGCAACAACCTTTCTGCTGCTGGCAATGGATTTTGCTTTTACCCATATCATGGCCAGAGTAAAGCAAGATGAGAAGATTCAGTATATCGGGCTATTCCTGCTTGCAGCAACACTGTTTTATTTTCCATATTTTATCTTTCTAATAGGATTTCTGCTGGTGCTCTTGATTTTTACCGGCACTGTGGCAAGAAGATTTTTCCTGATCTTATATGGATATTTTTTACCGCTGGTTTTAACGGGAATATATTATTGGTACAGGGATGGTCTTGAATATTTCTGGAACCAGTTTCTAACTATGGATTTTTTTCAAAATGAGAGAAAGCTAATGTCGTCGAATTCCATGATGTTAGTGGCTGGCATGCCGCTAACATTCATAATTTTTAGTTTCATCCGGCTCTTTGGCAGAACACGCTATACAAACTTTCAGATTACTCTCATTCAGGTGGTTTTGCTTTTATTCATTTTTGCCGGCTTAGGATATTGGATTAGCCCTACAAAGCCTCCGCATGCATTAATCATTTTTCTGCCCTTTGCTGCTTTTTTGATCAGTCATTTTTTCATGCTGATAAAATCCAAATTTTTTTCAGAAATGGCATTTCTCTCATTTCTTGTGCTGATAATTCTATGGAATTTTGGAACCCGCTATCAATTTTCGCCAACCTCGGAAAGGATAGATTACAGTGACCTCAAAGTTTCAACATCAAGGTGGGATGAAAAGGCTTCGGGTAAAAATATAATGATTTTGACTCCTGATATAAATGTATTGAATGTGAGCAAACTTGCAAGTCCATTTTTGAACTGGAGAGTCTCTAAAGAAGTTTTTGAGAATCCTGATGTGTATGAAAATGTCATCCTGGTTTATAAAAGCCTCGAAAAAGAAAAACCTGACCTGATAATAGACCCTCAGGGTGTAATGGGTGACTTCTTCAAAAAAATGCCCGGTCTGGAATCAAAGTATAACCAGGCGGGAGAATTTTGGATAAGGAGAAATTGAGTTTGGGGTAAGTTTGAATTTGGATTTGGTGTGGTGGGAAATTTGTTAATTTTGTTCCGATGAGCTTTTTCACAGATGAGGAGTGGGTCAAATGGTTTGATTGCCTCTCAGGTGAAAGTTATTTGGTAATTGATAATTATCTTCCGGAAGAAATATACCGTATTTCCCGAAACTATTTAATTTCTCATTTTGAGAACGATGATTTCAAAAAGGCCGGCATTGGCGCATCGACTTCTCACATGGTGAAAGACTCAGTTCGTGGAGACTTTGTCTATTGGCTATCGAGGGATAAAGATGTTGAGTTTGAACAATTCTTCGAACTTGCTGATGAATTGAAAGAAAAGCTGAATCGGTATTGTTACCTCAGTCTTTCCGGGTATGAATTTCATCTTGCTCATTATCCTCCCGGTGCGCATTATGAAAAACATATTGATGAATTTCACGGTCGGAATAACAGGATGATATCGGTCGTAATTTATCTTAATGAGCATTGGAAGCCTAGCGACGGCGGAGAGTTGAAAATATATCTGTCGGATAAAGAGATAATCATTGAACCTATTTCACGTCGCTGTGTCTTATTTATAAGCGACAAGGTGCAACACGAAGTGCTCACCACAAAAGTATCCCGCTATAGCTTAACCGGTTGGTTACAGCACCATCCCTCAATTTTAGATCATATTATGAGGTGAATCACTCAAAAGGTGTGATTTCTTGTTCAATAATACCGGTTCGTGTATGAAATTATATAAAATAACAAATAATATATATTACCTAATATATATATTTTTGTGTCAAGTAAGACTATAATGATAAAGTATATGATATTAGGAAAATTAAACTGCAGAGAACTTATACTAAGCCTGGCTTTTATTCCCGGATTACTCTTTCTCAATAATCAAACATATGGACAAAACACTTCCGTAGCCATAGGCAAATTGCAACCCCAGGACAACGCGGTGCTTCTTCTTTTTTCGCCTGAAAAAAATCAGGGACTCATTATCCCTGTGTCTTACAGGAGTTCGATTGCAGCCCCCGAACAAGGCATGATCGTTTTTGACGATCAGGAGAAAAAGGTCTTTTATTTTGACGGGAGCAACTGGAAAGAACTGGGTGCCCCTGGATTAAATTCCAATTCAAGTTCTCTTCACATTGAATTAAACGGAAACAACCTGGAAATATATGACGGAACCTCGATGGTAAATTCATCTTCATTTACAGAAACTGCACCGGTGCCTGATGAAGTTTTAACGTGGGATGGCGACAAATGGGCTCCCGGACAAATTACAATTTCTCCTTCCAAAGTAGTGGGTGAAATAGCTGTCGGTGTTGTTCCTAAGGGCAGTTTGTCAGGCCTTGTGGAAAGCTCGATTCTTGACTATGGAAACGGTGTCTCTATTCTGAATAACGTGTTCATTGAAAAAGCACTTGCAGTGGGAAGTCTTTCAAACTTTGGTCTTCCCGGCCAGGTACTTACTTCAAACGGAACTGGTTTAGCTCCCGCGTGGACTTTGATCAGCGGAGACGCAACTCTTGCCGGTGATGGAAGTTTTCTTATTTCTCCCGGCACAATTAATTCAACAAAAATTTTAGACGGTAGTATTTCTGCCGCTGACCTTGGTAATATGGGCGCGGTAAATGGCCAGGTTCTCAAATGGAATCAGACTAACAATCGCTGGGAACCCGGATCTGATAACACCGGGACAGGAACGGTAGCGACGCTGAATAACGGGGAAATTTTGCTTGGTGATGGCACCGGCAATTTTGCCTTGACAATGGGCGGCGATGCGGCCATAAACAGTGCAACAGGAGTTGTAACGATTTCAGATGAGGCAATTACATCCGCGAAAATCCAGGATGGAACGATCTCCACAACGGATGTGGGTGATGCGCAAATTACAGATGCTAAAATCAATTCCGTTTCGGCAGGGAAGGTGACTGGGATTACAAATAACATCGTGCCAAGGAGCAATGGAGCAGGGCTTGTTGATGGAACAATTGAGGATGACGGTATGAATATCGCAATTGGCGCAACTATTAATACACAAATGAAATTACGAGTCCGAAACACAAGTTCGGTTAACAACTACAGCTATGGAATTTATTCGCTTGTTGCGAACGCACCGGGTAGTAATATCGGTGTATTGGGCTACGGTATTTCTTCGACTGGTTCAGAAGCCAGGGGCCTCAACGGTATTGCATCAGGTACAGGTCTTAATATTGGGGTTTATGGTGGAACTCTTTCAGGTGGAGCGAATAGTTGGGCTGGATTTTTTGCCGGGAAAGTGTTAGTCGAGACAGACCTGTATATCAGAAATGGAATTGCGCTCGGTAGCGGAAACAATTTCGGCACTGCAGGCCAGGTTCTCACTTCCAACGGTGCCGGTTTTCCCGTGTCCTGGACGACCATGAGTGGTGGCAGCGGCTTCTCAATAGATAATGCAATTCCGGTTGGAGACGGGACAGGAATGGTAGCTTCCCAAATCGTTGATGATGGGGCGCAGTTGGGCATTGGGATTGCTCCCGATGTAGCAGCAAAATTATCACTGTCAACAGACAATCATTTTTTCACACTATATGCGGAGAATGAACGCGTCACAGGTTCAACGAATTCCGGTATAGTTGGGTCTGCAAGAAATTCAACATCCGGTAACGTGGGAGTTTGGGGGGACGCGGTTGTCCCTACATCCGGAGACAACATAGGGATTTACGGAAAGGCTTTTGGAGGTAATAAAAATTGGGCAGGATATTTTGAGGGCGATATCGCCACAACCGGCGGACTTGCTTTTGGAGCAGCCCAGGATTTTGGCACAACAGGGCAGGTACTCACCTCAAATGGAGCCAACGCTGCACCATCGTGGACAACACCTGGTGGCAGCCTTCCCGCAATAAGTTCGGGCCAGCTATTCGTAGGAGACGCAACCAATAACCCGGTTGCGGTAAACATGAGCGGTGACGCGACAATCAGTAACACCGGTGTCCTGACTATTGCCATTAATGCAATCGGTTCTGCTGAGATCACCGACGGCTCAATAGCAACGGCAGACCTTGGCAACGACGTGGTTACTGCAGCAAAAATCCTTGACGGCACTATCACTTCTTCCGACATTTCAAACGCGACGATTAACGGTATTGATCTTGCCGGTAACATTGATATCAGCACAAGTGGCTACATCACCACTTCCGACTTGAACGTTAATTCAGTCGATTATACAT
>DASWHX010000200.1:0-12599 GCA_036397995.1 Cyclobacteriaceae bacterium
TCGGAATTTCTGATTCCTTTTGCCGTCGATAATCTCATTCAAGAGAGCAAATGCCTAACAAAAGTTATCAGAACAGATGCCCGATGGTTTGGTATAACTTATAAAGAGGATAAACCTCTGGTTGAAAATGCAATTCGTGAACTCATTGATAAGAAAGTTTATCCAACCCCCTTGTGGTAATTACGAAAATTGAAGAAATAGCCGGAAAGTTTTTTACCGGTAAATTTGATTTTGAATTGCTGGAAACAGGTCACATCAATCAGACCTTCCTGGTGAGCAATAAATCTGGTGTTAAATTCATTCTACAATCTCTTAACACTCATATATTTAAACACCCCCGGTTCGTTGTTGACAACTATATGACTATCCAGCCCTTCTGCCATGATATAGTTCCAAAATTAATTCAAACTAAAAACGGGAAGTTATTTCTTACCATCGAAAATAATACCTGGCGAGCATTCGAATATGTAGAAGGCACAAGAACAATCCAGGAAATTCAGAATGAAGATCAGGCATATTCCGGAGCCCGGTTATTTGGCATTTTTCTTCATAAATGTGCCATAATAAATCCGGAAGATATTGCGGAAACAATTCCTCAGTTCCATAATCTGAATAACAGGATAAAGAAATTTAACACGGCATACAAAGAAGATAAATTAAACCGCGGAAGCCATATCAGAAAATTAATTCCGGTTTTGGATAAATTCCATTTCCTGGGCAATGAGTTTCAAAAAGCGACAGAGTCTCTTCCGCAAAGAGTTGTTCATAATGATACCAAACCAGGCAATCTCCTATTTGCAAGTGAAACGAATGAAGCAAAAAAGGTCATTGATCTTGACACTGTAATGCCAGGCCTGATAATAACCGATTTCGGAGACATGGTTCGCAGCTTTACCCCCGGTGGAAAAGAAGATGATCCGAATCCCGAAAGCGCTGAAGTAAGAAGGAGCATCTATCAGGCGTTAACGGAAGGATTTTCCGAATCCGTTCAAACATTTATACTCCCGGAAGAAAAGGAACTTCTAACCTTTGGAGCCCAATGCATAATCTTTGAACAAGCTTTGCGATTCCTGACTGATTTTCTTGAAGGAGATTTGTATTACAAAACAAGTAAGGAGAATCAAAATTTGGATAGGGGAATTCACCAGTTAAATATTTTAAAGTCCGTGTAACATTAAACATGCTCCGCCAGTCCGTGGATTACGTTTGTATTTTTGGCAGGGTCTTAGTTTGGAATCATTATACGTGTGCCACACTTTTTCGACATGGAAAACAATCAATTTCACAAAATAAAGACAGAAGTGTGGCAAACGTAGATATTAATTTCAATGTGATCTTAACTGAAACACTACCGTATTTTTGAAGGTTTAGGTACATTTAATAAAACAAAATTCAATTTATTATGAAATTCAGTTGGAAAAAATTGATCCTCGGCTCCTTACTCACTATCGTGCTTGTTGTGACCGTTTTCCTGGTTAATCTAATCTGGTTCAAACCGTTCAGCATCCGGCTTTTTTATGATAAAATCTTTGTTGAATTCGCAATCAGCGACCCGGAAGTGGTAACTCAAATGGCAATCCCGGTGCTGTATGACAGAACTAAATCCGATCTCACCGATGTTTCTGACGCCAGACAATGGGAAAATTTTAACAAGATGAAAGAAACCCTGGCGACGCTGAGAAGTTATAATTTTGAAAATCAGAGTGATGAAAATAAGCTGAATACCAGGATACTTGAATGGTACCTTGCGGTCCAGGCTGAATCTGAGGCGTATTTTTACTATGATTACCCGGTAAACCAGATGTTTGGTGTACAAAATAACCTTCCCAGCTTTCTGGAAAACTCGCATAAGATGAGAGATGAAAGCGACATCGAGGCCTATATTTCCCGGTTGTCAAAATTTGAAATAAAATTTGATCAGGTTCTTGAAGGATTGCACATCCGTGAAGATAGGGGAATTATTCCACCCAAATTCATGATCACCAGAGTCATAGATGAAATGAAAGGTTTTACAGGTCAAAACGAGAGTATTGCCCTGGAGGAGGATCCTAATCCGGTTAAGAGAAATATTTTGTATACCAACCTGAACAAGAAAATTAGTGAAGTTGAAGGATTGACAGAGGAACAAAAGCAGGAATTTATGACCCGGGTTGAGGAAGAAATAAGGAGTACTGTATTCCCTGCTTACCAAAAACTGATAGATTATTTCAGTGAACTCTACCAAAAAGCGAACACAGATGATGGCGTTTGGAAATTCTCTGATGGCGAAAATTTTTACCGGTACATGCTAAAGCAAAACACCTCCCTTAACCTTGATCCTGCTGAAGTTCACGCAATGGGATTATCTGAAGTTGAGCGAATAAAGCAAGAGATGTGGAATATATTAATCAGTGAGGGGTATCAGGATACGACACAAAATATCGGTGATGTTATCCAGGAATTGAATAAGCAGGAACGCTTTCTTTTTCCAAATGATGATAACGGGCGACAGGCAGCGTTGAATGAATATAACCTGATACTGGATGAAATTTCTGCTGGCCTCAATGATGCGTTCGATATCAGACCAAAGGCAGGATTGGAGGTGCTGCGGGTTCCCGAATTTAAGGAAGAAGGAGCCGCCGGTGCTTATTACAATCGCCCCGCGATGGATGGCTCACGCGGTGGATTGTTCTACGCAAACCTCAGGGATATGAAGGAGGTAGTAAAATTCGGAATGAAAACGCTCGCTTACCATGAGGGAATTCCGGGACATCATTTTCAGGTTGCTATTCAGAGCGAGCTGGAAGGCCAACCCATTTTCAGAACCATTTCTTTGTTCACTGCTTTCACCGAAGGATGGGCGCTTTACGCGGAAAGACTTGCCTGGGAATTGGGTTTCTATGAGAATGACCCCTTCGGAAATCTGGGCCGGCTGCAAGCGGAGATGTTCAGAGCGGTAAGGCTGGTTGTTGATACAGGAATCCATTTTAAAAAATGGACCCGGGAGGAAGCAATTGATTATATGGTTGCAAATACCGGGATGACTCCCAGCGGTGTTACCACTGAAATTGAACGATACATTGT
The DNA here is from genome assembly GCA_036397995.1 of Cyclobacteriaceae bacterium. Taxonomy (GTDB): domain Bacteria; phylum Bacteroidota; class Bacteroidia; order Cytophagales; family Cyclobacteriaceae; genus DASWHX01. The sequence goes on from DASWHX010000200.1 coordinate 3,064, forward strand.
AATGCCGGGTCAGGCATGTGCTTATAAGATTGGGATGATGAAAATTCTGGAATTACGGGAAAAGGCCAAGAGCGAATTGGGAGAGAAGTTTGACTTAAGAAAGTTCCATAACGTAGTGCTGAAAAATGGCGCTGTACCTTTAGAGATTCTTGAAGATCTAATAGATGGATATATTGCCGAATCGAAAGGGGCGTGATTTTGTTAAGTGTCCGGTGATTAAATTTTCAATTATTATGATTGATCCGGGATTTCAAAAAAGTTAATTTTTCTCCGGCATCCCATCCAGCCAATTATTTTCACGTAGCCAGCCCATCATAATTTCCGAAAAACCGTCGCGCGGAGTATTGCAAAGAATTACAAAAAATATTTCCTTCTCAGGAATAGTTTGATAATTGGCGCGGAACCCGCCCTGACTGCCGGTGTGACCAACCATTGGCAATCCTTCTTCAGTTTTCGTAACAAACCATGACCAGCCAATGTTTTCCGGCTCTTCACCAATCCATTTCCTAAACTTCTTTGCGATTCTTGAATCCTGCATTTTTTCTTTGGAAAGAAATTTTGAGCTTTCCAAAGCTAATTCATATTGAAACAATTCTTCAACAGAACTCCAAACCCCACCGTTGCCTGCTGCAGCGAAAGTTGGCTCTTCTCCATAATCATCTTCAATAAATTTTCCAAGATATTTTTCATAGCCGTGACTTACTCCTGACTCCGGATGTGCACCATCTGTAATTGTACTGGCCACCATGCCCGAAGGCCGCATAATATTTTCAATAATAAAATCCTGCCATTTTATTCCGCTTACCTGTTCTATGATTAGGGCCAGTCCATTAAACGCAGGATTCGAATACTCGAAATTTGTTCCCGGTTCGAAGTTCAGACTATCCACTTCAAGCTCAGGAGCCCAGTTTTCAGCATCTTTCGCCGTTAAGTAGAACACAGTGTCTTCATTCACTTTTCTGTTATCAGGCAGTCCGGAAGTATGAGTAAGCAAGTGTTTAATTCTAACCTTGGAACCAATTTCAGGATTTTTAAATTCGGGAAAATACTTTATCAACTCATCATCTATCGACAGCATACCCTGCTCTTCAAGTATCAGAATTGCATTGGAGACGAAAGTTTTCGAAATAGAACCTAAATTGAAAAGAGTTTTCGCGGTGATTGGCTCCTTCGTATTTATATCCGCTATTCCATATCCTTTGGAAAAAATGACTTCCCCGTCTTTTGCCAGCAATACCGCGCCACCCGGTTCACCCTCAGGGAAAAATGCGGAGAATTTTTTATCAAGGATATCCAGGGAAGAGGTTGACTCCTCAACCTTAGAGGTGCAGGATACGGCAATCAGGATAATGAGTGCAGCAAATTTTCTCATATTCTCAGGTTTTTCTCAAATTCAAGTTCAATTAATATCTTTAACACATCTGAAACCCGTGTGGAAAAGACTTGTTTGCGGAGTAGAACCACTCCTTCCGTCCAACCTATATCCCTGGCAATAGGAAAGATCACACAAGAACGAACCGCCTCGCAAAACTTTTTCTGTGGTGCTATCAGGTTCAAAATTCACCATTGATAATCCGGGAGAAATTTTCCAATCTGAACACCACTCCCAAACATTACCGGAAATGTCCGTCAAACCAAGTTTTGTTTTACCAAAGGTACCGACGGGAGACGTAGTTGCAAAACCATCTTCATTTGAATTATAAAATGGAAAGGAACCCTGCCAGGTGTTAGCCATGAATCTTCCTTCCACCACCAGTCTATTGCCCCAGTTATACTGTGTATCCAAATGTTCTCCATCCATTGCGGCATGCTGCCATTCTTTTTCAGTTGGAAGCCGTTTTCCAGCCCATTCTGAATAAGCAAGAGCATCGTAATAAGATATCTGAGTTACAGGGTGGCTATCCTTTGCTTTCGGTTCTTCCCTGCCCATGGCGAATTCCCAGTTAGCTCCTTTTACGAGATGCCAGTTTTCTTCTATAGTAAAAACACCCGCATCGCCAAACTTCTCGGCCTGGGTAATATATCCGGTAGCATTAACAAATTCGCGAAATTGAGCAACGGTAACCGGAGTTGCATCCATAAAGAATGAATCCATGGCATCGTTACCGGGAATGAAAACCATTCCCGGCGGCGTTTCAATTTTCTGATCCCCGCTTTTCCATAACCATACGAAAACCATTAATGACAGGAGTACTATAAATATGACCCGGATAATTCTGCTCATGTTCTAAAAAATGACTACTATTCCGTAATGCCCAGAATATCAAACATAAACGCGTATTGAAGAGCTGTTAATTTATACCGCTCGAACCTACCGGAAGCTCCTCCATGTCCCACATCCATATTGGTGTAAAGCAACAATTTATTTTCATCGGTTTTCAAGTCACGTAATTTTGCCACCCACTTTGCAGGTTCCCAATATTGCACTTGTGAATCCCAGTAACCGGTGGTAATCAGCATGTTGGGATAGTATTTCGCTTCAACCTGATCATAAGGTGAATAGGATTTCATGTATTGATAGGATTCAAGTTCATTGGGATTCCCCCACTCATCATACTCACCTGTTGTGAGCGGAATGCTTTCATCAAGCATGGTAGACATTACATCCACAAATGGTACGGCGGCAATAATACCTTTAAAGGTTTCAGGACTCATATTGGCAACGGCTCCCATTAAAAGACCGCCAGCGCTGCCTCCATACGCAAACAGTTTCTCAGTACCGGTATAATTTTCTTCGATTAGAAATTTTGCACAGTCTATAAAATCGGTAAATGTATTTTTCTTCTTAAACATCTTCCCGTCTTCATACCATTGTCTTCCCAGCATTTGACCACCGCGAATATGCGCGATGGCATAAACAAATCCACGGTCAAGCAAACTTAATCTGATGGAACTAAATGACGGATCGATAGTCGCTCCGTAAGATCCATACCCATACAGTTGCATGGGCGCGTTTCCGTCTTTGACAAAACCTTTTCGGTATACAAGCGATATTGGCACTTTTACGCCGTCACGCGCCGTAGCCCAAATTCTTTCCGTGACATAATTTCCGGGATCAAATCCACCTAAAACCTCTTCTTGTTTCATTAAGATTTTTTCCCTGGTTTCCATATTATAATCATAAGTCGAATTTGGAGTTGTCAGCGAGGTATAGCCAAATCGAAGAATTTTGGAATCAAATTCAGGATTAGTAGAAACATAAGCTGTGTAGGCTTGCTCACCAAAATCAAGATAATGCTCCGATTTATCATTTTGATTGATGATGCGTAATTGTGTCAGGCCTTTGCTTCTTTCTGAAATCACCATATAATCATTATATACCTCCACGCCCTGGAGCAGTACATCTGCGCGGTGCGGAATCACTTCTTTCCAGTTCTCTTTTGAAGTAGCATTTTCCGGAGTTTCCATTAATCTGAAATTCAGCGCATCCAGGTTGGTAACTATGTAGAATTTGTTTTTATAATGATCAATGTTGTACTCCAAACCGCGTTCCCTCGGGCTAAAAACCCGGAACGGTTTAGCAGGATTATTCGCGTCAATAATTCTATATTCATTGGTAAGCGTACTGCCTGACCAGATAATTATATACTTGTCAGATTTTGTTTTATAAACTCCTGTATAAAACGTGTCATCACCCTCATAATAAATTTCGGCATCATTTGCCGCGTTGGTTCCTACCTCATGACGAAATATTTTATCTGAACGAAGGGTTATCGGGTCCTTTTTCGTGTAGAAAACCGTTTCATTGTCATTGGCCCACGTTACACCCCCGGTTGTATTTGGTATGTACAAATCCGCTATCTCACCTGTCTCCAGATTTTTAAAATATACGGTATACTGCCGGCGCGAAACGGTATCAACCGCGTAAGCCAACAGATTATTATCAGTACTTACACTTCTTCCACCAACCGCGTAATAGGCATATCCTTCTGCCATCTCGTTCACATTAAGCATAATTTCTTCTGAATTATCCATTGTTTCCACTTTTCGGCAATAAATCGGGTATTCCTTACCTTCCTCATACCGTGTGTAATACCAATACCCATTTTCGAAATAAGGAACAGATTCATCAGTTTGCTTGATTCTGGAAACAATTTCATCAAATAGTTTCTTCTGAAATTCTTCGGTTCCATTTAATACTGCCGCGGTGTACTCATTTTCATCTTCAAGGTACTTTACCACTTTTTGAGTTTGTTCATCCGGAGCTTCCGCGTTCTTTTGTTCATCGGTCAGCTTCATCCAATAGTAATTGTCAAGTCTGACATCCCCATTAGCTTCAAGTTTTTGCTCAATTTTTTCAGCAACCGGTGGTTGAAATGAATTCGATTCATTTTCTGTTACAGATGGCGCACATCCAATTGTTAAAATCAACGCCAAATGGAACAGCAAGATGTTTAATAGGTTTCTTTTCATATGTTTAATTTTTACGGGGATTAATTTAATACAAATAACTATGAAGATTAGAGCCATTTATATAAAATCCCCGATCCTTCCATTTGTGGAGCTATATTATTTTCTTTAACTTGAATAACATAAATAACTCCCCATGAAACGCCTGATTCTCTTAATTCCCGTTTTATTGTTCAATGCATCCACAAATCCTGAAAAATCGGTTGTGGTTGAGAAGGAATTAATCAAAAAGGACTTGCCTTACCTTGTTGATTTTTATAAGACCAGGCATATGAATCCGGAAATTTCATTGGAAGAAAAAAATACTTCAGCGGCCCTCGCAGCTGAACTTAGGAAGATTGGGATTGAGGTAACCGGGAATTTTGGCGGTTATGGCATTGTGGGTGTTCTCAAAAACGGAGATGGCCCGACAATTCTTTACCGGACCGATATGGATGCGCTGCCCATGTACGAAAAAACAGAACTCCCATACAAAAGCAAACTTATCACCCAGTATAGTGGAGAAGAAGTAGGAACCATGCATTCATGTGGACATGATATGCACATGGCTGCATGGCTTGGAACCGCAAGAGTAATGACGGAAATGAAAAGCCGATGGAAAGGAACCCTGGTGCTTATCGGACAACCGGCTGAAGAAATCGGACAGGGTTCTAAGATGATGCTGGATGCCGGCCTTTATCAAAAGTTCGGTGTTCCCGATTATGGCATTGGATTGCATTCCAGTCCAACCATTGCCGCTGGACAGGTCGGTTTAGGCAAGGGTTTTACAATGGCAAATACGGAAAGCATTGACATAAAAGTTTTTGGAGTAGGAGCGCACGGGGCAACGCCACACATGTCTATTGATCCGGTGATTATTGGAAGCATGATTGTAATGGAACTGCAGACCATAGTAAGCAGAAGCCTTAAACCAACGGAGTCGGCGGTTATTACAGTTGGCGCAATTAAAGGAGGAATCAAGCACAATATCATTCCTGATGAAGTTACACTTAAATTGACGGTGCGAACTTTTACTGAAGAAGTGAGAATGATGGTTCACAAACGAATAAAGGAAATTTGCAGAGGCGTGGCTATCGCTGCAGGACTTTCGGAAGATAATTTGCCCGAAGTAATAATTCCGGATGTTTTTACTCCTTCAAATTACAATAACCCTGATCTGGTTGACAGGATTACCCAATCAGCGGAATCAGTGATTAGTAAGGATAATGTTGTCTATGCCGAACCCCAGATGGTTGGCGAAGATTTCAGCCGGTATGGACAAACCGAACACAAAGTGCCCACAGTGTTATTATGGCTGGGAACCGTTCCCGATGACAGGATGAAATCAGGATTCTTACCAGGACTGCATTCTCCTTTTTACTACCCACAGCCGGAAAAGTCAATTGAAACCGGTGTGAGCGTGATGTCTCAAACGTTACTTGATCTTTTCAATTCCGGAAGCTAGCCTGATCAGTCTTTTTAGTCCTGGTGATCCGGAAGAATTTCTTGTCGTCTCCATGGTAAACAGAAATAATGTTAGACTGATCCGGAAATAATTCCATAAGGTAATCGGCGGTTACTGATATTGAAGCCCATTCCTTATTGCATGTGATGGTGAAATAGAACCATACTGAGTCACCATTTAGCTCCAGGGAACTGAATTTCAAATCTGCTCTTTGTCCGTTAATCACAATTTTCAGGTATTTCTTAAAATATTGTTCAGATTCCTCCTTGTAGGCTGAAGTCGCGCGTGCAGAATTAAAATCCGCTTGCAAAGAAAACATATTCTGAAAGGCATCGCGGATATCCGTTTCGAAGACTTTTACATTGATCTCTGCCGAGTTACCTTGCTCCCGGTGGTCAACTTCACACACCGACAGGTAAATCGCGTGATTAACTTCAGAAAGGACATTTCCTGAAAAACTGAAAAATATGGGTAGAATTGGAACCAGTAAGCCCGGCATGATACAAATTTAGAAAACTTCGCGCTTATATTTTTTCCGGGAATGGGTAGTTTTTATTTCCCTGATAAATGAATTCAAGTCTGCATTTTTAGTAATTTGGCACTGAAGCTAAACTAGTTGACCAATGATTGATGACTTGTCCAAGTTTATGAAGAAAGTCTCTGAGCAAATTGAGGCGAAGTTCTTAGAATATGACCAGGAGCGTTCCGTTGTCATATGTCCTGTAAAAGGCGGCAGAATCCAAACTGTTTATGGTACCATTAAATCAGGAGATAAATATGGCGGAAAGACAGGTATTGAATTCACCTCCAAGGTTTGCTCCCTAATGGATGTTCAAAACCCATTGGATATGATTAAGGCTCAATCGGAAAATTGCCATGCCAAATTTGTAGTTTATAATGATGAAGTTTGGGTTGAAGCCTGCGCTTACCTTGAATCAGCCACAGAAAGTACATTGAGGGAAATGGTAATGGAAACCGCCCAGATGGCAGACACCTGGGAGATGAAGGTTACCGGTTTAGATGTGAACTAGTTTTTCTCTTTCACCACAAACTCATAAACAAGGGCAGAAACTTCCGCCAGGGCCGCTATTCCATCATTCGCGTTTTCAAGTTCCTTGGAAAGCAAGACAATTACGTAACTTGTTCCATCGGGTAGATACACGATCCCTGAATCATGCTGAACTCCTGTAATTGAACCCGTTTTATGGGCCACCTCCGTTTCCTCCGGCAATTTCGCGGGGATTATCTCATTAAATTTCTGCTGAAGCAATATATCAAGCATTTCATTGCACGATTCCTCCAAACCGGCGGTCTTTTTCGCGATTGCTTCCAGGATAATTTGCAGATCGCGGGCCGTAGTAGTATTACTCATACCCAGTTCATAGGCTTTTATATCTTCAACACCCCGCAATACTTCAATTTTCATCGCGCCAAAAACACGCATGGAAGCAGTGACGTTTTTGGCACCCACTTTATCAATCAGAATATTGGTAGCAAGATTACTGCTATACGTAATCATTGGGATTACTAAATCCCTGACAGGAATTTTGGAGCCAATCTTTGCATATAATTCCGGTTCGCTGTCATCTGAAATATCCATAGAATAAAGACTTCCATCCACGATACTTACAAACTCATTTTTCACTTCAATAGAATCTTCCATAGAAAAAAGTCCCGCATCAGCCTGCTTATATACTTCGATCATCACGGGCGTTTTCATTGTACTGGCGGCATGAAAACCTTCATCAGCATTTATAAATAAAGTGTCACCGGTATTCAAATCCTTAAAGGCTACAGCAAAGATTCCTTTAATCTGGTTAAGCCTTGCCTGGATATTATTTTCTAACCTCGATTTTGGATCTTCAGTCTCTGCCGTACAGGAATTTATGCTCGCAATAATGATTGAGTATAAGAAGAATCTTCTCATGGAAATATTATTTTGAATTCCAAAGTAATGGAAATCAGGAGTAAAATCCTACCACAACAATGTTGATTGCCAGGTTACTATCTTATAATGGAGGTATTAATTTATCTTCATTATTCATACCGAAGTGTTTTGGCCGGATTTAGTAAGGCCGTGGTAATAGTCTGGTATGCCACAGAAGCCAATGCAATTAGGATTACCATTAACCAGCTTAGCAGAAAAACCAGCGGACTTATTTTGATATGATAGGGAAATGATTCGAGCCATAGAGACATAATGATCCAGGCTACGGGAGTAGCGAGTATAGCTCCCACTATTACCAGCTTGATGAAACTACCTGACAGCAAAGCTGCAATTCCTCCGACCGATGATCCTAAAGCCTTCCGGATCCCTACCTCTTTGGTTCGCTGTGTTGTCATGAAGGAAGCAAGTCCGAATAAACCAAGACACGCTACAAAAATGGCCAGGATGGAAAACAAACTGAAAACCTGGCCGAATTGACGGTCGGAATCATATTGCTTATTAAAAAATTCATCAAGGAAAAAATAATTAACGGGATTTCCCGGAAAGATTTGATTATAAACACCATTTACTCCGGCCAAAACACTTTGGTAGGAGTCTGAATTAATTTTTAAAGCATAAAATGAATCGAATGTTGAATATCGCATAACTATAGGAGCAGTTTTGTTCTTCAAAGACATTTGGTGATAATCTTCAATTACACCAATTATGTTAAGCGTATCACCTCCTAAACTCACTTTCTCGCCAATTGCCTCCTCGAGATTTACATATTCAATTGAGTTTGCCAGAGATCGGTTAATTATTATTCCATCCTCATCTGAAGGAAAGTCTTTGCTAAAATTTCTTCCCGCGATAACATTAAGATTAAAAGCGGGAATATAGTTCTCATCAATTCCCACTATATAAGAAGTGAGGTGTGATTCAGGGCCACCTGTTAGTCGTCGGATTCCCCTGGTGTAGAAAATTTCATCACCTGGAACATTGGTATTAACGGTTACATTGGCAACTCCATTAATTCTCAGCACTTCATTCTTAAAAGCATCAACATTTTGACTGTATAAGGAGTCCCGCATCCCGGGTGACTCCAGGACCAGAGTCTGACGAATATCAATACCCAGATCCATGTTCTTCATAAAGCGCAATTGATCCCAAACGATTAAAGTTCCACTGATTAGGGTAACAGAAGCAAAGAATTGAAAAACCACCAATCCTTTTCTTAAAAACGATCCGCCACTCTGAATAGTAGATTTACCCTTGAGCACTGCAATAGGTTTAAAAGATGAAAGCATCCATGCAGGGTAAAAGCCGGAAAGTAAAGTTCCGCCTGCAAATAATCCGGTTGCCAACAGCCAGAAAGAAGGCTCATAAATCATCGTGAATGGAATTGGCCTTCCCGTAAGCTGGGTGAAAGAGGGCCATGCCAGGATTATGATCAAAATCGCAATAACCAGTGCCATTAGATTTATTAAGAATGATTCTATGATAAACTGATTTCTAAGCTGCGACTTTACAGCACCCATAACCTTTCTTACTCCAACTTCATTGGCACGTTCAAAGGATTTTGCTGTGGACAAGTTTATATAATTTACCCAGGCAATTATCAGGATAAAAAATGCGACTATTCCCAGGAAATAAACTGCTTGTCCATCACCCTGTTCCTGGGGCTGGGATTCCTGCAACAGATTTGAATACAAATGGATATTCAGCAAAGGCTGAAAAAGAAATTCCTGCTTAAAA
>DASWHX010000201.1:0-5868 GCA_036397995.1 Cyclobacteriaceae bacterium
TTTTAAGAGTTTGGGCAAATTATTTAACAATGATTAAATTCAGAATTTTAATTACTTCATTATCACGATTCCTTCGCTTCGCATACCTTTTCATTTGAAGTTTGTTAATCTCATATTTTTCAAAAGCCATTCGAAAAATGAACTCTACCTCTCCCTGCCGCCGCAAAAGGTGTACCTGAAAAATTGAAAGAGACTTGCTACCAAAATGATCGGCGGAAGAGGAAAAGTTCATAAAGCCATCAGGGAAGCCCTGGAAAAAGACGCCGAACTAAAGGCCCGATATGAGGCAATCCTGGCTGATGTGAAAGATCCCAACAAAAGTTAATTTTCAGGAATTGCAGTTGTTTTAAATATAATAAAAGAGGAGGGAGGACCTCCTCTTTTATTATTGTCCACAGGAATTCTTTCCTTAAACCGGAAATCAAAGATCGTTTATGCTCCTCTCAGGTATGACATTGCTTTTTCTCTCCGGGGTAAAGTGACCTCGGCATCAGCCGAAACCTCGATCAGTTTTTCGTAATACGTTTTTGCCGCTTCCTGGTTTCCGGAAAGTTCAGCAGCATGGGCTGCACCATAAAGGCTGTTAAACCTGAGTGGACTTCTTTTCAGGGCGATCTCATATTGAACAAGCGCTTCAGCCGGTTTGTTGAGCTCCAACAACATGTCACCCAGTAACTCGCTGGCCGGAAGTAATTCTCCGGGAGTGATAGCATGCTTATTTGTGGCATTCTCCTGTTCGGCAGCCAGGGTCATCCATTCAAGCGCTTCTTTTTTATTTCCATTTGCATATGCCAACCAGCCCTTTACGGCATTTTTTTGGATTTCAACTTGCTGTGCCCAATATGGATTGCTTACTTTTTGTTTAAGCTCTTCCAATTTTTTAGCCGCATTCTCAGACTTTTTAGTGAGCCCGCTCCTTGCAGCGCCCAATCCGACAGCAAAATGGGTCAGAGCTTCAAATTCCGGAAACTTATCCCAGTTTATTCCGTTGGGTTGCCTAGCTTCAAGAGAGGCGGCCTTTTCCCATTCCTGTCTTTCCAGGGCATACCGGGCCTCGACGGAAGCCATCGTATAGGCAGTGGTTGAATGTTCCTGGTATGGAGCTTCTGCATTCTTAAACTCCCCGATAATCTGACTTGCCTTTAGATCTTCCAGACGTTGTAAATGCGCATAAACAATATAGTCAACGGCATGAAAATAGTGCAGTGATACATTGCCGCCAACTCGCTGCTTTGAGGCGGCCTTCGCCGATCGCAAATTCCAGTCGATGGATTCTTCCCACATACCCAACCGCGTAAAAATGTGGGTTGGCATGTGCAATGCATGAGGGACTTCAGGAGCAATATCGCTATAGTTGTTGGCGGCTGATAAAGCTTTATCCGCGAGTTCGGGATAGTCGTAGGCATGTATGGTGTAATGAAATCCGCCGGGGTGATCGGGAATGACCTGAAGTACCTCTTCAGCCAGTTTACCGGCCTTTATTAAATTTGGGTAAGTTTTATCCTGCGGATCAGCAGTTGAAATAAGCAGTAAAGCATAAAAAGATTTTATTTCAAGATCATCCGGAAACATTTCCAAAGCAGTCTCCCAGCCTTTCTCAAAACTCTTTAACCTTTCCAGTTCTGTTTTTTCAAGGCCGTTTTCATAGTAAGAGGCAAGAGCCTGACCATAAACGGTTTCTTTTTGATTGGATGAAAGTTGAGACGCCTTTTGTATCAATTCCCATCCCTGCTTCATTCCTGCTTCTCCAGGTTCGTCAGGCCAAACCGGATGGATCAAGGTTAACGCTTTTCCCCAGTGTCCCCAAAAACACTCCGGAGCAGTTGCAATTACTTTATCAAAAACTTTTTGAGCTTCATCATATGTCATGTGATGCACTAAAGCCAATCCGTATGAGATCAGGGAATCAGTTTCCTGCCCACATCCGTCTGAAAACTGAACCGTTCCACAAACCGTGATGCCCGTTTTAGCCGCGAAACCTGCATTTTCACTTTTCGGGGTGCATGATAAGATTGACAAAACAATGGTTAATAACCATACAGGATGATATCTGAATGTTCCGGCCCAGCCTGGAACAGAAAGACGTTTAAATGAAACATTTATCATATTATTTAGGTATTAGGTTGTTTAAACTGACCTGCAGAGGGTAAACTTGGCCAATCCGGTAAATTTGTGAATTAATTCGGATTATTTCCATAGTAAACTTCAAAAAAAATTTTATATCTCTCCTGGGTTTTAAGCCTCTTGCCAGGTGTCTCTTTGCTTTTCTGCAACTTGGCAATTTTATTAATTTCCTCATCTTGATGGTTCAGTGGTGTATGGTTCGCCAGGAATTGATTAATGGTCTTAGTATTTGATCTCTTGAGTCTTTCGACAAAATCCTTTAATTGACCTGTATCAAACTTATCTAGAATTATGTTTGATATGGCGCCTCTTTGATTTTTATTTGAATCATGATACCATGCTTTGGCAACAGCTTCCTCAATGAATTTAATTATCGTTGCCCGTAGTTCATCTCCCAGAGGGATAATAATAATACTTTGAAATTCCTGCTCCAAAAACAAAAGTTGTTCTCATTTCGAAAAAAATGATTACTGCTACAACGGATCGTAAAAGTAAATTAGTAAAATCTGCGGGGTGCTTGCAAGTATTTTGTCGCATCGTATCAGAGAGCTTGTAATAGATATTTCAATAGTACAATTACCATAATAATTGACTAGCTTTGACTCTAGAATATTCCTTGGACTAATGCGTAGAAGGTTATTTTTCCTGAAATTTCTTAAACTTATTGCTTTTTTAGGTTTTGGTTCTTCTTTTTTCTTGAAAAGGACTGTTTCAGGGGAAAATGAACTAACACGGTCATTTATCCGGTACAGAGATAATCCGAATGATGATACTGCATATCACCTCTATAAAACTCTACCTTTATACAATTCCAATGTCAAACAAAGTAGGCAAGAGATTGATAATTTATATTATCAGAGCTTTATTGTTTTGAAAAATCATTTAGCGACGGGTCTAAAGGGTGCAATTGACCTTGCTTTCAGGTTATTTTCCATTACTTATGGAGCAGAAAGGTCAGCACTTATTTGGGCTATTGCTCCATGTATCCACATAAACCCGACATACCTCTTAGTATCTCTGAAGACACATTCCCACTTAGTTTCAAAGGAAATGCTTTTGGGAAATTTGGGTCTTGAATTTGTTGATAATATAGCGTTGCAAGATTTGGAAATTGAAAGGAGGATTCTGTCCTTAGAAAATGTCAATGATCCGAGTTTATTAAGAATACGTAATGAATGTATTGGCATTTTAGCTAATAAACACCATGATGCATGCGACTACATGATGGAAGTGGGAAAGTATAATATATCTAAAAGTCTGTAGGTTAAATCCTTCTTAATAATGGGTCTGAATTGCAACGGCCGATCTTCCTCTTTTTTCTGATTTGGGAATTTCCTCCTCTTAAAGGATAATCCTATTGGATTTACCTTTCTCACCACGGAACCTCATATTTCTTTCTTCTCCCCGTGCTTGAAGAGAATCGTCCGAAAACTACGGCCAGCATGAAATCTTGATCGCAAAAAGTGCATTATTGAGATTATGCTGTGATGATGGGCCCAGCAGGATTTGAACCTGCGACCCTCTGATTAATAGTCAGATAATGAACAAACAAACTTTCTGATAATCAGACTGATAGCAACTTTTCTTCCCTTCAGGTCGGATATAGGATCTGTTCTATTCTTTGGTCTTTCTGTGAAACTACAGGCATTAAAAGATTTCATAATGTGGTATTCTCTTACCACAATTTTGTGGTATATTTGTACCACAACTAAACTAAACGCAAATGAAATCATTCGGTCAAACTGCAAGAGACTTTCGGATTGAAAAAGGTTTTACGCTCCGCAACTTTTGTTCAAAGGCAAACCTGGATCCTTCAAACTGGAGTAAAGTTGAAAGGGAATTAATGGAACCTCCAAAGGACAAGGAAATTATTGAAACCATTGCTTCTGCTTTGAATCTTGATAATGAGCAGAAGCAAAAGTTAATGGACCTTGCAATTATTCATTCAATTCCTAAAGAATTGGTTGATGAACAAATTGTCAAAAAACTTCCAATATTTTTTAGAACTCTAAGCGGTAAGAAACCCACCGAAAAAGAATTGAAGGAGTTAATTAAACTTTTAAGTAAACCCTAAATTCGAAATGCCGAAACCGAGAAGATTGACTCAACGCTACATTTGTGATGAAGCCGATAAAACCAGAGGATCAGAAGATATACCTGTTGAGATCGAGGAAATTATAGAATTAAAATATAAGATTCAAATTGTTCCTTTACGCGAGCTCCTTAAGGTGGTAAATACAGAGGGATTTCTAAGTAAGGACAAACTGGAAATCTATGTTGATCAAGAAAGGTACATAAATCCCATATTTAAGCAGCGACTTAGATTCACCCTTGCTCATGAGCTTGGCCATTACATTTTACATCCAGAATTCTACGAAGATGTTGAATTCAAGAAACCGGAGGATATAATTACATTTTTCAATTCAATGAATGAAGACGACCTGCACTGGTTTGAATACCAGGCAAATGAATTTGCCGGTAGAATTTTAGTTCCGGTAACCAAACTGGAGTCGCTTATAAATGGAAATAAATCCTATATAGAAGAATTGAAAGGCAAATTTCAAGAATCAGATGGACATGATGATTTAATCCTGGATGCATTCTCACGAAAAATTTGCGGAGACTTTGATGTCTCTAATGATGTAATCAAAATTAGAATCCATAAGGAACGATTAATTGAACATTTCAGTTAGTTTCAGCAAGATGAAAGATCGAGTTACAACCTTCGTTTTAGGAGCGCCATCAAAAGGGTTAGGGATTTTAAAAGAAGTAGTTTTTTTCCTGAGGTCTTGATTCTAGTCATTCATCAGAGTCCTCTTTGACTCTGATGGGATTATTTGGAAGACTCTTTTGGGAAATGGAGAAAACAATTGATGATTCTTAATTGCTAATTGAAATTGTTTTCCTGGTGGGCCAGCAGGATTTGAACCTGCGACCCCCTGATTATGAGTCATAATCCATACTATTTGTTTATTATATCTTTCTTACCAATTTTGCATCTGGAATTAGTAAAAATAGCCATTTTAGGTCATTATACTATTTTTTCTTTTATTGATGTTATTGGTTTGTTTTGCTATATTTGTGTATCAAATTGTGTAGCAAATGATAAATGTAACCACTGGAATCATCCTGGACACCAGAAGAATCAAGAAGGATGGCTCATACCCTGCTAAACTCCGCATTTGCCATTTAAGGAAGCGTAAATACTACTCCATCGGGAAATCCTATACTGAGACGGATTTTGTTAAAATCGAAGACAAGAAGTCCAGAGGATGGCATAAAGAAGAAAGGGTAATATTAAACGCAATTACGGCTAAGGCTGAAGATGCTATTAAGAAGATTGAGCAGTTTTCATTCAGTGCCTTTGAAAGGAAGTTCTTTATAAGTAAAACAGATAGAGAAAGCGTGTATTTCCATTTTCAGGAGTATATAGACTTTTTGAATAAACAGGCGAGGGTAAACACAGCGGATAGCTACCGATCTGCTCTAAACTCCCTGATAGCCTTTAAGCGAAGTCTTTCCTTTAACGAAGTTACGGTAGAATTTCTGAACAGGTATGAAGCCTGGATGAAATCAGAAGATAGGTCACCTTCAACAGTAGGAATCTATATTAGGAGTTTGCGAACCATCATAAACAATGCAATAAAGCAAGGTGATTTGGTGATGAGCAACTATCCATTTGGGAAGCATGGATACCAAATACCCAATTCCAGGAATATAAAGAAAGCACTTAGACTGAGGGAG